>NZ_CDRMUA020000001.1:2762500-2840122 GCF_977007025.2 Azospirillum largimobile
CAGTCATTCGATCTACATAACCGGAACCGTCTGGAAAGTCGGGCCATAGCGGGTGATAGCCCCGTACGGATAAACCGGATCGAATGCTCGAGTAGGGCGGGGCACGTGAAACCCTGTCTGAACATGGGGGGACCACCCTCCAAGCCTAAGTACTCCTCAGTGACCGATAGTGCACCAGTACCGTGAGGGAAAGGTGAAAAGCACCCCGACAAGGGGAGTGAAACAGTTCCTGAAACCGGATGCCTACAAGCAGTCGGAGCCTCTTCATGGGGTGACGGCGTACCTTTTGTATAATGGGTCAGCGACTTAGAGTATGCAGCGAGCTTAAGCCGGTAGGTGGAGGCGCAGCGAAAGCGAGTCTGAATAGGGCGACCGAGTTGCATGCTTTAGACCCGAAACCTGATGATCTAGCCATGGGCAGGTTGAAGGTGCGGTAACACGCACTGGAGGACCGAACTCACGCCTGTTGAAAAAGTCGGAGATGACCTGTGGCTAGGGGTGAAAGGCCAATCAAATCAGGAAATAGCTGGTTCTCCGCGAAAGCTATTTAGGTAGCGCGTCGGATATCACCTGCGGGGGTAGAGCACTGGATGGGCTAGGGGGGCGCGAGCCTTACCAAACCTAACCAAACTCCGAATACCGCAGAGTGCAGTCCGGCAGACAGACGGTGGGTGCTAAGGTCCATCGTCGAGAGGGAAACAGCCCAGACCGCCAGCTAAGGTCCCCAAATCACGGCTAAGTGGGAAAGGATGTGGGAAGGCCATGACAACCAGGAGGTTGGCTTAGAAGCAGCCATCCTTTAAAGAAAGCGTAATAGCTCACTGGTCTAGTTAAGCCGGCCTGCGCCGAAAATGTATCGGGGCTCAAGCCGTGTACCGAAGCTGCGGATGTGATCTTTGATCACGTGGTAGCGGAGCGTTCCGTAAGCCTGCGAAGGGTGTCCGTGAGGCCGCCTGGAGGTATCGGAAGTGAGAATGCTGACATGAGTAGCGACAAACAGTGTGAGAAACACTGTCGCCGAAAGTCCAAGGGTTCCTGCGCAAGGTTAATCCACGCAGGGTGAGCCGGCCCCTAAGGCGAGGCCGAAAGGCGTAGTCGATGGGAACCACGTTAATAATCGTGGGCCTGGCGGAGGTGACGGATGGGAAAGCGTGTATGTCCTTATCGGATTGGACATGCTGTGGACCCGTTCCAGGAAATAGCCCCGCCGTATAGACCGTACCCCAAACCGACACAGGTGGACTGGTAGAGTATACCCAGGCGCTTGAGAGAATGGTGTTGAAGGAACTCGGCAAATTGCCCTCGTAACTTCGGAAGAAGAGGGCCCCGTTGTGGCGCAAGCCATGGCGGGGGGCACAGACCAGGGGGTAGCGACTGTTTACTAAAAACACAGGGCTCTGCGAAGCCACACAAGGCGACGTATAGGGTCTGACGCCTGCCCGGTGCCGGAAGGTTAAGAGGAGAGGTGCAAGCCTTGAATTGAAGCCCCGGTAAACGGCGGCCGTAACTATAACGGTCCTAAGGTAGCGAAATTCCTTGTCGGGTAAGTTCCGACCTGCACGAATGGCGTAACGACTTCCCCGCTGTCTCCAACACCAACTCAGCGAAATTGAACTCTCCGTGAAGATGCGGAGTTCCCGCGGTCAGACGGAAAGACCCCGTGCACCTTTACTACAGCTTTGCAGTGGTGCTAGGGACTTCATGTGTAGGATAGGTGGGAGGCTTGGAAGCCCGGGCGCCAGCCCGGGTGGAGCCAACCTTGAAATACCACCCTTGAAGTCTCTGGCATCTAACCGTGGCCCGTGATCCGGGTCCGGGACCCTGCATGGCGGGTAGTTTGACTGGGGCGGTCGCCTCCCAAAGTGTAACGGAGGCGCGCGATGGTGGGCTCAGAGCGGTCGGAAATCGCTCGTCGAGTGCAATGGCATAAGCCCGCCTGACTGCAAGACTGACAAGTCGAGCAGAGACGAAAGTCGGCCATAGTGATCCGGTGGCTCCACGTGGACGGGCCATCGCTCAACGGATAAAAGGTACGCCGGGGATAACAGGCTGATGACTCCCAAGAGTCCATATCGACGGAGTCGTTTGGCACCTCGATGTCGGCTCATCACATCCTGGGGCTGGAGCAGGTCCCAAGGGTTCGGCTGTTCGCCGATTAAAGTGGTACGTGAGCTGGGTTTAGAACGTCGTGAGACAGTTCGGTCCCTATCTGCCGTGGGTGTCGGAGTTTTGCGAGGATCTGTCCCTAGTACGAGAGGACCGGGATGGACATACCTCTGGTGCACCGGTTGTCACGCCAGTGGCATGGCCGGGTAGCTAAGTATGGACGGGATAACCGCTGAAAGCATCTAAGCGGGAAACCCACCTCTAAACCAGAGCTCCCTTGAGAGCCGTGACAGACCATCACGTCGATAGGAGGCATGTGGACGGGCAGCAATGTCTGAAGCTAAGCCTTACTAATCGCTCGATCGGCTTGATCTCGACCCCACAAACCGCGCCATGCGCAGCAGCAAGCCTGCTTGTTGGGCCCTGCTTGACGCAACACCGCCAGTTCGATACATCCTCAACTCACTTGCACTGAACAGCGATACGCTTCGGATTAGCGTCGGTCTTGAGCCTTGGTGACCTGGTGGTCATGGCGAGGTGTCAAACACCCGATCCCATCCCGAACTCGGCCGTGAAAAGCCTCCGCGCCAATGGTACTGCGTCTTAAGACGTGGGAGAGTAGGTCGCCGCCAGGTCACTCAGGCTCAAGAGACGTCAAACCGAAGCAAACACGCTGGCATCGTCACCGTCCATCATCCCATACCGAGACATCCGCGGGGTGGAGCAGCCCGGTAGCTCGTCAGGCTCATAACCTGAAGGCCGCAGGTTCAAATCCTGCCCCCGCAACCAAATCAAGAAAAGCCCGCCGAGCTCACGCTCGGCGGGCTTTTTGCTGTGTGCATTCACTGCTGGCGAGCGTGACATCCGGCCGCTCCGCTTGTCTAGGAACCAAAGGGCACGTTTCGCTTGCCCGGTTCAGGACAAGGAACGCCATGCAGCCCATGCTCGATTGCCTGATCGTCGGCGGTGGTCCCGCAGGCTTGACCGCCGCCATCTACTTGGCCCGCTATCGCCGGTCGGCCCTGGTGGTGGACGAGGCGAAGAGCCGCTGCTCTTGGATTCCGACCTCCCATAACCTCGCCGGCTTCACGGGAGGCATCCGCGGCACCGATCTGCTCGCCCGCATCCGCGCCCAGGCCGAGACCTATGGCGGCCAGATCGAGACCGGGTCGGTATCCGCGCTGGAGCGGGTGGCAGGCGGCTTCCGCGCCATGCTGGCAGACGGCAGGGAGGTGGACGCCGCCACCGTTCTGCTGGCGACCGGCGTCATCGACGGCCAGCCGCGGGTATCTCATCTCTATGAGGCGATGCAGCGCGGACTGATCCGTGTTTGCCCGATCTGCGACGGCTACGAGGTCATCGACAAGCGGATCGCCGTCCTCGGCCATGGAGCGCAGGCGGTCGGCGAAGCGAACTTCATCCGCGCCTACAGCCCGACGGTGACCCTGCTGACGCTGGGCGAGCCGATGACTTTGACAATGGAGGAGCGCATCGCCCTTGATGCCGCCGGCATCGCGGTGATCGAGGAGCCGGTGACCGCAGTCGATGCCGGGACGGACCAGAGCACCCGCCTGACCTTGGAGAGCGGTCAAATCCTTGATTTCGATACGCTCTACTCGGCGCTGGGCATCACCGCCCGGTCCGGTTTGGCCGAGCAGGTTGGTGCCGAGATGGATGCTGATGGGCGCCTGATCGTCGACCGGCACCAACGCAGTTCGGTTCCCGGTTTCTATGCGGCCGGCGATGTCGTCTCAACCCTCAACCAGATCGCCGTCGCCATGGGAGAGGCGGCGATCGCCGCAACCGCCATCCACAACGATTTGCGTCATCGCGGCTGATCTGCAAAGAAATCCTCAAAGAAAAAGGGACGGAGCCTTGCGGCTCCGCCCCCTTTTCCGACGTCTCAGGGTTGGTCCATATCGCAAAAAATGAGAAAGCCTGAACAATGAGATCAGTGAGTTACGTGCCGCTGTTAAACAGAATCTGATAGAGCGTTAAGCAAAAGATGAGAAATCGCACAGGCTTTTGCGCAAAGTTTGATAAGCGGGACGAACATTAGCCACTGGCGCCGTTCCACGCGACCCCGTGGGGCTTAGCCCGGTTCCGCAGATCTCGCGGGGCGGCGCTCTTCGCACAACTCTACTATCGCAGTGTCGGACCAGATGGAACGCCGACGATCCTGCTGCTAGCCGGCGCCGTTGGCGGACGCTCCTACGTCGCCGTTGCAGCCGAGTCGTCGTTGGCCGGCGGCGCGAAAGTTGCGCCGGGCGCCCAGTCAGCGATTTCCAACGTGGCGTCCCATTCATCGACGGCGGCTTGGAGATTCATCCAGAAGCGCAGTGTGGTTCCAAGTACGATTGCCAAACGGGCTGCGGTGGTCGGATCGAGCCTTTTGTGGCCGTTTACGATCTGGCTGACGTGCTTCCGGCTCAAACCCAACGCGTCTGCCATGGCGGTCACGCTGATGCGACGCGGCTCCATGTAGTGGGCCCTGAGGATCGCTCCGGGCATGGTGGGACGGCGGTTTTGGCGAAGCGCAGCCATCAGTGAGAAACCTCCAAGTCCAAAGCGGTGACATCGGTCCCGTCGAAGATGACCGTAATGCACCATTTACCCGACGACTGCGCCAGACGGGACGTGTCGTTCTACTTACGTGCGGCGGCGAAAGCGTCAAGGAGAAGTCAAAGCGGAGCCTCACGGCCGCCGCAGCCTCCCCTGCGCTAGAGCCTCCACCTGTCGGACCGCGATTTCCAAGTCGGCGTCGGCGAGCCCATCGGCAAGGGCGAGTAGCCGGGCGCGCAGCTCTGCGCGCCGGGAGGACACCGCCATCGTGCCCACCTCCTCGAACAAGCTACCGAGCGGCAGGTCGAGCACTCGGCCCAATTGCTCCAACGTATCGAGGCCCGGAAAGGCTCTGCCGCGCTCAAGGTTCGACACTGTCTCGACGGTGCGTGTGATAGCTTCAGCAACCTGCTCCTGGGTCAGATTGAGGGCTAAGCGGCGGGCGCGTAGCCGCGCGCCAAGAAGTTGCTTCAGGTCTCGCACCATAACCCGAACTGTCCTTTCGGACACAGCACTTGACCATAGGCTCATTTTTCGGCTTATCTCCGCCACCCGCAAAATAGAGTCGGGTAAGCGGCTCCTGCGTGCGTCACTCGCCGGACAATCCCGCTTGTCCTACAGGAGGCTCGGATCGGTATGATTGTGACGGAAGAGTTCCAGGCGGCATGGGATCAGACGCTGGCATGGCTGAAGGGCAGCGACCGGCAGGCTTGGGACGGGTATGAGGTTGGACAACTCCTTCAGCGGGTCGGGCTCAAATACAACTGGCGCCTGCTCATTCAGACGAACGGCACAGGTGAACGCGAGTGGCGTGAGGTCCAGATGGCGTGGGAAAGTAAACTATCGGATCTCGGCGCCCCGGAAAGCTTGCTCGCGACCGTCCGCGCGGTAGAGTGAGGCGCTGCTGCCGGGACCGTAACTCAACTATTGGGACGACGCTCTTGGTGGGCGGCGTTACAGTTGGGCCTCGTTTCAAGGGAGCGCACGAATGCCCCGATCGCCCACACGCCCGGTCATCCACCGTTTGGCAACGATCAAGCCCACCTCCGCCGAGCGCGACCGCTCGCTTCCGCATGCCCGGCGGCACGGCTTGTCCTTGCCGGAGTACCTGCGGCTGCTCGGAATGCGCACCGCTGCGTCAGCGGCCGTCCCGGCGCTTCCGGTGAACCGGTTCGTCGTCAGACTACGTGGCCGCCAACCGCGCCGTTGCCTTGGGCACATACTGGACTTGGCCAAGGTGCAACGCCGTCCCATTCTACTCTGCGGCTCACCCAGCCCAGGCATTGGCCGGCGCATTCGAGGCCACCGGCTCGCCCGGTTCCAGCCGCGCTTTCGCGACTGTTATCTTCTTCTGCCAATCCCGCCGCTGCCACATTACCGACGTTCACTGCGATCGTCTGCGCCGTGACGGTGACTATCTGGACCGAAAGCTGTGGTGGTTTCCGTGAATTCCACCGCCAAACGGACTCGTTGCCCATTCACAGTGTCGGCGAACAGAGAGGGATATGTCACTGCTCGGAGTCGAACGGCGAAGCACTTCCTGTTTGAATCGCTGGATTGATGTCCCGTATTCGCTTGACTGCTTCCAGGGCCGCCGGCAGTTGGGTGACCACTTGTTCATAAAGTGCGAGCATGTCATCCTTCTCGTCCTCTGACATGCCGTCGATGCTTTCCACGGCGAGAGCTTTCTGGCGCTTGCCCCAAGGCAAGAGATCAATGACTGCCCGAAGATCGTCTCGGCGATCCGAATCATGCATGACTTACACCGCTGTACCGGTCATTCCGCACCTTCATGCCGCGTCTGGCAACGTGGATGGTACGCTGCTCGGTTGAGTAAAGGAAGTAACCTTGTACCTTGCCAAAACGTCTGGGTGTGCTGCGATCAGGCGCTTTGGCTAGAACAAAGCAAAGGCGTTCGGCAACGGGTGGAGCCCGGCCGATACGGCGACTGAGTAGCCATTTACCTGATCGGTGGCGACGCGTTGCTGATCACGATGCTGAAGGTTGGGAGTTGCAATAAGGTATCCCCATGAACGTCCTGCCCATTACGCCGATTGCCGAGACAGCGGACACTGTGACGCTGAGCCGGACCGACTATGAGGCCTTGGCTGAGTTGGTCGTCGACATCCAGGATCTCGCTGACGCCGACGTGGTGAAGACTCGTCTGGCTGTTGGCGAGACGGAGGCATTCCCCTTTGAGGTCGCTGAACGGCTCCTAGACGGTGTCTATTCTGCCACCGTTTTCCGCGAGCACCGGGGCCTCACTGCGCGCGGGCTCGCAGAAGCGGCCGGCGTCGCGCCATCGTGCCTGTGGGAGATCGAGAGTGCTTGCCTGCCCGGCAGCCTTGACACGATGGCTAAGATTGCCTCTACGCTGCGTGTCCCGCTGGACCTGCTGGTGCGCTGATACTGGCTGTTCTGAACTGGAGCGGCATGGACGTCTGCTGGTGGTATGCACAAGACGGACTGTTACATATACAGAACGAAATTCTATGTCTGGTTTATTCCACTATAGCCATCTGGTTTGTCCGCTTCTAACTGCGATGGTGGCATCATCGTCCCCTGCACAGCCACATAATCGAAGATACAACCTATGCTCTGCCGATACTGGACAGTACCGCACGTCCCGTCTGTATCTCAGATGAACCAGTCTGATGACTAGCTAGAGACTCTGAAATTTAGGCGCGGTTCAAATTGGCGCTTCAAGGATAAATAGGCGAAACAGGTGGGAGCGGAAGAATGGCAATCCGCAACAATTTTGCGATCCCCAACCGTCTTGTCATCCGGAGCGATCTGGTTCCTGGTGAAAGCGTGGTTGGTTATCTTCGGCGGCTTAGTATTGCTAACGGCTTTGATAGCTTGCAGTGGATGTTCAAAAGTAATTTATCATCGAAAGAGAAAACGTATTATGAAAATATACTGCACCAAGTACAGTGCATCACAGGGTGCGATTACGAAATCCTAAAGAGCCATGGCTACATACCTCTGTTAAAAAACGACTGGATCACTGATTTCTACGGCTTTGACGTACGAAAGAAGCACTTCGCATTCTCTTCGCAGAGAATATGCCCAATGTGTTTTTGTGAGAAACCAATATTCCAGTCTGTATGGGATATTAGAGCCTGGATTGCCTGCCCAATTCATGGAACTCATATAATTGATCAATGTCCAGAATGCGGTAGGTCCCTGTCATGGAGCCAAGCAACATACATGTGTGAATGTGGTGCCTTTGAGTATGACGATTACTTCACAGGTAATTCTCATGAGAACGTAATTTTCTGCTCAAAACATATTTCTTTCCTTCTGTGGCGTAGAAAAGAGGATGAAAATACAAAAATAGATGATAAGGTGCGAGCATTTTCCTTGGAAAATTTTCTAGATCTAATTGTTGATCTGTATATGGTTCCACTTATAGAAGTAAGAAGCAGGAAAACTGTCTATGCAAGCATATATAAATATTACGGAGATTGCTTGATTCATTCGATGGGAATAATAATGAATTGGCCGGATGGTTTTTATGAACATGTCGAGAGAGTTGTTGAGGCACTATTGTATTTCCGCAATATGGAAGAAGAAAAATATTTGACGTTTAGACTTTTTTTATGTGCAAGTTTTATAGATAAAATGAAGGGGATTGCGAGAAGTGTTGATGGTGACGAAACAATATGGTGTAATAAATGGGGTGATGTGATCGTCAGGCGTCACTTCCCTAATTTCGTGTAATGTTATTTTATGAATTGATCTACTTCCGGCCTGTACCAAACTGCAGAAATTCCCTTTCGTTTGTCCGGGTAAAGAATTGGTAATATTGACAGGGATGTTAGCGTAGATATGACGGTTCGGGAGCTTCTCCCTTTGAAGTGCAGCAAGTCGCGCGAAAAGCAGAAGTTCCTGTGAAACTCAGCGATGGAATGCTCTGAGAGTCCACATTTTACCAAGCGGCCTGTTTGAGGATGGTTGGTCTGAAAGCAGCCAGCCACCGCCAACGCATGCACCATGCGCACGGAGACGCCGAGAGACTTCGCGGCTTCCCGCACTCCCAGGCAACGCTCTCCCGACGGACGAACCGTGTGGCCGAACACATCACTTTTCCGGACATACAGGCTGCCCAGACCGCTCGCCAGCCGAGATGTTGCCCTGTGCCAGAGCGGCAACCGGCCGGCAAGCGCTTCCCGCAAGACACTTGGCAGGGAGAGCCGACGGTGGAGCGGTAGGCCAGCGAGAGAGACCATGTCGATGCTGATCCCCTTTATGACGGCGGCTTTCTGGAACAAGCGACCGACAAGCCCCTCCAAGGACGCGCGCTCGTACCTGTAAGCGCCACCCACCTTGAGCGCCCCCTCCAAAATCCCGCCGCGCCGAAGCTTCTCGATCTGCGAGCAGGATGTACCGAGGCATTCGGCCGCCGCCTCGCAGGACAGCGATCGTTTCGCACGTTCCTGGAGTTCCTGCACGCTGGTGGGGTCGACCAGGATCTGGCGCCGCCGCCCCATGTCCCGGAGTTCGCCCTTCAAGGTTCCATCTCCAACCATGCGGGCAATGCTCGCGCTCGTCATTCCCAGGCTCTTTGCCGCTTGCGAGCCCGACACGCGACGCGGGGCATCGGGTGGGGCATAGAAGATCGACTTGCGCTTGATGAGTCCGTTTCCCCAATGGTTGGCGAAATAGCGCCTGACCTCAGAGAACAGGAAGGCGAAGGGCTCGTCGCCGAAGAAAGCCCGGAGACGCGGAAGGCAGTGTCCGTATTCGGCCGCCAGGCCGATCCGGTGTTCGGAGGATCGAGCACTCCGTTCGAGCCATTCATAGAGGCTCTGTGGCCAGTCCTGCAGAAGATGGGCCGCTGTCTCCACTGTCTTGCGATCAGCTGCCAACCCGGCCTTGGTCATGGTTGAAACGCGCCAGTTGGGATCGGTGTGATCGGAGCCGAAGAAGGCGATGAAGCGCACCGACATGTCGAGGGTCTGCAGGGCGCCGACCGGCAGAGTCTGCGATGCCGGTGTCAGCATCGGCTGAGCCGCACGCTCCTCCAGAAGGGCCGCAACCTCGAGTGCCGACTTGGACGCCGGGCCTGAGGACACATCGGTCCAGACCCGTCGGCACCGGCAAAGCTCGAGGCCTGGACGCATCCAACTCAGGCGGCTCAAGCAGTGAGGGCAGTTGTCGACCAGCCAGCAGCCGTGTGTCCGGCACGCGACATAAGCGGTCACATCCCATATGCGCCGCACGCTGCCGCGTTCGCGGACGCAACTTGGACAGGCGCGGGGGTGAATGAGGTCGAGCGCCGTGGCCGGCAGCGACCCGTTGCCGAAGCGCACCAGGCCCGTCCACCCCGCAACGGGCCAGTTGGCCAAAGCCTCCAGGTCGATGGGGCCGACACCGGTGAGGTTGGACAGGGTTGTGAGATCGCAGCGTGTTCCGGCGATCGCAAGACGCAAACCGGCCGTATCCAGCAGCCAGCGGATGTCCGGGTGGCCATTGGCTTGGGCCAGACGCAGAACGTATCCCTTCAGGCTTTCATCCGCCAGGGGCGTGCCGCGAACGGTAAGGCGGTTTTCCATAGGCAAGGGACCTTCACCGTTTGGTCAGCGCCTGGTTCACGTCTTCCTTGCGCAGGCGACGCTTCTTGGCGCTTCGCCGTGTTGCGACGTCGGGACGCGAGAGAGAATCGTCCTCGATCGGAGGGGGCAACTGCCCGGCATAGGTTGAAGAGAACGGGTTGATCATTCTGTGCGCTTCCTTACGGAAGGCCCGGTCGAAAGCTTCCTCCAAGAGTTCCAGGGTGATGTGCCGTGGCACCGCCGGATTTTGCGCAATGATCCTCATGCACATCTTCAGCAGCTTCTTCAACGCGCCGATCACGCCACGGCTGGCGTAATAGAAGCGAAGCGCAATTTGATCCTCCGTGACGTCGAAGTCGAACGGAATGGGCGACAGTTTCTGAAACGCCAGCAAGGTTCCGATGAACTGCGCCTGATCCTCCAGGTCGTCCATGCCGTCACCCGTCCGCCACCGGTAGGCGGGCATGCGAAGTTCGGCGTCGCAGCGCCGCTCATGCTGGCCATCCTGCTCGAACAGGTAACTCAGACGACCGAGACCGAGGAAGATCAAGCTCACGTTGTTTTCATCGTGGCGGGACTTGAACCAGTCCGCCAATTCTTCGGTCACCACCACACCGTTGCGGTCGACTGCGCGCTGAGCTTCGTCGATGAGGATACCGACGGTGCCGCATGCCGCGACCAGTCTGTCGACCCTTTTGCCGAAGGAATATTTGTCGCCACGATGCCAAGCGGGATCACCGAACGTCCGCAGCATCTCCATGCCGACCGATTTGACCGTAGGGGCTGGCGGCATGACGAACTGGAGCAGCGGGATGCGGTCTGCCGTCATGACCGGATGGGGCGGCTCGTCAATCAAACGGCCATCGGGAACGGCTTGGTATTCCTGCGCCAGCTTCTTGCGCAACGTCGACTTGCCGACTCCGGGGGGGCCACTCACCTGTAGACAGGGGGCCTCGTCATCACAGTCCTGAAGGCTCAGGATCAGTCGAACCTCCTCCATGATGCGCATGAACCGCGGGTGCGGCACGAAGATGCTCGCCATTTGACGGTAGAGGGCGCGTGGCGGCACTTCCAGCAGGTCTTGGACGGTCATGGGCGTTGCTCCTCTGTGCGCTCAGTGAGGCCCCCGAGTGAGAGGTCGGCGTCATAAACTGGGATTGTGCGTTTTGGCCGCTCCGCAAGCATCGGTGCGGGAGGCGCGTCGGCATTCACGCCACCCTCTGGCGGACGTGTCGCAGGTGTTGGCGGAGCGAATGTCGAAGCCTGTTCCTGGAACGGGTTGAGTGACTGTCCGGCGAAGGGACCGCTCAACGGGCCAAGGTTTCCGTTGAGGTCAAGATTGTTGAAGATGTGCTGTGTTCCGACTCCGAATGTGCGGGCGATCAGTGCATTGGTGCGGATACTCAAGGCCATTGGAAGGGCATCCGAGATGAGTTGCTGCAAATCCCATTGCGCCTGTTGCAGAGCGTCGATGTCCTCGCGCCCGTACCGTTCATTGGCCCATTTCAGGTTCAACTCATGACGGTGAAGACTGAGGCCTTGCGTGTAATGCTTGTTGAGTGCCTCCACGCGGATCCAAAAGCGTTCCTTTGGTTCGAACACATGGATGACGGACAGGTTGCTCGGGTCGATCTTCACCCGCACCTTCGTCCGGCGGCCATACTGGCGGCGGAATGCGTGCAGACCATCCGAGTAGTAGGACAGGCCCCTGAACGTTACTCCGCGGTGATCGACGGTGCCGGTTCGGACGATCCCGAACAGCAGGTCCAGATCGGTCGCCCGCTCCAGGAACTCCGGTGGTCGTGCTCGCACACCTTCATTCCAGCGATCTCTTGGCGTGATCTTCCAAGTTCCCATAGGCCGATTGCAGTAAATGTCGATCAGCCATTTGTGGAATATGTAGAGGAAGTGCCTGAGTCCGATACAGCCATTCTTGGCCGGATCATAATCCTGTTTATCGACGATGTTACCAAGAACGAACCCGGGCATTTCCTGGAGGAGAAGCTTATTCAGCAGGTTGAACGCATTCTCAACAGCCGATTTGAACCAGGGCGTGTAAACCCTCGTGAACTTGTATGGAGTGTTGAGATCATATGTGATGGTGCGAATGCTCTCGCCATATTGGGACAGGCCATTATCGAAGATGAGAAGGCGCGGTATTCCAGCCGCAGGCAGAGTGTTCTGGATATCTGGATAGGTGGTCTGAACATAGGCTTTGGGAAGACAGGCGTGGCGCAAAGCGCTCGCGATCGTCAGATCACTTGGTGGCTCGAAACCGAGATAGAAACCAACCGGAATGTTGGAATAGTCGTCATGGTACCAGTTCAGCCAAGCCCGCCCAAGCGGAACGCCAAATGTTTCATCGAAGAAGTAGAAGGGCAACTCGGTCTCGTCGTACTCCACAAGGTCGAGACAGGCCTCAGGTTCTTCGTGGCCGGACCTCCCCCGATACATGCGGCGGGCCTTTGCTTTGCCGAATTTGGCGACATCCCGGTCGTATGCCGGAAACTCGTTCCACAGGCGATAGAAGGTCGGCAGCGACGGCATCGTCAATTTCGCCGCAGGGTCGCGCCTGTTCTCCAGGCGGAGGAGATCGTCGACCGTGTTGCGGATGGAGCGCATCGTGCAGGTCGGAGAGTGGCCAGCAGCCCCCTTGTTCTCGCGGGCGTCATCAAGTTTTTCCCGCATGGTGTCCAGGATGATCTTCCGAATCCGGGGATGCAGCTGATTGTGGCGTCCGCAGCAGGCACACCGTCCAGCAAGGTCGAGTTTGTCTTCGGCGGCAGCGAGCTCAGCCTTCCAGCGGTAGTAGGTGGGCGCGGATACCGGTCTGGAACGGCCGAGCTCCTTGCTGATCGCCTCAAGGGTCTCTTCGAGCGCCGTCGTTTTCTGCCCGTCTTCCGATATGACCACGGAGTTCAGATGGACACCCGCTGCTGCTCGAGCGTCCACGGCCTCCAGGACGGCGGACCGAAGGGCAATCCGCTGCTGTTCGGCTTCTGTCCGGTCGGTGATCGATGTCGCTGCGCGGCGCCTCTTGGCGTCACCTGGTTTGCGGGCATCATCGGCCCGCTCGGCATCGAGCACCAGTGCACCCGAGACATACAGGGTGTCCAACTGTGACTTGGTTTTGGTCACCAGCCGGTTCGTTAGGGTTTCCACCAGCTGCCATTCGCCATCGCCTTGCATGGTCACGAACCGCATGGGGATGCCGTCGATGCGCACGCACGTGTTGGGGGCGTAGCAGAAGCTCCGCATCACGCCGGCCCCGAGCCAGGACCATTCAATGACTGGCGGCTTCGCCGGACGAGACTGGCTGGTCCCAGCGGCGTGTCGAGGTCGGTTGCCAGATACCCGTTCACGATCAGGCTGTGGATGTGCTTGGCCGCAAGCTGCGGAAACCCGGCCAGGAGGGCACTGATGGCGATCGTTGCCCCCGCCGGCACGGCGAGCGCAAGCTGGCGCCGCATGGCGCCGTCGGGAAGCGGGGCATGGCGGTCGGCGAACAGGATGCGAAGGGTCGAGAAGCGTGGCTGTCGGCGGATATGTCGCTCCGTCTGGACGCAGTATCCATATCCGGACAGTGCCAGTGTCGCGCCGATCGCTGGCCAACGCCGCTCCCGGTCCGACAGTGCGGCCTCCTCCTCGGGAATGATCGCCATGAAGGTGCCGACGCCGGCGCGACGCACGAACAGGTCCGGCATGTGCCAGCGGGTCCGCCCGTCCAGGGGATAGTGAACCCGAAGGGGCTGTTCGATGTAGGCGTCGACGGTGGGGTCGAGTTCGCACAGCAGGAACATGTCGAACTCCAGGTCCGAGCGCGCCCGCAGTGTCCGCTTCATTTTCCGGCTGTGAAACCGGCCTTGGCGCCCGCGCATGGAATTGCGCGGCGCCCGGCCGATCGCCCGCGTCGGGCAGTCGATGCCGCCGAAGGTGAATTCGGGGTGGCGCGCGGTAAACCGTCCGTCATCCGGTGGAGGACCGCCAAGGCTTTGCGGTGCCCAGACCCGGTCGACCGATGGAGGAGACGGCCTTGGCAAGGGCGACGGTGGTCCCGAATGCACAAGCTCCAGGAAGAAATCGGCCAAGGTTCGCTCTTGATCGTTGTCTGGCCAATCCATACCTTCCGGCTGGCTCAGGCGCTGCGGAGTCGAGCTTTCCGGTTGTGGTTGGTCAGTACGGCAGTCTGTGAGCGAAGGCATACGGCTTCTCCTCTTCGGCGCAATGAATTCGCCGAAGCCCGCACTCGTGTTCTGGAGCCTGACACTCCTCCTCCGGTCCGATGATCAGGTTGCGGCCGTGCCCGACACGGCCCGCCATTGGCCTGGGATGCCGGCTACACAGCGCTGCACCTTGCATAACGAGGATGGCCGGTCAGCCTCCTCGCGCATCATTCGTTGCGGTGGACAGCCCAGCATGTCAAACAGCCCCAGAGCTGGAAAGAGGCTGGAAAAACACTACTTCGCATGCCCCATGACGACCTTGCTGAGCCCTCCAATATGGGTGGGCGCCGCAGTCTCAGATGCGGAGTCTAAGACCGGGAATTCGGGTTTGTGGAGTCATATGCTGCGCTTTGGCATCATCCGCAGCATGGTCATGGGTTCGTGCCGAGGGGGTCTGGTTGCTCGGCGACCGTCAGGATGTAGCGGCGGCCATCGCGCTGAACCCATCCCCGACGCTGGGCTTGCGACAACTGTGCACGCGTGGATCCCGGATTGAGTTCGATGGTGCGCCGGCGTGCACGGTCAATGATCTCTGGAGTGGTGAGGCCGCCGGGAAACACCTCGGCCAAGCACTCAAGGATCGCAATCATGCGCCGACCACGCGCTTCGGAAGTTACAAACGCCGGCAAGCCGTCAAGTGTCGGTCCCAGCCACGCCTCTCTTCCGACCAGATTTTCCAACTCCTCCAAGCGCGCCTCGACCGCACGCCGACGCACGATCGCCTCGAATTCGAGTGCACGCGCTGTCTCGAGTTCGGCCCGCAACTCGCTGATCCTCGTCCGAACGGTACTCATCCTCATCGAAGCTCCACCTCGCCGGTGCGCCATCGGCGGCAGTTGCAGCCCTGTCCCTGCCAAGCATTGGGCTCCCTCAGCATACCTCAGACAGCCCGGTCCCGGGGTCATTTCCGTGCCCCCAATCTCTTGAGGCTCGCAGTTGCACTCACTCCGCCAGCCGACCGCTGCACCTTGTTCTCTGGAGCCGTCGATAGCCACGCCTCCTTGCCGATAGGGAAGCTCCGGATTGTCATCACTCTGCTGCAGCGCGATAAACAGGGATGCGGACATGATACCGTATTGGGTGGGATCTCACCGGGTGGACGGTGATCGACATGGCTTCCGAGCAACTTGCGGAGCTCGATGGGCTTCCGCTGATCGGGCTTCAGCCGGAGGAAGCCGAAGACATAAGCAACACATTCAATGAAAGCTCGGCATCTTCAATGATGGGGGTCGGGCAGTGTTTCTAGCGACTTCGATCTCAAGTCCGGTCTTTCGTTCTTGAGAGTGATCGAGCAACGCAGTTCTTTCTGCGTGCCATTCGAAATGGCGGCAGACATGTCGGCTCCAAGTGTCGAGGTGTCAGTAAGCCAGATTGACCGGACCGACGGTGGACGGTGTATTTGAACCGCCCACCTCGGCCGACACCGGAGACAGCGGTCTCCGCGACAACAATCCAAGGTCGCCGCAATCAGCTCTGGGGCGGCTTGGCCGGATGGCGGGCGAGCCAGCGGTCGAGTTGCCGGATCTCCTTCTCCTGATCGGTGATGATTTTCCTGGCCATCTTCTGGAGCTCAGGATCACGCCCGTTCTGGAGTTCGGCCCGAGCCATGTCGACAGCGCCCCGGTGATGCTCCCGCATCATGGAGGCAAAGTCGTGGTCGGTATCGCCGGTCATCGGCTGCGCCATCATTGACTGCTGCATCTTCTGCATCGACCCCATCATCGCCTGAGAGCCCGGGGAGTTGGACATCGAGCCCCCCTGCATCATGCCCTGATGTGTCTGCGTTCCCTGCTGCACGGCCGTTCCCTGCTGGGCGGTCATGCCAGACGTCGTCGGTTGACCCGTGCCCTGCTGTGTCGGCGCGCAGGCGGAAGTCAGGGCCGCGGCCAGCACGGCAATCATCGGAAGAATGGCGGAAGTCTTCGAGCGCTGTGGCATGAGAGGTCTCCCGGAGGCAGGTGGAGATGCGTGGCAGCACCCTATGAGCAACGAGGGCCGATGCCCCCGCGTTCCCGCCTGATCAGCAATCGGTTCCGATCCCGTCATGAGGCCTCCCCCGAGTTGCGACGGAGGGAGCGCTGCTTTACTCTGGGTTCAATCCCTTTGAGCGAAGGAGCCTTCCTTGTCCGACCCGATGCGCGCGTTGATCCAACGCTGGCGTGAGGATGCCGGTGCGACGTACCGGACCTGGTTCCTGTGGGACGAGCGGGTGAAGAACTTTCGCTCGATCCGCCGCGGCATACAGCAGGTCGTAATCGACATCGAGGCCGGCACCTTCGGCAACGCCTATCGCGGATCGTCGCTGGAGACGGTGGTCCATTCGATCGCCGAGCAGCGCCAGATCTTCAAGGGTGCTGACCACGCCTTCCTGTGGAAGCCTAAGCTGCGCATCCCTGACATCTACGAGAGCCCGGACAACCAGCGCGCCTTCGGCCGGCTGCTCGATGCCTGCGTCTGCTGCAACGCCGAGGCGCAGATCCTCACCGCCATCCGGCAGATCGACGCCAAGCAGATCAAGGGGCTGGGGCCGGCGGTGGCCAACCTGCTGTACTTCTTACACCCGACTCTGGTGCCGCCGTTCAACACCGCCATCGTCAATGGCTACAACGCGCTGACCGGCGCCAGGGTGAAGCTCGGCCGGTGGGACGAGTTCCTGGCGATGCGCCAAGGCATCCTGGCGCTGAACGCCGAGTACCGCGACCTGCTGTCCAATGATCTGGGCGCCATTGGCGGACTGCTGTTCGACGTCGGCTCAGGGCGCTATGCCGCGCCGCCACGCACCAACGATGCCGCCGCCCGCTCCGCGTGGGAAGCCGACCTCGCCAAGGTGCGTGAGGAAACCGCCCAGGCCGCCAAAGCACGCGCCGCGGAACGTGAGGGGGACCGGACGCACACGGAAATCCAGGGCTGGCTGCGTGATCTCGGCACGGCGCTCGGCTATCGGGTCTGGATCGCCGCCAACGATCGCAACCGGTCGTACGACGGCGGGAAGTTGGGCGATGGGTGCCTCAATGCGTTGCCGGGCAGCGTGATGGCCGCCCCCGGCGCCGAAGCCGTCCGCCTGATCGACGTGCTGTGGCTGGACGCCACCATGGGGCGGGTGGTTGCCGCCTACGAGGTTGAGCACTCGACGTCCATCTACTCCGGCATCGTCCGCATGCTCGACCTGGCGCTCGGTGGCGATGCCCATGCCCTGGAAGGGCTGTTCCTGGTGGCGCCGAATGGCCGTGAAGACGAGGTCCGGGCCCAACTGATCCGCCCCGCCTTCTCCCGCGTGGCTGACCTCAAGGTCCGTTACCTGCCGTACGGTGAGCTGGAATCCCACCGCTCGTCCATCGCCCGCTTCGGTTCCGGCATGAAAGCCATTCATGCCATTTCGCGTGCCCTTGCTTAACGTGGCAATCAAACCGTTGGAAAGCGGCGCCGTTCCATAATCCAATGCCTCAGAGCCCGGTGATCCGCTGAATGGCTCCGTGTTGCAGCTCGGCCAGCCGGATGACCGGGGGGGTGCGTTGGTACAGAACGCCGGCGACCTTCATGACGCCGTCCCAGACTCCCGCCCCATCAAGCACGCGTTCGGCTTCCGTTTTCGCGTTGTTCCAGTCCGCCATCTGGGACTGGGTGAGAATGAGGCGGTCGCCATAGGCGCCGGTGACGCTGATGTAATCGTCGTGATCGACGCCGGTGGCGGACAAGAACCGCGTCTCGGCCACATACCCCGCTGCGAAAACGCCGGCGTGCATCCGGTCCAGATCGGCATCGGACAAGGCCTGCCGGCGGCGGCACTGATCGACCAGAAGCTCATGACGAGCGGTTTCAACGCCAGGTGCGATGGTGTCGGCAACCAGATGGCTGGTGTACACGAGGAAGCCGGTGAGGTAGGCGAGGACGGCATGCGCCGCCTCGTGGACGGACACGACCATGTCACGGGGGCCGTAGCCCTGGAAGGCGTTCTGTCCGGCTTCGACGGCCGCTTTGGCGGCCACTTCGGACGGCTCGACGCCGTGCCGGATGATGATCGGACCGCACTGGTAGATCATCCAGGTCCAGGTTCCGTCGTCTTGTGCCACGATGCGCCCAACGAACGAGTTGCGTCCATTGAAAGATGGTTCCATGTAATTCGTGCCAATCCACTTCCGCATGATTGCTCCGTGTTGCGTGTGTGGAGATGACCTTACGGAAGTCGAACAACGTGAGGCAATATATCGTTTCCATAAAAGACGAGGGGCCGGAGCTGATAGCTACGGCCCTTTGCGTCCTTATGATATCCGTCGAATTTCTAGGACGGGAGCCATCCAGTCGGCAGTGAATTCACTTCGACGTCTTCATGGAATTGATCTGGTAGACGCCCTTGGCGTCCTTGCCGACGGTGAAGGCGACGGTGTCGCCCGGCTTGACCGTGGCGAGGTCGACGGTCGACGCTACACCAAAGTCCATCGTCATGGCCGGCCAGCCGAGCGCCTGGATCGGCCCATGGGTCAGGTTGATGGTGTGCTTGGCGGGATCCACGGTGTTGACCTTGCCGGTTGTGCCATTCGCCGGAGCCGCGGTCGCCGGCATGCCGCCCGCGGCGTGGTCGTGGCTCATCTGGGCCATGGCGGCAACAGGTAGGGACAGCAGCGCGATCAGGGCGGCGGTGGCGATCTTATGCATGGATGGTCTCCTTCTTCTGGTCCGCATCGGAGGACATGGGTTCACGGGGAAGCGGCGGCCGCTCGGTCGTCTGACGCCGGATCGCCGGCGTCTTGACCAGAGCGTAGATGGCCGGGATGACGAGTAGGGTGAGCACAGTCGACGAGACCATGCCGCCGATCATCGGCACGGCGATGCGCTGCATCACCTCCGAGCCGGTGCCGGTGCTCCACATGATCGGCAGCAGGCCGGCCATGATGGCGACGACCGTCATCATCTTCGGGCGCACGCGTTCGACCGCGCCCTCCATGATGGCGGCGTAGAGGTCGGCCACCGTCATGGCCTGACCCTCGGCAGCACGGCGCCGCTTCATCTCCTCCAGCGCGTGGTCGAGGTAGATGAGCATCACGACGCCGGTCTCGGCGGCGACACCGGCCAGAGCGATGAAGCCGACCGCCACCGCCACCGAGAGGTTGAAGCCGAGCAGGGACATGTACCAGACGCCGCCGACCAGCGCGAAGGGCAGCGAGAGCATTACGATCAGCGTCTCGGTGATGCGTCGGAAGTTCAGGTACATCAGCAGGAAGATGATGGCGATCGTCACCGGGATGACGATCTTCAGCTTTGCTGCCGCACGTTCCATGTACTCGAACTGGCCGCTCCAGGTGACGTAATAGCCGGCCGGCATCTGCACCTGTTCGGCCACGGCCTTGCGGGCATCAGCGACGTAACCGCCGATGTCGCGGTCGCGGATGTCGACGTAGATGTAAGCCGACAGCAGCGCGTTCTCCGTTCGCACGGTGGCCGGTCCCTTGGTCAGCCGGACCGAGGCGAGCTGGCCCAGCGGAATGGCGCCGCCGGCCTCCGGGTGGAGCAGGATACGGCTGGCGATGGCGTCGGGGTTGCTGCGCAGCTCCCGCGGGTAGCGGACGTTGACCGAAAAGCGCTCCCGGCCTTCGACCGTCGTCGTCACCATCTCGCCGCCGAGTGCCGTCAGGATGGTGTCCTGCAGATCGCCGATTGTCAGTCCATAGCGGGCCAACTGTTCGCGGTTGGGGTCGATCTCCAGGTAGTAGCCGCCGACGATGCGTTCGGCGTAGGCGCTGGTGGTGCCGGGGACCTGCTTGACCACGGTTTCGATCTCGCGGGCCAGGCGCTCCATCTCCTCCAGGTCCTTGCCGAACACCTTGATGCCGATCGGCGTGCGGATGCCCGTGGAGAGCATGTCGATGCGGGCGCGCAGCGGCATCGTCCAGGCGTTGGAGATGCCGGGCATCTGCACGGCCTTGTCCATCTCCGCCACCAGCGCGTCATAGGTCATGCCCGGCCGCCAGTCCGACTTGGGCTTCAGGTTGATGACCGTCTCGAACATCTCGGTGGGCGCCGGGTCGGTGGCGGTGGCCGCGCGGCCGGCCTTGCCGTAGACCGACTCCACCTCGGGGAAGCTCTTGAGGATGCGGTCCTGCGTCTGCACGAGCTCGGCTGCCTTGGTGATCGACAGGCCGGGCAGCGTGCTCGGCATGTAGAGGATGGTGCCCTCGTTGATCGCCGGCATGAACTCGCTGCCGAGCTTGGAAGCCGGGATCACCGACCACCCCAGCAGGGCAACGGCGATCAGGATCGTCAGGATTTTGGCCCGCAGCACCAGCTTGATCAGCGGCCGGTAGAGCCAGATCAGCAGGCGGTTCACCGGGTTCTTGCGCTCCGGGATGATGCGGCCGCGCACGAACAGCATCATCAGCACCGGCACCAGCGTGATCGACAGGAACGCCGCTCCTGCCATGGCGAAAGTCTTGGTGAAGGCCAGCGGCTTGAACAGCCGCCCCTCCTGCGCCTCCAGCGTGAACACCGGCAGGAACGAGACGGTGATCACCAGCAGACTGAAGAACAACGCCGGCCCGACCTCCACCGCCGCGTCGATCAGCACCTTGGCCCGGTTGGCATCCGGCGGCGCGTGCTCCAGACGTTTGTGGGCGTTCTCGATCATCACGATGGAGGCATCCACCATGGCGCCCACGGCGATGGCGATGCCACCGAGGCTCATGATGTTCGATGTCATGCCCATCCAGTCCATGACGATGATCGCCATCAGCACGCCGACCGGCAACGTGACAATGGCGACCAGTGCGCTCCGCACGTGCAGCAGGAAGATGATGCAGACCAAGGCGACGATGACGCTCTCTTCGATCAGCGTCACCTTGAGGTTGTCGACCGCCCGCAGGATCAGCTCGGAGCGGTCGTAGACGCTCTCGATGCTGACACCTTCCGGCAGGCCGGCCTTCAGCTCGGCCAGCTTGTCCTTGACGCTCTGGATGACGCTCAGCGCGTTCTGGCCGTAGCGCTGGAGCGCAATGCCGCTGACCACCTCGCCCTCGCCGTTCAACTCGGTGAGGCCGCGGCGCTCGTCCGGGCCGATCTCCACCCGTGCCACGTCGCGCAGCAGGATTGGCGTCCCCCGGTCGACCCTGAGGACGATCTCCTCGATGTCTTTGGTGCCGCGCAGATAGCCCCGCCCGCGCACCACGTACTCGGTTTCGGCCATCTCGACGACGCGGCCGCCGACGTCCTGGTTGGACATGCGGATGGCCTGGGCGATCTTGGCCAGCGGTACGCCGTAGGCCTGCAGCTTCTGGGGGTCGACGACCACCTGGTACTGCTGGACGAAACCGCCGACGCTCGCCACTTCAGCGACGCCTTCGGCTTTGGTGAGCTGGTAGCGCAGATACCAGTCCTGCAGGGTGCGCAGCTCGGCCAGCGTGCGGTCCTTGGCAAGCACGACGTACTGGTAGACCCAGCCCACGCCGGTGGCGTCCGGCCCGAGCGTCGGGGTGACGCCGTTGGGCAGTCGTTTGGCGGCGAAGTTCAGATACTCCAGAACGCGCGAGCGCGCCCAGTAGATGTCGGTGCCATCCTCGAAGATGACGTAGACGAAGGAGGCGCCGAAGAATGAGAAACCGCGCACCACCTTGGACTTCGGCACGCTGAGCATGGCGGTGGTGAGTGGGTAGGTGACCTGATCCTCGACGACCTGTGGTGCCTGGCCGGGATAATCGGTGTAGAGGATGACCTGCACGTCCGACAGATCGGGCAGTGCGTCAAGCGGAATGCGCGACACCGAGTAGGCGCCGGCTCCAATGAGAAACAGTGTGCCAAGTAGGACCAGCGCGATGTTGCGCGCGGACCAGCGGATGATGGCGGCGATCATGGTGATGCCCTCCGCCGGCTAATGCTGCTGGTGCTGGCCGCTGCTGCCGCCGAAGGCGCTCAGAGCCGCACGCAGGTTGCTTTCAGAATCGATCAGGAAGTTGGCGCGCACGACGACGCGCTCGCCATCCTCTAGTCCGGCAAGGATTTGGACATATCCATCGGCACGGACGCCGGCTCTAACGTCGCGCGGCTCATAACGGCCTTCACCGGTCTCCACCAGGACCGCTTGCCGCTTGCCGGTGTCGAGCAGAGCGGAGTCCGGCACGGCCAGTTGGGCCATGGCACCGAGCTCGGCGTTCAGATGCACGGTGGCGTAAAGATTGGGCTTGAGCAGACCGTCCGGGTTCTGCAGTTCGACGCGCACCTTGCCGGTGCGGCTCTCCGCCGTAAGGGTCGGGTAGACGAAACCGACCCTGCCGGTGAATGTCCTCCCTGGCAGCGAGTTGACGGTGACGTCCACCTCCTGACCTGGCTTGACGTAGCCGAGGTCCTGTTCGAATACGTCGGCGATCAGCCAGACGTTTGACAGGTCGGCGATGCGGTAGAGTGCTTCACCGGGCATGAAGCGCATGCCGCGCACGGCCGATTTCTCCAGAACCACGCCGCCGCCCGCCGCACGGTAGGTCAGCGTCCGCGACGCCTTACCGGTCTTGCGCAGACGTTGGATCTCCTCCTCGGGAACGTCGAGGTTGCGCAGGCGCTGGAGCGATGCTTCGGCAAGCTGGGCGCCGCCCTGTCGGGCGACGAGGTATTCCTGCTGGGCCAGCACCAGTTCCGGGCTGTAGACCTCCATCAGTGGCTGGCCCTTGCCGACCGTATCGCCGGTGGTATCGACCAGCAGTTTCTCGATCCAGGCCTCGAACTTTGGTGCAACGACGAAAAGGCGACGTTCGTCCACCTGAACGGTTCCAACCGCCCGCACTTGGCGGGAGATCGTCCGACGTGCCGCGGCCTCGGTGCGCACGCCAAGCTTCTGGACCTTGTCGGGGCTGATGGTGACACCCCCCGATACGCTGTCCTCGCCCTCATAGACGGGCACGTAGTCCATGCCCATCGGATCCTTCTTCGGCACCGGGGAGGTGTCCGGCAGTCCCATGGGATTGCGATAGTACAGGATCTTGCGCGGACCGGCGGGGGGCTGCGCCTGCGTGGCTGCCGACACCGGGGCGGCCTCCCCCTCGTAGATCGGGATGTAATCCATCCCCATGCTGTCCTTCTTCGGCACCGGGGAAGTATCGGGCAAACCCATTGGGTTCCGGTAATACAGGACCTTGCCCGCTCCGGAGGGCTGCGCGGCGGGAGCGCCGTGGCCGGAATGGCCGCCCCCTGGAGCGGATTGCGCAAAGGCGGGCGATCCTGCAACGATGGTGCCGGCCATCAGGACGGCGAGAAGGGCTGAGGAGCGGCTCACAGTTCACCTCCGATCAGGCGCTCGATCTCGGCGAGCCGGACCTGCTCCTCGAACGTCACATTCACGTATTCCACCAGCGCGCGGCGCAGCGTTTGCTCGGCCTGCAGCAGGTTGACAAATTCATCGCGTGACAGCTCGTATCCGCGCGTAGCAGCCTCCAGGGCGATGCGCGCCTGCGGCAGGGTGATCTCCCGTACGATGCGTTTGCGCTCCTTGAGCGCGGACAGCATGGCGTGGGCCTCGTGCACGTCGGTGGCGACGTCGAGGCGGATTTGCTCCAGCTTCGCCCGCGCCGCACCGGCCATGGAGACCGCCTCGCGCTGTTCGGCTCGCCGGCGGTCGGCGTAGAGCGGGATGTTGACCTCGACCATCGCCTGGTAGCCGTCGAAGCGGCCGTCACGCCGCATGGCCCCGAGTCCCAGCTCGACATCGGGATAGCCATTCCTCTCAGCAAGGCGGCGGGTTCCTTCAGCCGAATCGATTTGGGCCAGCTGGGCGCGGACCGCCGGGAAGTCGGCACGTGCGCGCTCCACCAGCGCCTCGGCCGGCAGGGTTTCCAGCGGCGGCACCGGTCGGGGCAGGGGTTTTGCCGGCAGAGGTGTCTCGGGCGAGCGAGCGAGCAGACCGTTCAGCCGCACCTGGGCACGGTGCCGGTCGGCGTCCATGCGCGCGAGCTCGGCGGTAAGCGCCCCGGCTTCGGCATTGGCCCCGGTGATGTCCTGCTGCTTGCCGGGACCTTGGGCGTAGCGGGCGCGCGCCAGATCGGACAGGCGCCGGACGGTCCCGAGCAGCTTGCGCGTTTCGTCGGCCGCCAGATGAGCTGCGTGGTACTCGGCGTAGGCGACCTTGACGCGGTAGGCGATCTGATTGGCGACCTCGGCCTGGGCCGCAATTGCCTTGCGGCTGTCGGCGGACGCGATCTCGCGCTTCAGGTCGCGCTTGCCCCACAGCGGGAACATCTGGCGGACCTGGTACAGTTCCTGTCCAGCGCGATAACGCGGCAGGTAGCCGGGACCACTGCGCGGGAGATCGAGTTCGACCTTGAACTTGGGGTCGTCCAGCGCCCCGGCGGAGGCGATGCGCG
The DNA here is from genome assembly GCF_977007025.2 of Azospirillum largimobile. NCBI lineage: Bacteria > Pseudomonadati > Pseudomonadota > Alphaproteobacteria > Rhodospirillales > Azospirillaceae > Azospirillum > Azospirillum largimobile. Next base: position 2,787,284 of record NZ_CDRMUA020000001.1, read on the forward strand.
CCGTTGCGGCATCGGCCTCCAAGGCCACCACTGCAGCCTCCGGGTTCATGCGCCGGGCGGTGTCGATGAAGCGGGCGATGTCGGTGTTCGGCTCTGCCGCTGCCGCTGCCGCGGCCCCGCCGCCGATCAGCAGGGCGGTGGTCACGGTGAGGAGTGCGCGCGCCAAGCGCGTGCGGTGTGTGTCGGCCATGCTTCCGGTTTCCGCCTGTGCAGCCGCATCCATGCCGCTCCGGTTGAGCCGGACGGGCACGGGATGCGATGATTCCGTTGAAGTGACGGGTATCGTTCACGGTGGCGATCCGTCGCGTCGCGCGTCGGATCGCGGTTGGTCAAGCGGCAGCTCGGGGCGGTGGCGGTTCCGGCGCGATAAGGAGAGTGGCCAGCAAGGAGTCGACTGGCGGGTGCCAAGCGACACGGCTCATCATGGTGATGCGGAACACTGCAATGCGCGCAGGCGCCTCAATGCTCGGGCAACAGGGAGCCGCCATGGGCATCCCATGGTGACGATCCTGCTGCGGAGAATCGCAAGGCGGCGCCCTGTGGTCATCATCGTGGTCGGTGCAGGGCTCGTCATGATGGACGGCTCCGTGGTCGGTCATGAGGGCATGCGCCGACGCGCTGCCCGCTGCACCAAGCAGCAGGATCGCCATCACCGCTAGAGCCGTCAAGAACCGGCTGACGTTCACCATTCCACCCTCCAAGGCCCGCCGAGACCGTGCCTCATCGGGACCACCGTGCAGTAAAGCAGGATCGCGGTGCCCCGGCTTTGATCAGGATCAAACCCGGTGGTCTTTCTACCACCATGCTCATATGCCGCTGGACGCAGCCCCTATATCGGTCTTTCGGAGAGCAGTGCCCCCTGTGCGAGCGCTTCTCAGGATGATGGGCTCTCGATGACAATCCGCCGCATCGCCGTTCGTTAGCGGAGATTGTCTCAGGGTTGGAGCATCAGGCTGTTGAATGCGACGGCTGGACGGCATAGGTTGATGAACGAGGGCGCCGTGCATTGAGGTGCGGGATCGCTCTGGTCGGGGACGAAGGCGTTCATCATGTGGACTTTGGTCCGGGCGACAGTGAGGAGGGTGGTGGTGAGCCTGCTGATGCTGGCCACGCTGCTCGTCTACGCCGCTCCGAGCCACGCCAACCTTCTGCCCCATCATCAAGCATCGACTCCGCACGAGCACGCTTTGTCCGACGCTGATGGTGCTGCCATTGCAGTCGTTGCAGACCATGAGCATGAGGAGGTTCCTTGTGGGGACCTCGGGCTGCTCGATAATGGCGCCTGCTGTAGCGTCGCCCAATGCGTCACCATGCACGGCGGTCTGCCTGCGGTGTTGTTCGAAGCATTCATTCCAGGCCTCATTGCTTCCATCCGTCTGCCTGCCTTGGCCACGCCAGACGGCATCGGCATCGACCCGGCTCTGCGCCCCCCGCTCTGACCATCTGACGCCACGAGTCCGCCCGCGCCCGACCTGAGCCTTGGCTCTGCGAAGGACGCAGGTTGCGGCTCTCGTGTGCTTGGCTTTCGCGTCCCCGGCACTCCTGCATGGAGACCGGCCGGGGTGACTCGAACCCGATGTTCAGATGGAGGACGCCATGTCGTCTCTCACCCGCGCGATGCTGCCGGCCTTTGCGCTCGCCGCCATGATGTCGGCCGCCCACGCCCAGACCGCCACCGATCAGGATCACAACGCCCATCATCCTGATGGCACTGCGTCCACCACCACCCAAGTCCAGCCCGCGCCGGCCCCGCCTCCAGCGCCTGCGCAGCCGGCTCCGGGGTCCAAGCTCGATCCGGCTGGCCACGCGCCAATGATGGGTCAGGGCTTAGGAATCGGCATGGTCGTGCGGCCCGGCACCCAAGCCCAGGGCAACCAGCCCGGCATGATGATGAACATGGACCAGATGCGCTCGAAGATGGAGCAGCAGGATGGGCAAGCCGGCATGATGCCCATGATGCGCCAGATGATGATGGGCCAGCATGGCGGCATGGGCATGCCGTTTGAGCACGTCGAGGGCCGCATCGCGTTCCTGAAGGCCGAACTCAGGATCACCGACGCCCAAGCATCGCCGTGGGGCACCTTCGCCGACACGCTACGCGCGAACGCCAAAGCCCATCAGGCAATGCACGAACAGATGACCAAGGGCGGCATGCCGGCCGCATGGCCGGATCGTCTGACCATGCAGCAGAAGATGCTGAACATGCGTCTCGATGCCGTGAAGGCGCTCGAGACGGCCGCCAGGCCGCTCTATGCCGTGCTGACCGACGAGCAGAAGAAACTCGCGGACAAGCTGCTCACCGGCGCTATGGGCATGATGTGAGGAGACGGCCATGACGCACCACGAACACACCCATCACACACCCGGGCCTCAGGCACGCACACCGTGGTACCGGACCTGGACCGGCTTGGCCTGCCTTGGTGCGGCCGCCGTGGCGGCCGTGTACCTGTCGCTCTTCCACGTCGACCATGTGCTCGACGCGCTGCCGCTTCTGATCCTGCTCCTGTGCCCGCTGATGCATCTGTTCATGCACGGCGGTCATGGGCACGGCGGCGGAGACAACGGCAGTGACCGCCCGAACAAGGGAGGTTCGCCATGACGCACGAAGCCTCGGCCTACGGACTCTGGATTCTGGTCGCGCTCAACTCGGCCATCTTCATCATCTTCGCCTTCAGCTTCGGCAAGCCGCAGTCGCCGCGGGACTGGCGGTCCTTCGGAGCATTCAGCGCCTTCATCGTGGCGCTGTTCACCGAGATGTACGGTTTCCCACTGACCATTTACCTGCTGTCGGGCTGGCTCCAGACCCGCTATCCGGGCCTCGACCTGATGTCGCATGATGCCGGGCATCTGTGGTCGACCATCTTCGGTCTGGAGGGCAATCCGCACTTCAACCTATCGCACATCCTCAGCAACGTGCTGATCCTGGCCGGCTTCGTTCTGCTCTCGGCGGCCTGGAAGGTGCTCCACACCGCCCAGAAGCAGCACCGGCTGGCCACGACGGGGGTGTATGCCTACGTCCGGCATCCCCAGTATGTCGCCTTCATCGGCATCCTGTTCGGCTTCCTGCTCCAGTGGCCGACGATTCTGACGTTGGCGATGTTTCCCCTGCTGGTCCTGATGTACGTCCGTCTGGCCGGGTCTGAGGAGCGCGAAGCCAACCGGGTCTTCGGTGCTGAGTACGAGCGCTACGCCGCGGTCACGCCGGGATGGATTCCACGTCTCTCATCCCATAGGCCGAACCACCCGACAGTGGGAGGGCCCTTCGGTGCGTGATGCCGGTTCGAAGCTCATGAAGCAGGTCGCGGCAACGACCGTTGCCCTGTGCCTGCTGGCCCTTCCAGCTGGGGCGCAGACGTTGCGTGATGCGGTTGAGGGCGCTTGGCGGCTCAACCCGGAGGTCAAGAGCCTGGAAGCGCGGCGGGCGGTGGCCACCGCCCAGCGTGGCAGCGGAGAGTCGCTGGTTCCGGCGGCTCCGGCCGTCACGCTGCGCCACACCACGGACTATTTGAGCCGGAATGCCGGGCGGCGCGAGTATGAGGCCGAACTTGGTGTTCCGCTCTGGCTGCCCGGGCAAGGAACCGCAACCATCCGGGCCGCCGACGCGCTGCTGGCACGCACCGACGCCGAGATCGCCGCGCGCCAGCTCGTCATTGCTGGAGAGGTCCGAACTGCCCTGTGGCAGGTCGCACTCGCGGAACGGCGTGCCGAACTTGCCCGTCAGCGTCTCAAGGTCGCCCGCCAACTCGAGGCCGACACCCGGCGGACCGCCCGTGCAGGAGAGGTATCGGAGGCCGATCACCAGCTGGCCCGTGCCGAAGCGCTTGCCGTCGCAGCGGATCTTCGTGACGAGGAGTTGGCCCTGAATGAAGCCCGTCAGGCCTTTCGGACACTGACCGGTGTGGTTCCGCCAAAAGCGGCGCCCGAGCCGGACATTGGCCAACTCCCTCTTGACCAGCATCCGTCCCTGCTGGCGGCGCAGTTGGGCATTCGCTCGGCTCAAACTCAGCGACAGCTGGTCGACCTAAGCACGCGCGACAACCCGGAGGTCGGGCTGATGGCCCGTCGCGAGCGCGACGCCCGCGGAGAGCGGTACGACACCATCATGGGCGTTTCCATTCGCATCCCGCTTTCAGTCGAGGCCGTGAACGCCCCCAAGCGGGCTGAGGCGATGAGCGAGGTGGTCCGCGCCGAAGCCGAGCAGGCCACTGCGGTTCGCACGGTTGAGGCCAGCATCCAGCAGGCCCGATTGTCTCATCAGGCCGCAGCCGAGCGCTTGGCCATCGCCCGTGACCGTGCAACCGCCCTCAAGGCACGGCTTTCCAACATTGAGCGTGCACGAAGGGGCGGCGAAATCAGCCTTGTCGAGTATGTCCGCGCTCAGGAGGCGGCATTCGAAGCCGACTTGGCCCGCGCAACTGCCGAAGTCCAAGTCGGCGCCACCCGTGCCAGCCTGAATCAGTCTCTTGGAGTTCTCCCATGACCATCCGACGCTCTTTCTCCGCGGTGGTTGTCGCCGCGAGCATAGCCGCGCCGGTCGGCTTCCCGGCCCTTGCCCATGAGGGCCACGCACATGGTGGTGAGGAACCGAAGCCGGTCGTCACGACGGCCGCTCCGACTCTGGAAACGTCGTCCGCGGATTTTGAACTCGTGGCCGTTGCCCAGGGCAAGACCCTGCTGGTCTATCTGGACCGCTTCGTCACCAATGAGCCGGTGGCCGGCGCCACTGTCGAGGTCAGCGCCGATGGTGAGGTGATCACCGCATCGCCTGTGCCCGGAGAGGAGGGCCTCTACCGCCTTCAGCCTGGGTGGCTGTCGAAGCCGGGTTCACATGAATTGACTGTCTCGATCACGGCTGCCGATGCCGCCGACCTGCTGATCGGCACGATGGCGATCCCGGCCGGCGTGGCTGACGAGCGCCCCACCACAGCCAACGGCACTATTTCCGACCTGATCGGGCGGGTCCGCCAGGACAGCAGCCTGACGCTTGGCGCTGTGATGATCTTCCTGCTCGGCGTGCTGACCACCATTGCCCTGACGCAGCGTGGGCGCACACGGACGGTCGCTGGGGCGGCTCTGATAGGCCTAGGGGTGCTTCTGGTCAGCGGTGCCGCCTTCGCTCATGGCGACGAGGACCACAGCCAGGATGACAAGGGCAAGGCTGGTGGGGCGGCTGTGCCGATGCCACTGGCCGGCGCATCGGAGAGCCCACGCCGCCTGCCGGATGGCAGCCTCTACGTGCCAAAGCCATCGCAGCGCCTGCTGTCGGTCCGCACCACGGTGGCCAAAACCCAGGAAGCCGCGCAGACGGTCCAGCTGATCGGGCAGATCGTGGCCGATCCCAACGGTGGTGGGCACGTCCAGGCGACGCAGACCGGGCGCATCGAGCCGGGGGACAAGGGGTTGCCCTATGTCGGCCAACCGGTCGAGGCCGGGCAGGTCCTGGCTTACATCGCCCCCGCGGTCACCTCGATGGAACGCAGCGGCCTTCAGCAGCAGATCGCCAACGTGGAGCAGGAGCTCACCATCGTCCAGGCGCGTGTCGAGCGTCTGCGCAAGCTGGTGGGGAGTGTGCCTCAACGCGACGTCGACGAAGCCGAAGCGATGCTCAAGGGTCTGCAGCGGCAGCGTGCCGCTCTGTCTCCCGCGCTGACCGCCAAGGAAGCCCTGAAGGCGCCGATTTCCGGCGTTGTCACGGCCAACAACATCAAGATCGGACAGGTCGTCGAAGGGCGCGACCAGGTGCTGTTCGAGATCGTCGACCCGGCGCGGCTGATGGTCGAAGCGGTCGCCTTCGATCCCCGTGTGGCCAACAGCGTTCGCGGCGCGACGGCCACCACCGCCGACGGCGTTACGCTGGCGCTGGAACATCTCGGCCATAGCCTGGCGCTGAGGCAGCAGGCCATTCCGCTGCTGTTCCGGATCACCAGCCCGCCTCAAGGACTGAGCGTCGGCCAACCGGTCCGCATCGTCGCCCGGATCGAGGGCACGATGTCCGGCATCGTCCTGCCGCGCCAGAGCGTTGTCCGCGGTCCGAACGGCCAGCCGTTGGTCTGGGAGCACGAGTCCCCGCAGCGGTTTGTCGCACGGCCGGTGCGTATGCAGCCGGTGGACGGGAACACGATTCTGGTGTCGGCGGGCATCAAGTCCGAGGCGCGCATCGTGACGGACGGCGCCGGTCTCCTCAACCAGGTCAGGTGAGGAGCGCCGCGCCATGTTCAACTTTCTCGTCAACACCAGTCTGCGCAACCGGCTGTTCGTCCTGGCTGCCGCTGCGATCCTGGTCGTCTACGGTTCCTTCGTCCTGAAGGAGCTGCCAATCGACGTCTTCCCCGACCTGAACAAACCGACGGTCACGTTGATGACCGAGGCTGAAGGGCTCGCTCCTGAAGAGGTCGAGCAACTTGTCACCTTCCCGCTCGAGACCTCGATGAACGGCATGCCGGGCATCACCCGTGTCCGGTCCGTCTCGGGTGTCGGCCTGTCCATCGTGTTCGTCGAGTTCGATTGGGGCACCGACATCTACCGCAACCGTCAGCAGGTCGCCGAGCGCCTCGCCATCGTCCAGGGGCAGCTGCCTCCGAACGTTCGGCCGCAGATGGGCCCAATCTCGTCCATCATGGGCGAGATCATGCTGATCGCTATGTCCGGCGACGGCGTGAGACCGATGGAGGTGCGGGAGATCGCCGACTGGGTGGTACGGCCGCGCCTGCTCGCCATACCTGGCGTCAGCCAGGTCATCCCGATCGGCGGCGAGATCAAGCAGTACCGCGTCTCGCCGGACCCGACGCGTCTGCATGACTTGGAGATCACGACCGACGAGCTCGTGAAGGCGCTCCAGCAGTTCTCCGCCAACACCGGCGGTGGCTTCATCGACCAGCACGCCGAGGAATATCTGATCCGCAACATCGGTCGCACGATCCGGCTGGAGGATCTGCGAAACCTCGTCGTCGCCTACAAGACCGGACAGCCGATTCTGCTGCACCAGGTCGCGGCGGTGGACTTCGCCGCCCGCGTGAAGCGCGGGGATGCTGGGGTGAACGGCAAGCCCGCCGTGATCCTGTCCGTCCAGAAGCAGCCTGGCGCCGATACGACCGAGCTCACCGCCGAAGTCGAGAAGGCTCTGGGCGATCTGACGCAGTTCCTGCCCAAGGGCGTGCAGGCCGACGAGATCCTCTTCAAGCAGGCCAATTTCATCCAGACCTCGATTGGCAACGTCGAGAAGGTGTTGATGGAGGCGATCGCCGTCGTGGCGGTCATTCTGTTCCTGTTTCTGCTGAACGTGCGCACCACGTTCATCTCGCTGACCGCCATTCCGATCTCGATCCTGATCACCGTGCTGGTGTTCAAGGCGTTCGGGATGTCGATCAACACCATGACACTTGGTGGCCTTGCCATCGCCATCGGCGAGCTGGTGGATGATGCGGTGGTGGACGTTGAGAACATCTACCGGCGTCTGGGCGAGAACCGGCGCGCCGGCAACCCGAGGACCGTCCTGGAGGTGGTGGCGTCCGCCTCGCAGGAGGTGCGCTCGGGCATCGTCTACGCCACGATCATCATCATCCTGGTCTTCGTCCCGCTGTTCGCGTTGACCGGCATCGAGGGCCGCCTCTTCGCCCCCTTGGGAGTGGCGTACATCGTCTCGATCCTGGCGAGCCTCGTCACTGCCATTACTGTCACGCCGGTGCTGTCCTACTACCTGCTGCCGCGCTTGAAGCGTCTGGAGGAGCACGATAGCTGGCTGGTGCGACGGCTGAAGGCGGGCAACGCCCGGCTTCTGAGCTGGGCATTCGCCCACCCGCGCACGCTGTTCGCCGCCGTCGCCGTCGCTGTGGGGGTCGCCGCGGCGACGGTGCCCAGCCTGCCGCGCGCCTTCCTGCCGCCCTTCAACGAAGGAACGCTGACCATCTCCATGGTGCTCAACCCCGGAATTTCATTGGCCGAGGCCAACCGGGTCGGCCAGGCGGCCGAGACACTCATCATGAAGGTGCCGGAGGTGAAATCGGTTGGTCGCCGCACGGGGCGTGCCGAGTTGGACGAGCATGCGGAGGGCGTCCACTCCAGCGAGATCGACGTCGATCTGAAGCCGTCCGCCCGCAGCCGGGCGGAGGTGCTGGCCGACGTGCGGGCACGGCTGGCGGCGCTGCCGGTGTCGGTGAACATCGGCCAACCGATCTCGCACAGGCTCGACCACATGCTGTCCGGCGTCCGAGCCCAGATCGCGCTGAAGGTCTACGGCGAGGATCTCGATACCCTGCGCAGCCTCGCCGGGCAGCTTCAGCAGAAGCTCGCGGGTGTGCCGGGGCTGGTCGATCTCCAGATTGAGAAGCAGGTCCGCATCCCTCAGGTGCAGGTCGTCGTGGACTACGAGCGCGCCGCGATGTTCGGCGTGACCCCGGCGATGGCGACCGAGGCACTGGAGAGTCTGTCGAACGGCCGCGTTGTATCGGAGATCGTCGATGGCACACGGCGTTTCGACGTTGTCCTACGTCTTTCCGACGAGGACCGCACCACCAGTGGTCTGGCTGCCCTTTTGGTCGAGACACCAGCCGGCCGGGTGCCGCTGAGCATGTTCGCCTCGGTCGAGGAGACGGACGGCCCGAACCAGATCCTGCGCGAGAACGGCAAGCGCCGCATCGTCATCCTGGGCAACTCCGACGGCAAGACCGACATGGCGCAGATCGTCGCCGGTATCCGCACCATGGTCAGCGGGTCGCAGCTGCCCCCTGGGTACTTCACCAGCCTGGAGGGCACCTTCCAGGCGCAGGAGGAGGCGGCCAAAACCATTGCGCTGCTGTCTCTGGTGTCGCTGGCGATGATCTTCCTGGTGCTCTTCAGCCGGTACCGCTCGGCGGTGCTGACGCTGATCATCATGGGCAATGTGCCGTTGGCGCTGATCGGCAGTGTCGCCGCCCTGTGGATCGCTGGGCAGCCGCTATCCGTCGCCTCGATGATCGGCTTCATTACCCTTACGGGTATCAGCACCCGCAACGGGATCCTGAAGATCAGCCACTACATCAACCTGGTCCTGCATGAGGGCGAGGCCTTCGGCAAGCCCATGGTGATCCGCGGCAGCCAGGAGCGGCTGACGCCGGTGCTGATGACCGCGCTGTCCGCGGGCGTTGCGCTCGTTCCGCTGATGATCGGGGCGGATGCGCCGGGCAAGGAGATCCTGCATCCGGTCGCCGTCACCATCTTCGGCGGTTTGGTCAGCGCCACCCTGCTCGACACGGTCCTGACCCCCGTCCTCTTTCTCAAGCTTGGCGAGAAGCCTCTCAATAATCTGGTCAAGGCCCAAGCCGGCTCTCTGCGTCCAGCCGAAGCCTACTGATCCATTCTGCTACTCAGTTCAATCCAGAAGGAAACCCTACCGTGAAGTTCTCGACCCTTCTCCTCGCCGCCGCCCTGTTCGCCGCGCCGGCCGTGGCCTTGGCCGACGGTCCCAAGATTGGGCCGAACGGGGGCGCGCGCACCGACGCTGGCCCATACCATGCTGAACTCGTGCTCAAGGGCAACGAGATCGTTCTGTATGTGACGGACGGTGCCAACAAACCTGTGGACACCACGGGTGCCAAAGCTGAGGCGACCATTCTGGCAAACAAGCAGACCCAGAAGGTCTCGCTGGAACCAGCCGGTGCCAATACGCTCAAAGGGCAGGCAAATCTTGGTGGCGCTCACGATGGCGTGAAGGTTGTGACCGCGCTGACGATGCCCGGCCAGAAAGCCGTTCAGGCGCGCTTCGACATGGGCCAAGCCGGACATTGATCGAGCGGCCATGAAGGTGCGGGCGCTGGTAGCGCGGACTTCGCGTACTGGCGCCCCGTACCTTGGGCACCACCAGGTGTGAAATGAACCTCTTCATTCTGCAGGACCGCATCCATCAGCTGAGCGATGCGATTGTTGCGAGTGTCTTCCCCAGTTCTCACTGGTGGATGCACCTTGTCGTCCATGTCGTGCTTGTGGCAATGCCTCTGGCATTCCTTACCCTGCTGGTCGCGTTTTTGATCGGCATCGTCCGTCAACGGTTCCGGAACAAGACCACGCGGAAGCCGCCGATCCTTGGCTCACCATTCCCGTCAAATATCTTTACTTACATTATAAAGCACAGTCGTCGTTCTCAGTTAATACTTTTAGCGAGCGCGCTGGTGTCGCTTCCACTACTCTACACGGTACTCGAGCTTCCAAAGCAGATCATCAACAAGGCGCTCGATACCGATACAGAGACAGTTCTGCTATTCGGTCTCTCTATCTCCCGGTACGAGCTGCTCTTTTTACTCTGCGTTCTTTACCTTTCTGCCGTAATCGTGAGCGGGGGATTGAAATACTTCATCAACACTCTCAAGGGCAGTCTGACTGAAGGAATGATGCGCCGGATGCGGTTTGCCGTATTCCGGGGTTGGTCGCGTGGGGAGAAGCCTTGCGATCATTCCCTGGTAATTCCAATGCTGGTGCAGGAGGTCGAACCAATTGCGGGGTTCACCGGTGAGTCCTTCCTCACCCCGGTCTTGGAGGGTGGTACCTTCCTGACCATTCTCGCTTTCATGATAATCCAAGATCCGGTCTTGGGTGCTGCAGCGTTGACGCTGGTTCCGGTCCAGATCGCCATCATCCCGCGGCTGCAACGCCGGGTTAGCGCGTTGGCGCGTGAACGGTCACGGGAGCTGCGTTCGTTTGGGGCCGCGTTGGCGCTTGCCGATCCACGCCATCATCCCAAGCAGCCTGGCCCCGTGCTGCACGTCGCACAATCCTTGAAGCGGGTCCAGGTCATCCGACTTGAGATCTATCGACGGAAGTTTTTTATCAAGAGTCTCAACAACTTCATCACTCATCTGACGCCCTTCTTCTTCTATACCATTGGTGGGTACCTGGTCATTGAAGGGAGACTCTCCCTCGGAGCCCTCGTTGCGGTTCTGGCCGCTCACAAGGACATGTCGGCGCCGCTCCGGGAATTGCTTGGCTACTATCAAACCCTCGACGATGTCCGCGTGCGCTACGAGGAAATTCGACGCTTCCTGGGAGACCAGAACAATGCTGAGGTCCCTCACGGGATAGTTGAAAATCCAAGTGCCGGAGGCCCTCGGCCGCCGCTGGCTGGCGGATATGCCATATGAGCAGCCCTTTCGCCTGCGGCAGTGCGTCAGCGCACCACGGCGAACAGAACCTCTTCACACCACTCTTTCAGCATGGAGATGCGCGATGAGCGCCAACAAGAAGCTTACCGTGATCACACTGGCGCTGCTGATGGGTACGATGCTCACCGGACCGGTTCGAGCCGCCGAAACCCTCAAGCTCTCCGAGGTTTCGCACCTGCACGGTATCGCTGTAGACCCCGGTGATCCGTCCCGCCTGTATCTCGCCTCGCACCACGGTGTGTGGCTGACCAATCCGGACAGCACGGCCACCCGGGTGTCGGACAATCGGCACGACTACATGGGATTCACGCCCAATCCGGCACAGCCAGGAGCCTTCTTCGCCAGCGGTCACCCGGAGACTGGCGGAAACCTCGGCGTCCTTATTTCCACCGATGGTGCGAAGACCTGGAAAGCGGTCTCAAAGGGCGCCAGTGGGCCGGTGGACTTCCACTCGATGGATGCCAGCCCAGCCGATCCTAACGTGCTCTACGGCCATTTCGGCAGCGTCCAGGTCAGCCGGGATGCCGGGAAGAGCTGGGAGGTTACCGGCAAGCCGCCTGCCGACATGTTCGACCTGGCAGCCTCGGCCAAGGACGCGAACACCATTTACGCCGCCACGCGCAACGGCCTGATGGTCAGCCGCGACGCCGGAAAAACCTGGCAGGCGGCCTATATGGTGGCGCGCCCGGCGACCATGGTCACGACGACCAAGGACGGCACCGCCTACGCTTTCCAAGTCGGCACCGGCCTGCTCAAGACCACCGAACCGAGCCTGGCGTGGCAGCCGGTCGGCAACGGCTTCGGCAATGCGGTCCTGCTGCATCTTGCGGTAGATCCGACAAACCCGCAGCGCCTTTATGCCGTAACCGACAAGTCGGCCATTCTAGCCAGCCAGGACGGCGGCAAGACCTGGAAGCCGTTCCAATCGTGACGTGCCAGGAGAGATGATCGTGAAGAAGGCGCTGATAGTTGGCATTGGCTTGATCTTTGCGGCGGTCACAGTGGCTGGCGCGGTTATGGTCGTCGGCCCCAGGGCGGGCGCTGACGCCACCGACCTCACGCAGGTTGCCCGCGGGAAGGCGATCTACGCCGAGCAGTGCGCGTCGTGTCACGGGTCTCGGCTTGAGGGCCAGCCGAACTGGCAGAGCCGTAAGCCCGACGGTCGTCTGCCGGCGCCGCCTCACGATGCCTCAGGCCATACATGGCACCACCCGGACGCGGATCTCTTCAAGATAACCAAGCAGGGCATCACGGCGTTCGCCCCGCCTGACTACAGCAGCGACATGCCTGCGTTCGGCGGCACCCTGAGCGACGCCGACATCTGGGCCGTTCTGGCCTTCATCAAAAGCTCCTGGCCGGAAGAAATCCGTCGCCGTCACACCGCCATAAACGAGCGGTCGAAGTGGTGAGGAGAAAAAGAATTCAGCCTGCACATCGGGATTGACCTTCCAATCATTGGAAGGTGGAGCATGGAGATCACGTCGCCGCCACACCTCGAACCGGGGTGGCGCCGCGCAACGCCGGGATACCGACGCCGGGCCTGCGAAGGGAGAAGCGAACATGAACGACCCGCACCATGGCCATGGGCACCAGCACGGGCTTGACCACCATAGTCATCATCACCACGCAGGATCTGGTGACCGAACGACAGTCAAAGACCCTGTCTGCGGCATGATGGTCGACCCGGCTCAGACCGCACACCACGCAAAGCATGGTGGCCATACCTTCCACTTCTGCTCGGCGCGCTGCCACGACAAGTTCGTTGCCTCCCCGGAGCAGTACCTGAAGCCGGAAGCTAACCCCGCGGCACCGGAGTTGGCTGGGCAGGCCTCGCCTCACAAGGGGGTCATCTACACCTGCCCGATGCATCCGGAAATCCGTCAGGAGGGGCCAGGCAACTGCCCGATCTGCGGCATGGCTCTGGAACCGGTGGGGACCAGCCTCGAAGAAGGGCCGAACCCGGAACTCATCGACATGACCCGGCGCTTCTGGATCGGCTTGGTGCTCAGCGTGCCGCTGCTGGTCATGGAGATGGGCAGCCATATTCCGGCCCTTGGCCTTCATGACCTGGTGCCGCCGCGGATCTCCATCTGGATACAGTTGCTCCTGGCGACGCCGGTCGTGCTGTGGGCGGGCTGGCCGCTGCTGGAGCGCGGCTGGCAATCGTTCCGGCGGCGCAGTCTGAACATGTTCAGCCTGATCGCCCTGGGTGTCGGCGTTGCCTACCTCTTCAGCTTGGTCGCGACCTTCCTGCCCGGTCTCTTCCCAGCGAGCTTCCGGGGCATGGACGGGGTGGTGGCGGTCTACTACGAGGCCGCCGCTGTCATCACTGTGCTGGTGCTGCTCGGCCAGGTGCTGGAACTGCGCGCCCGCGAGCAGACTGGCGGTGCCATCCGGGCGCTGCTGAACCTGGCGCCCAAGACGGCCCGCCGCGTCAAGGCGAACGGAGAGGACGAGGAGATTCCCCTCGATCACGTCCGGGTCGACGACCGGCTGCGTGTCCGTCCCGGCGACGGGGTGCCGGTGGACGGCGAGGTGCTTGAAGGTCGCAGCGCCGTGGACGAGTCGATGGTCACCGGCGAGAGCATGCCGGTCGAGAAGGAGGCCGGTGACAAGGTGATCGGCGGCACCGTGAACCAGACGGGCGCCTTGGTGATGCGGGCCGAGAAGGTCGGCTCGGATACCATGCTGTCGCGCATCGTGACCATGGTGGCCGAGGCGCAGCGCTCGCGCGCGCCCATCCAGCGGATGGCCGATGTGGTGTCCGGCTACTTCGTCCCGGCAGTCATCCTTGTCGCCCTCGTCGCCTTCGCCGGCTGGATGGTCTGGGGGCCCGACCCCGCCTTCGCTTACGCCCTGATCGCGGCGGTCTCGGTGCTCATCATCGCGTGCCCCTGTGCCCTGGGGCTGGCGACACCGATGTCGATCATGGTCGGGGTGGGAAAAGGAGCGACGGCCGGCGTGCTGATCAAGGACGCGGCGAGCCTGGAGCGGTTCGAGAAGGTCGACACGCTGGTGGTGGACAAGACCGGCACGTTGACCGAGGGAAAGCCGAAGGTGACCGCAGTCGTCGCGGCGGCTGGTATCGACGAGGCGGAGCTTCTCTCCCTGGCAGCCAGTTTGGAGCGGTCAAGTGAGCATCCCCTGGCAGCTGCCATCGTCGCGTCCGCCAGGGAACGGGGGTTGGCTTTGCATGAGGTCGCCGACTTCGGCTCCGTCACCGGCAAGGGGGTGGTTGGGACGGTTGGCGGTCGCGAGGTTCTGCTCGGCAATGCGGCAATGATGCGGGACCGGGGCGTAGCCCTGGACGACCTGGATGCCCGTGCAGACGAGCTGCGGCGGGAGGGGGCGACGGCGCTGTTCGCCGCGGTGGACGGCCGCCCGGGCGGCGTCATCGCGGTGGCCGATCCGATCAAGGCGAGCACGCCGCATGCCCTGGAAACGCTGCGCGCTGATGGCGTGCGCATTGTCATGCTGACCGGCGATAATCGGACCACCGCGGAGGCGGTGGCGCGCCGTCTGTGCATCGACGAGGTCGAGGCCGAGGTCCTGCCCGACCAGAAGCATCAGATCGTGCGGAAGCTGAAGGCGGAGGGCCGCGTGGTCGCCATGGCGGGCGACGGCGTCAACGATGCTCCCGCACTCGCCGAAGCGGACGTCGGGGTCGCAATGGGCACCGGAACGGAGGTGGCGATCCAGAGCGCCGGCGTGACGCTGGTGAAGGGCGACCTCGCCGGCATCGCGCGGGCTCGGGTGCTGAGCCGCGCCACCATGGGCAACATCCGCCAGAACCTCTTTCTGGCCTTCGTCTACAATGCGCTTGGGGTGCCGGTGGCGGCCGGCGTCTTCTATCCCCTGTTCGGCTGGACCCTGAGCCCGATCATCGCGGCCGCCGCCATGGCGCTGAGCTCGGTGTCGGTCATCGGCAATGCGTTACGCTTGCGCATGACGAACCTGTAGGAGGGGGGCCAGGCTGTTGCAGAAGGCGAGCAGCAGGGGCCACACGTCCAATGGCTCCATCGGTGCCCATCGCCTATGGCGAGGCGATTGCCATTGCTTTCTTGGGCCTTGCGATTAACCTCGGGAGCGCGTGCCTGCTCGGTGGCGAGCAGCATTACAATGGGCATGGACACCATCACGATTGCGGCGCCCATGAAGACAACGACCATCATGACCACTACTATAATGACCATGATGATGAGCACCACTCTCATGGGCATGGCGGTCACCACGCCCACGACCTGAATATGCGGTCAGCCTACATCCATGTCTTGGCCGACGCAGCGACCTCCGTTCTCGCCATCCTGGGGCTTTTGGCGGCAGGCCTGTTCGGCTGGACCTGGATGGAGCCGATCGTCGGCTTGGTCGGTACGGCTGTCATCCTCAGTTGGGCTTACGGCCTCATTCGGGACGCCGGGGCAGTGCTTCTTGACACGGTGCCGGACCCAATGATGGCGGCGGCGGTCCGGACAACCCTGGAGACCGACGGCGACCGGGTCTCCGACTTTCACCTTTGGCGGGTGGGCCCGGGCCATTTGGCGGCCATCATTGCTCTGGTGTCGGACCATCCCAAGCCGGCGGCCGTGTACAAGGCGCGCTTAGCCCACCTGCACGGCCTCAGCCACGTCACCGTGGAGGTGGCGCAGTGTGCGAGCAGCCACGTTTCCAGTAGCGACTACGACCATCATCCCCACGCGGTATGATGGCTCGCCTTGAGACTGAGGCACAGACGGATCGGGAATATCTTCTACATTCTCTGCTCGCCGGCTATCATATATGGAATCTCCATCGAAGGATGGGCTTTTGAGCAGTGAAGCAGTTGGCCGGCAAACGCTAGGGGTTGAGCTACTCATATGGAACATTTTTTCCGCGATAACATAGTCAATGATTTGTGCGAAAATCTTTCATCAGAAAGATTCGGAGCCATATTGGTGAATTCTCCGTGGGATATCCTCCACGAAGAGTTGCGGGGCAAGGGGTTTGCAGCTGAACCTGAGAAATGTCACGAAGCGCTGATGAGCACGTTGCTTTCTTTACCTATTGAGCGCTTTCTAGACGACAGATGTCATCTGTATTTGTATGTTCCGAACGCCTATATTCCTTCTGGTTTGGAACTGCTAAAGAAGTGGGGGTTTGATTACAAAAGTAATCTGATTATTCGCAATGGTACAAGAACAACTGGGTCAAGTAATCAGAGTTCAAAATTATTCCGCAACGTAACGGACATGTTTCTTTTTGGTGTGCGTGGTAAGGGTGCTCGCACTCTTGATCCAGGACGAACACAAGTTAACTATTTCGCAGCGCCCCGTCAACTTCACCGAGTGGTTGAGGCGTGCAGTTCTGGGCCATATCTTGAGCTCTTCAATGACCAAGCGCGGCTTGGTTGGACAACCTGGAAGTGGCGGTTTCTTGAGCATGCGTAAAATCGATACAGAGTGCGGGTGATGCTATGGCAGACGAAGATGTGTGGAAGCCGGGAAGTTTTACAAAAAACTTCAGCTGGGGAAGCAAAGATAACGGACTTGTTCAGCTGTATAATAGTATACAGGTAGGATTTGGGGGCGTTGTTAGTGATGTCAGTCGAAAGGTCTTTCGCGAGCGCGTAGAGCAATTGAATCGGCCTGACTTCATACCAATTAACTTTTTCCTTTTTAACAAAAAAGGCGATGGATTTGACAATATCATTTCTGATGAGCTTGTTTTTCAGGCAATAATGGGTGACCATACTGCACGCTTTGATAAACTTGCCTTGTTTGCTTTCAACTTTAGTTATGTTGGGAGGTGGAAAGGTGCGCGCCCTAACCAGCGGCGTCCAGCGCTTTGGGCTTTTCATTACATCAGAGATCGTGTCTCTAGCACAATGTCCTGGAATACTGCTGGTGTGTCCGTAGACGACATCGAACATTTCGTTATAGGTGATACAAGATATTCTGCTGAAACCGCGAGAAAACTCGCGAGCAACTTGAACCACTTATACTCCGCGGGCGGCCTGTCAGAGTTCGGCCAAAAGAAAGTTGACCGCTGGTGGGCTGACGCGCTTTTCCTTGCTCTTGATCGACTTATTGAAGACCGACTCCTTGATGGTATTCATACGCCTCCTGCCGATTATGCAGCAATATTGTCAAACTCAGGTTTTCACGCGATAAGTGGGAAATCAAGCATAGAGAAGAGTTTGGCTGAGAAGCACCTGATCCGCCTTTACACTATGTGTGGTGGAAGAGAGCGCTTTTCTGTCGAGCAAACTCTGCAGAGAGTTGATGCAGAAATTCCGGTTGATGCCCGTGAGATACCTAATAGTATCTTTCCATATGGGGTTGTTCATCCAACCAACCCTAACATCTTAAAGAACATTCCGCCTACCTGCGTGCCACTTGCGAGAGCTGCTGGCTTCGACATTGTTCGGGCGATGGACTTGGAAGATTTCGGTGCGGACGAGTACATAAAGGAAAAGACAAGAGAAGCTGCCGAGAGAATGTTGGCAGAAAATACCTCTCCAATCATGAGCGCTGAAGAGTTAGAGAAATTGACGAGGGAATAATGGCCACGTTCTTTGATACAAATGCGCTCATATATCTTTTAGATCGTCAGAGTCCGTATCACAAATCGTCAATGAACGAATTCATAGAGTGCAAAGCAAAAGGGCCAGTTGTTGTATGCGATATCGTTTACTGCGAATTTTCTATTGGGATGGGGAGTAAAGAAGCGGTCGATGCAGCTATAGCAGCATATGCTTTCGAGCGTTTTAGAGGAAGCGATGAGGCTCTTATTAAGGCAGGTGCGGCATTTAAAAAGTACAAGGATTTCGTAAAGGAGGAGAAGAGGAAGCAAAGATTGCCTCCGGAGGGGGAGGAGGGAAGGAGAAAGGTTCTTCCTGACTTTTATGTCGGGGCCATTGCAGAGGCAGAGGGGTGTCCTCTAGTTACAAGAGATAAAACGCATTATGAAAAATGGTTTGTTGATTTGGAATTGATTATATTGTGTAAATCTGGATGATTTGAGTTATTCATTCTCTATGTTGAATGCTGATTAAAAGATTATTTTCACTTTTGCCTAAAACAAATGATGTTTGGGCAGCTTTGCTGTGGGCTATAAACAACGAACTGTGGGAACTGGGGCTTACAAGCCTGAGAGGAAAGCCATTCAAACGGAAAATGCTTCAAGCCTTGTCCTCGGCAGGGTGAAGCAAGCCCTGCTCTCGGGCTAGGTCAAGGAGGGCCTTGACGCTCGACGGTGCCCAAGTCCTAGCCCCGGTTTTGGTTGGGATGCCCTGACGCTCCAGCTGGCGGCCGATGCGGGCGAGCGTCGGCTTCTCCCCATCGGCGGCGTTGTGGATGGTCGCAACCAACTCCACCAGCCGCCTGACCTGCGCCACCGCCGTCTTGGAGCGCCGTGGTGCGGGCTTCAACAGGCCGGCATCGGCAAGGCCGTCGGCGACCAGGCGGCGGACGGCCCGGATCAACGCGTCGCGCGTCCAGGGGGCCGGGTTGTCGCCCGGGCGCTTCTTCACCGCGGTGTTGAGCACGTCAACGACGCGGTCCCACGGGTGTGCTGGCCGTAGCCGTTCGACGACCGGGAGGAACTCCCCGGCGCCCTCAGCGACCCGCTCGCTGAGGAGGTTGTCCCGGGCGCGGGCCACTCGGCGCCGGGCGAGCGGGTCCTTGGCGATCAGACCTGGGTTGCCCGGCTGCTTGCCTATCGCCTTGGCAGCCCTCACGCCGGCCTTCGTCCGCTCGCGAATCAAGGATCGTTCGAACTCGGCCACAGCTCCGAGGATCTGCAGGGTGAACTTGCCCTGCGGGCTCCCCGTGTCGATCGGGTCACCCAGCGACTTGAAGGCCGCTCCCTTGCGCTCCAGACCGTCTATCACGTCGAGCAGATGAGCGAGCGAACGTGCCAAGCGGTCGATGCGCACCACCACCAGTGTGTCGCCCTTCCGCACCCGGTTCAAGACCGCCTTGAGCTGCGGCCGCTCGCGGTCGGCGCCTGAGGCGTTCTCCCGGAAGATCTCGGTGCAGCCGAATGCCTTCAGGTCGAGGAACTGCGCCTCGGTCGACTGGTCCTCGGTGGAGACTCGTGCGTAGCCGATGAGGGCCATGGGCGTCTGTTTTCTATGTACGATGGCTTCCCAGCCAGCAGGGCAAGGCACCCCAGCTGGCCGGCTGCGTCAGCATACCCTATTTTCAGGACAATCGCTGATCTATAACCGGTCGGTTGATATCCAGCGGAATAATTATGCTCGTCTGCTCCAGGCCGACCTCCTGGTGCCCTAAGCGAAGCAGAACTCCAAAGCAGATGGTCGGCTGGTATACGCCAGCCAGAGCGACCGGTAATGCGCACGCGGCTTGAGCATGTTTCGAGTACTTGAGAAAAACTCGACTTTTCAAAAGCTTGAAGGGGATTGCCCAGGGTTATGGATCGGCTTTTCGCATGATCCAAGTGGCAATGCGGCGGCCTTGGGAAGTCTGAAAATTGTGGGGTTTTGGTACCGGAAATCCCCTGCCCGACAGCGGCATCGGCGGTGATGCCTTACAAATCATCACCCTGAGGGGGGCATGTCAGGTTCGGTTCTCCTTACCTATCGATGTCAGTGCAGTTAAAAAGGTTCACTGCAATCGCTAGACCTGACGGCGTTTTTCGGAGTTGCCATGACGCTTGTCACCATTCTGCCTGCCCTGCTCACCGCAGAACGGGCCCTTGGCCGTCTCGATCAGGCGCTCGCCGATCCCACAAGACGTCGACGTCTGGCCGCGGACGCTGCCCGCCGCTCCGCTGCCGCTCTGGTCCGCCTTGATGGCCACCGACTCGACGCTGATGATTTCCAGCGCGCATTGGCAGCACCGGAGTATGCCCAGGGTGAAGCCGCCCGTGCCGCCCTGCTCGTGCCGCTGTTGACCCAACTGCCTGCGGGCCTGACCGCCCCCCTATCGGCGGACCGCGGGACGGACTCACTGGCGAAGGCGATATCCGCCGGTGTCGTGACCGCTGTGGGTTCCTCCGTTGACACGCTGAAGGAACTCGACGTCACGGTAGCTGACGCTCCGAGCAACGCCGGAGGCGAGGAGGCCGACTCGGCCTTTGTACTGCGGCCACTCTTGCCAGCCTGGACCCCCCTCTGGTTGGACGAAATGTACCGGCGCTGGAGCGTAGCCCAAGGCGGCCGCCCGGTTGGGTTGAGCGGGGCACGGGCCGCCGATGTTGGGTCAGTAATGAATGCAGTGGCAGAGGCCCTCGCCGCAGCCCCCGGCCTCCTCGGCGCAGCGGGCGCGATTCGGACTGTCGCTCGTTGGCCCGACTCGGGAGCGCCAGCCCGGTGCGCCCACAGCGACGATTGGGAAAGTGCAGCCTTACGGGCTACCGTCATGACGCAGCGGCCGCCGACTTCTTGGTGGAGTGCGGTGATGTGGCTTGCCGCTCCCGATCTGATTCGCGATGCCTGCCGCCTACATCATGCTTGGCCGGCGCTGACAGTAGCACTCGCCCGCGATGTCACCGGCTATCGGTTCGCCTTGGCAGGGTCGGAAAACGATTGGACGCGCTGGATCCTCGACACCATTCCGGAGTTGGTGGCGCACGAGTTGGAACGGCTGCGCCATCTGGATGTGATCCATGAGAACTGGGAAGCACGGCTGGCTGTTCCCCAAAGGCGCAACAACTCTCGTCTACCGGACGTACTGGACTGGCTGCACGATCGCCCGGCCT
This sequence comes from Azospirillum largimobile, assembly GCF_977007025.2. Taxonomy (NCBI): domain Bacteria; kingdom Pseudomonadati; phylum Pseudomonadota; class Alphaproteobacteria; order Rhodospirillales; family Azospirillaceae; genus Azospirillum; species Azospirillum largimobile. The sequence goes on from NZ_CDRMUA020000001.1 coordinate 2,808,112, forward strand.
TCACCATCAGCCGGGTGGCGGGCGAGCTGAAAAGCCGCTGCGGCCTGTCGCCGCGTGGTGTCCACTTGTTGGTGGAGCAACTCGCCAGGGCTGGTGTGGTGCGCGACATTGCCGACCGCGGCGGTGAGCGTGTCTGGGCCTCCGACCTCAGCTTTCTGCCGCCCGGCCGCTGAACATGCGGATACGCCGCTCTTCCGCATAGAGATGGTGATGAACGGGCAGCGCAAACAGAAAGGGCGGGGCCATTTCGGCCCCGCCCTCTTTACTCGCTCTCCGTTCCGAAGATGGATCCTGCCGTCTTCATGATAGGGCGGTTAAAAGTTTCTCAAACTTAGGATTCGGTTTCTCACTTTTTGCTTAACTGACCAAGGGTACGTGGATCAGACGTCGAGGTTCGACACCTTCAGTGCGTTGTCCTGGATGAACTCGCGCCGTGGCTCGACGACATCGCCCATCAGGGTGGAGAACACCTCTTCCGCCTGATCGGCGTGGCTGACGCGGACCTGCAGCAGCGAGCGCTTGGTCGGGTCCAGCGTGGTTTCCCACAGCTGGTCCGGGTTCATCTCGCCCAGTCCCTTGTAGCGCTGGATGGTGACGCCACGGCGGCCCAGTTCCATCACCGTGTCGAACAGGGCGACGGGACCGGTGAGCGCACGGGTTTCCTTTTGCTTCTCGAAGGCCTTGCCAGCGGTGCCGAACACCCGCTTCAGGTCGGCGGCCAGCCCGTCCAGCCGGCGGGCCTCGCCGCTCTTCAGCAGGTCGACGTCGAACAGGTGGCGGTGGGTGACGCCGCGGCGGGCGCGGATGACGGCATAGCCGCCCTGGGGCAGCGCTTCGCCGCGCCAGCCACCATCGGCGTCCATCGCGTTCATTCGCTCGGCCACCGCTTTGGCCGCAGCCTCGGCAGCGACCTTGTCCTCGGCAAGACTGGCGGAGAGGGTGCCGGCGACTGCCGCCTGTTCCACCACCATGGCGTTGCCGACCTTGCGCGACAGCGTGTCGATCGCCGGACGGGCGGTGCGGGCCTGATCGACCAGACCGGACAGCTGCTCGCCGATCAGCAGGGTGCCGTCGGACAGCTGGACCGACAGGTCACCCAGCGCCGCTTCGACCAGATACTCTTCCAGCGCCCGGTCGTCCTTCAGGTACCGTTCCTTGGCGTTGCCGCGCTTGATGCGGTAGAGCGGCGGCTGGGCGATGTAGAGATAGCCGCGCTCGATCAGGTCGGGCATCTGCCGGAAGAAGAAGGTCAGCAGCAGGGTGCGGATGTGGCTGCCGTCCACGTCCGCGTCGGTCATGATGATGATCTTGTGGTAGCGCGTCTTGTCGGCGTTGAACTCGTCGCGGCCGATGCCGGTGCCGAGTGCGGCAATCAGCGTGCCGATCTCCGCAGACCCCAGCATCTTGTCGAAGCGGGCGCGCTCCACGTTCAGGATCTTGCCGCGCAGCGGCAGGATGGCCTGGAACTGGCGTGAACGGCCCTGCTTGGCCGAGCCGCCGGCCGAGTCGCCCTCGACGATGAACAGCTCGGATGCCGCCGGGTCGCGTTCCTGGCAGTCGGCCAGCTTGCCGGGCAGCGAGGCCATGTCGAGCGCACCCTTGCGCCGGGTCAGCTCGCGCGCCTTGCGGGCGGCCTCGCGGGCGGCGGCGGCTTCCACCACCTTCTGGACGACGCGGCGGGCGTCGGCCGGATGCTCCTCGAAATACTGGGCCAGCGCCTCGCCCACCACCGCCTCGACGACGGGACGGACTTCCGACGAAACCAGCTTGTCCTTGGTCTGGCTGGAGAATTTCGGATCCGGAACCTTCACCGACAGGACGCAGGTCAGGCCTTCACGGGCGTCGTCGCCCGACAGGTTGACCTTCTCCTTCTTGGCGATGCCGGATTCGTTGGCGTAGTTGTTGATGGCACGGGTCAGCGCCGCGCGGAAGCCGGCGAGGTGGGTGCCGCCGTCCTTCTGCGGGATGTTGTTGGTGAAGCAGAGCGTCGTCTCGTGGTAGCTGTCGTTCCACTGCAGCGCGCATTCCACCGTCACCACGCCGCCATGTTCGGTCGGACGCTCGTTCTTCAGGGTGATCGCCGGCTTGTGCAAGGGCGTCTTGGAGCGGTCGAGCCAGTTGACGAAGGCTTCCAAGCCGCCTTCGTAATGCAGGTCCTGCACCTTCGGCTCCACCCCGCGCGCGTCGGTCAGGACCAGGCGGACGCCGGAGTTGAGGAAGGCCAACTCGCGCAGCCGGTGTTCCAGCGTGGCGTAGTCGAACTCGATGTTGGTGAAGGTCTCGGCCGAGGGCATGAAGGTGACTTCGGTGCCCGACAGCTGCTTGCCCTTCTCCGGCACCATCGGCGCTTCGCCGACATCGGCCAGCGGCGCCTCGGCGGCGCCATGGCGGAAGCGCATGGTCCAGGTGCGGCCGCCGCGCCAGATGCGGAGATCCAGCGTTTCGGACAGCGCGTTCACCACCGACACGCCGACGCCGTGCAAGCCGCCGGAGACCTTGTAGCTGTTCTGGTTGAACTTGCCGCCGGCATGCAGCTGGGTCATCACGACCTCGGCCGCCGAGACGCCTTCCTCCGAATGGATGTCGGTCGGGATGCCGCGACCGTTGTCGCGCACCGTGACCGATCCGTCGGCGTTCAGCAGAACCTCGACCTTGTCGCAATAGCCGGCCAGCGCCTCGTCGATGGCGTTGTCGACCACCTCGTACACCATGTGGTGCAGGCCGGACCCGTCGTCGGTGTCGCCGATGTACATGCCGGGGCGTTTGCGCACGGCATCAAGCCCGCGCAGAACGGTGATCGACTCCGCCCCATAGTCCGCCTGCTGGGGCTCCGACTGCGGGAGGTCGTTCTTCAGTGCTTCCTGTGCCATGCGTCGACTATAACAGATTCGGTTGCGGATTCGGCGGTTTAGCGTGCGTGAGCACGCTTTTTTTCTGGGTCTCGGCCCGCATTTACGCCTCTATCCGGGGCGGATGTGGGCGTCTTCGATGCGGAACCGGCGGGCGTCCTGCCCGAGCGGGTCGAAAACCCCCTCGTCGGTACCGGTCATCCAGGCTTGGGCGCCCAATGCCAGGATTTCGCCGAACAGCGCGGCGCGCCGGTCGGGGTCGAGGTGGGCGGCCACCTCGTCCAGCAGCAGGATGGGGGCTGCCCCGCGTTCGGCTGCCAACAGCCGGGCGTTGGCCAGCACGATGGCGATCAGCAGGGCCTTCTGTTCGCCGGTGGAGCAGAAGGCGGCCGGCATGTCCTTGGGCGCATGGCGGACGGCGAGGTCGCTCTTGTGCGGCCCCACCGTGGCGCCGCCGGCATCGGCATCGGCGCGGCGGCCGGTGCGCAAGCTGTCGCGCAGCGCATCCTCCGCCGCCAGTGCCGGACCTTCGTCCAGCCAGCGTTCCACCGTGCCGGCGACGGCGAGGTCGGCGCCGGGGAAGGGGCCGACCGAGCGGGCGCAGGCGGCGCGCAGCCGTTGCACCACCTCGCGCCGGGCCGCGGCGACGGCGATGCCGGTGGTCGCCATCTGGTCCTCCAGCGCGCCGAGCCAGCCCTCGTCGAAGCGGCCGTCACGCAACAGCCGGGCTCGTTCGCGCAGGGCATGCTCGTAGCGCGACAGCCGACCGGCATGGGCGGGATCGAAGCCGAAGACCAGACGGTCGAGGAAGCGGCGCCGCCCGCTCGACCCTTCGATGAACAGGCGGTCCATCTGCGGGGTCAGCCAGACCATGGCGACATGGTCGGCCAGCGCGGTCTGGCCCTTGGCCGGGTGGCCGTCGATGCGCACCAGCCGGCGGTCTCGATCGGAGGCCCGGGTGCCGTCATGCGGCTCGCGGCCGGTGCCGATCTCCACCGGACCCATCGGGGTGTCGAGCATCGCCGCCACCGCCCATCCGGCGCCGGGGGGCGAGCCCAGCCGCTCCACCTCCGCCAGCCGGGCGCCGCGGATGCCGCGGCCGGGGGCGAGGAAGCTTACGGCCTCCAGCAGGTTGGTCTTGCCGGCCCCGTTCGGGCCGATCAGGGCGACGGGCCGGCGGTCCGGCTCCAGCCGCGCGGACTCGTAGCCGCGGAAGCGCGTCAGCGTCATCCGCCGCACGGCAAGAGCCGGGGCCAAAGCCGTGGTCGAGGCGGACACCGGGGTGCCGCCGCTCATCGAAACTGCCGTGTGCTGCAACTGGTCCGTTCCGCCTGGGGCGGGGAGGATCCCCGCAGCCCCATCACACACGCATCGGCATCAGGACGTAGAGCGCGGTGGAGTCGGCGACGTCGCGGATGATGGTCGGCGACGCGGCGTCGGCCAGCGTGAACTGGGCGCCCTCGCCCTCGATCTGCTGCGTGATGTCCAGCAGATAGCGAGAGTTGAACCCGATTTCCAGCGGGGACTCGGCGTAATTGACCTCCAGCTCCTCGGTGGCGCTGCCCGATTCCGGGCTGGTGGCCGACAGGGTGAGCGCGCCGCGGACCAGGGACAGCTTCACCGCCCGGCTCTTCTCGGTGGAGATGGTGGCGACGCGGTCGACGGCGGCGGCGAACAGCTTGGCGTCCACCTCCATCACCTTGTCGTTGCCGACCGGGATCACCCGCTCATAATCGGGGAAGGTGCCGTCGATCAGCTTGGAGGTGACGACGACGCTGTCGAAGCCGAAGCGGATCTTGTTGTCGGACATCGACAGCTCGATGCGGTCGGCGGCCTCGTCCACCAGCTTGCGGATCTCGGTGACGGTCTTGCGCGGGATGATGACGCCGGGGATGCCCTCTGCCCCGTCCGGCAGCGGCATTTCGACCCGCGCCAACCGGTGGCCGTCGGTGGCGACAGCGCGCAGCACCGGCGTCTCCAGGCTGCCCATCTTGCTCTTGGCGGCGTGCAGGTAGATGCCGTTTAGGTAATAGCGCGTCTCCTCGGTGGAGATCGCGAAGCGGGTGCGGTCGATCAGCCCGCGCAGGTCGGCGGCGGCGACCGAGAAATTGTGCTTCAGCTCGCCGCTGGACAGCTGCGGGAAATCCTCCACCGGCAGGCAGGACAGCTTGAACTGCGAGCGGCCGGCGCGCAGCGTCAGGATGGTGCCGTCGCCGCCGATGTCCAGTTCCACCTGGCTGCCGTCGGGCAGCTTGCGGACGATGTCGAACAGGGTGTGGGCGGGGGCGGTGGTGCCGCCGGGGCGCCCGACCGTCGCCGGGACCGTCTCGACGATCTCCAGGTCCATGTCGGTGGCGGCCAGCGACAGTTCGCCGTCGCCTGCGCGCAGCAGGACATTGGAGAGGATCGGAATGGTGTTCCGCCGCTCGACCACACTCTGCACGTGACCCAGGGAACGGAGAAGGGCGGCGCGTTCGATGGTGATGTTCATGCTGGCGTCGTCTCGGCCGGAGGGAGAACTTTTTGCGGACCCACCGGGGTTGCGGGCCGTTGTCCGGCCGTCCCGCCCCGAGCGGGCGCGCATCATACCACATCGATGGTTGCGTCGAACCAAATTGTTGCGGTTAAGGCCTTCGGCCGAGGGGGGAGTTCTCGCTCGATACCCCCACCCCAACCCTCCCCCGCTGGGCGGGGGAGGGGGTTGGACTTTTGTCGGCGTTCTGCGGCAGTCCCTCCCCCGCCCAGCGGGGGAGGTTAGGTGGGGGTCTAGCTTTCCCTCAAAGCGACCCACCCCTCCGCCTCCCTTCATACAGCCGCAGAATGTCGACGAAATCCGCGCTCTGCCAATTCCTCGACCGGCTCAGTTCGCTGCGCACGCTGCCGACGAAGGCGTCGATCACCGCCCACTCGTCGTCGGCGATCTCGCCCACCGCCTCCAGATAGCTGTGAACCACCCGGTGCAGCCCCTGGCTGACCGGGCTGATCCAGCCGTCCACCGTCTCGCCCATCGCCGCCATCAGCCGGCGGATGCGCAGCATGTGGGCCATGCGGTGGGCCGGCTTCTCATGCGGTTCGGCCTTCATGGCCTGGAGGAAGGCGAGGCGCCCGGTCTCCACCGCATAGAGGCGCAGCGACTTCAACTCCGGGTTGGCATAGCCGGCATTGCCGAGAGTGCGGCCCCAGCGCCAGACCAGTTCCAGTAGCCAGACGATGTCCTCATGGTCGGGCACCGGGGCGTGGCGGGCGTTCATCGCCGCCTGCAGCCGGGCGGCCAGCGCCGGCATCACCGTGCCGGTCAGGTCGCGGCTGACCGCGGCCAGCTCCGCCCGCAGGGCCGGGCCGGTGGAGCGGCTGGCGAGGAAACCAGTGCCGGACAGCGCCGTCAATGCGCGGTCGAACCGCTCCACCGCCTCGCCCAGCAGGGCGCGGGTCGGGGCGGGGGCCGACAGCACCCCGCCATCCTGGATGTCCATATCGCCGAACATGCCGTCCACCACCTCGCGGATGGTGGTGCAGGCGGCCTGGAAATGACAGAGAAGGGCGCGCAGCAGCGGGTGCGACTCGCGCACCGCCGGGCCGCCATGCTCGCGCACATGGCGCAGGAACACGTCATAGCGGCGCTTGACGTTCAGCCCATAGAGCGGGGCGAACCAGGCCAGCACCTGCGACTGGTCGCGGAAGGGCAGGCCGAGATCGCGCACCCGGCGGACGAAGCCGACCATCAGCGCCGACTGGCAATCCACCTCGGCCGACCGCGGGTCGCCGGCGCCCTGCATCTCCTCGATGTCGCGGCGCATCCGCTCGGTCAGCGGCACCAGAACCTCGTTGTGCTCCAGCAGGGCGCGGACGAAGCCCAGCAGGTCGCCGTCGATCGGCGCCTTGCGCCCGAGATACTGGGTGCGCAGCCCGGCGTCGTGCCGCGCCTCGTCGTTCGCCAGCGCCAGGAAGCGGTCGGTCAGCTTGCGGTCGCCGGCCATGGCATAGAGGAAGTCCAACGCTTCCCGGCGCATCAGCTCGCGCATCACCATCGCGTCGGGACTGGACAGCACGGCGTCCAGCATCGCCTCGCGCGCCATGGCGTCCAGCCGGCTCTGCACCTCCGCCGCGAGGCCAGGGAAGGCATAGCGGGCCAGCGCCGCCCAGATGCCGCCCATGTCGACCCGCTGGATCAGCGCCGGCACCGACTCCGGGGCGCGGTACAGGATGGGATCGTCGACCAGGAAGGGTTCGAACAGGCTGGTGAACAGGCGGCGCGCCTTCATCGGCCTCAGCCGGTTGAAATGCTCTACCAGCGCGTCGCGCAGATGCCGGGCGCGCTCGCCGTTCGGGCTGGGCGCCCCCTCCACCGCGTCCAGGACGGAGCGGATGGCGTGCATCGGGATGCGGGAGACGACCTCGTCCATCTGGCGGCGGAAGGCGCTGGAGTCGATGGCGTCCACGCCCGCCGCGGGGGTGGCGGAGGGGAAGGAGGTCGTGACCGTCGGCGTGCTGTTCATGCGCCCAACACCTCGCGGGATAGTCGTCACCCGGACACTTATGATCCCGAGAGATTATTAAATAAGTTTTGCCTTTTCCATGTGTGTCTTTGGCTAAATCTTATGATTACCGGTATATGCCAATCATTTGCTTTGTAATCTTAGCTTTACCTTTTGCCGGATTTCCGGTCACAGCCCGGCCGCCAACTGCGCCTCCAGCCCGGCGCGGTAGTCGGGATAGGCCAGCGTGACGCCGAGTTGGCGCTTGATGCGGTCGTTCTTCACCCGGCGGCAATCGGCGTAGAAGCTGGCGGCCATCGGCGACATCTCCGCCTGATCGAAGGGAATCAGCGGCGGCGGCTCCACCCCCAGCAGGCGGCAGGCATACTCCACCACCTCGTGCGAGGGGCTCGGCAGGTCGTCGGCCACATTGTAGACGGCGCCCAGCGTCGGCCGCGCCATCGACGCGCGCAACGTCCTGGCGATGTCGTCGACATGGATGCGGCAGAAGACCTGACCCGGCTTGTCGACCCGCCTGGCGGTGCCGTCGCGCACGGAATCGATGGCGCTCCGGCCGGGGCCGTAGATGCCGGCCAGCCGGAACAGATGCATCGGCACGCCGTATTGGCGGTACAGGTTCAGCCAGCCGCGTTCCGCCTCCACCCGCCGTTTCTGGCGCTCACCGGTCGGCTTCAGCCACGCCGCCTCGCCGACCCACTCGCCGCCGGTGTCGCCGTAGACGCCGGTGGTGGACAGGTAGCCGCCCCAGTCCAGCGTGCGCAGGTCGGCCAGATCGCGGGCATGCTGGTCCAGCACCGGGTCGCCCTTGCCGTCCGGCGGGATGCTGACCAGCAGATGGGTGGTGCCGGCCAGCGCCGCCTTGGCATCGGCCAGCGGCCGGCCGCGGTCGAACAGGAAGGCTTCGATCCCCTGGGCCTCCAACTCCGCCTTCTTCTCCTCGCTGCGGCAAGTGGCGGCGACGCGCCATCCATCGGCGCGCAACGCGTCGGCGAAGACACGGGCGCTGTAGCCGGGGCCGAAGACGAACAGGCGGGGATCGGTCATCGCGGGCGGTTCCTGTTGGGGCAGGAGGGGAATGCGTAATGCCGGGGCTTGGCTTATGGGCTTGGCTTGCGGGCTTGCGCCCTGCCCGGCGATGGCGGAGTGTAAAGGCACCATGACCCGACGCAATCCTTACCTTTCCGGCGTGCTGGCCCTGGGGCTGTTCGCAGCCCTGCCGGCGGCGCATGCCGCATCCGGTTCCTCGTCCGCCCTGGACCGCAACCGCGAACTCCAGGCCTGCGCCGCCAAGGCGGAGGCGAACCCCGACAGCGCCAAGGCCGACGCAAAACGCTGGCAGGAGCAGGGCGGCGGCGATCACGCCAAGCTCTGCGAAGCGCTGGCGCTGTTCCATGCCGGCGACTTCAAGGCGGCCGGCACCCAGATGGAGGCGCTGGTGCCGACGCTGGGCAAGGACGATCCCAAGGCCGCCGCCTCGCTGCTCGGCCGCGCCGGCTGGGCGTGGCTGCGTGCCGGCGACCAGGGGCGGGCGGAGCGGCTCTACGGCAAGGCACTCGACAAGACGCCGGGCGACACCGACCTGCTGATCGACCGCGCCTTCGCCCGTGCCGAGGGCGAGCGTTTCTGGGACGCCATCGCCGACCTGGATGCGGCCCTGTCGCGCGACCCGCGGCGGGCCGACGCCTATCTCTATCGCGCCACCGCCCACAAGGCGCTGTCGAACTACCGGCAGGCGCTGTCCGACATCGACCATGCTCTGGAACTGAAGCCCGGCGATCCGGAGGCGATCCTGCTGCGCGGTAACGTCAAGGCGATGGGCGGCAACCTGCCCGCCGCGCGCGACGATTGGGCGCTGGCCCGCCGTGTCTCTCCCGACAGCGAATGGGGCCGCGCCGCCGCCGACAACCTCGCCCGCACCGCGGAGCTTGCGGGGGCTGCGGGTAAGGATAAGGCGAAGGAGCCGCCTAAGAAGGCGCAGTGAGGCGGGCGTCGGCTGACGATGCCCCCACCCTAACCCTCCCCCGCTGGGCGGGGGAGGGAATAAGCGCTTGATCGGAAAGGCAGCGGCAGTCCCTCCCCCGCCCAGCTCTCGCACAAAGCTGTGCTTTGTGCTGACGCGGCAGGCGGACCATAGGTCCGCTGAGAGCGGGGGAGGTTAGGTGGGGGTCTAACTCTCCCCAAATCCGACAACTCCCAAACGAAAAAGCCCCGCCGCGGCAACCGCGGGCGGGGCTTTTCCTTACCTGGACCGGCAGGCGCTTACAGCGCCGAGTCGACCCACTGGAACAGCGCACCCTTCGGCAAGGCACCGATCTTGGTGGCGGTGACGCTGCCGTCCTTGAACAGCATCAGCGTCGGGATGCCGCGCACGCCGTACTTGCCCGGGGTGCCCGGGTTCTCGTCGATGTTCAGCTTGGCGACGGTGACCTTGCCCTCATAGTCGCGGGCCAGCTCGTCGAGCGCCGGGGCGATCATCTTGCAGGGGCCGCACCATTCCGCCCAGAAATCGACCAGGACCGGGCCGGTGGCCTTCAGGACGTCCTGCTCGAAGCTGTCGTCGGTAACCTTGATGGTGGTGCTCATGTGACCTCTAGCCTGGATTCGGAAGCGCCGCGGACCGGTTGTGGAAGGCCGGCGGCCATCGCCCCGTCAGTGGAATTGAGCAAAATGTAGGGCGGAGGCGCCCGGCCGGTCAAGTCACCCCATCTTTCGGGGGACCCGCCGGCCACCTCTCACCCCGTCCGCGGGGCCAGTCCCGCCGCCGCCGCGTCCAGCACCGAGGGCGGCAGCTCCATGGTGTAGGGACCATCGGTCCACAACAGCACGCAACGCACCCGGCGGCCGGGGTAAACCGCCCGCAACGCCTCGCGGTAGGCCGCCATCTGCCTCCGGTAAACCATTGGCACGTCTTCCAGATCCTGCGGCGGCGGCCGGTTCGTCTTATAGTCGACGATCCACACCGTGTCCCCGGTCAGGGCCAGCCGGTCGATGCGGCCGGCCAGTGCCCGGCTGCCGTCACCCAGCGCCACCACGCCGACCAGCGGCACCTCCGCCCGCGAGCCGGGGCCGAACAGATGCGCGAACTCCGCATGGCTCAGCACCGCCAGCGTCTCCCGCGCGATGGCGTCCTGCTGCTCCGGCGTCAGCTTGTGCGCCGGCCGGGCGAGGAAGCGGCGGCAGGCGGCCTCCCGCGCGTCGTCCGCCAGATTGGGCAGCGTCTGCAACAGCCGGTGCACCAGCAGGCCGCGGCGGAAACGCTGGCCGTCGTCGTTGCCAAGCGGGGAGCGCACCGCCGGTTCCTCGCCATCCGGCCGCGACGGGGTGAGCGGGCGCGACGGCTCCGGCTCGCCGGGCGGCGGTTCGCCGATCCAGGGCGGCGGCGGCTCGGCGGACGCACTCTCTTCCTTCTCGACATGGCGCGGCACCGCGGCGGTCTGGGGACCGACCAGCCGCCAGCCGTCTCCGGCCCAGCCGTCGGGACACAGGCCGGTGAAGTCGAAGTCATACGGCACGCCGTTCTCGCGCATCGCCTCCTCGACCAGCCGGTACCAGCAGTCGTCGGATGGCTCGCGCTTGCCCTGATGGCCGCAGATGTAGAGCCGGTCCTCCGCCCGCGTCAGCGCGACATAGAGCAGCCGGCGGTATTCCTGGTCGCGCCGCCGGTTGGCCCGCGCCCGCGCCTCGGCGCACAGCGCGTCCTCCTGCGACCGCCGGGCGGCGAACAGCGGCACCGGGCAATCCTCGTCCGGCCACAGGATCGGCGGGCTCTGGGTCGGGCTGCCCAGCGTGTCGGGCAGGAAGACGATCGGCGCCTGCAGACCCTTGGAGCCGTGGACGGTCATGATCCGCACGGTGCCGCCGCCCTGTTCCAGCTCGCGCTTGATCTCCGCGTCGCTGGCCGCCAGCCAGGCCAGGAAATTCTGGAGCGACGGCGGCTCGGTCTTCTCGAAGGCGAGGCAGACGGCCAGGAACTCCTCAAGCGGGTCCTGGGCGTCGGGGCCGAGCCGTTTCAGGATCGCCCGCCGTCCCGACCGCCCGTCGGCCGGGCAGGGCCGGTTCAGCAGCCCGGCGAACAGCTCGTACGGCGCCGAGAAGTCGGTGCGCGCCAGCAGATCGCCCAGATAGCGCCGCGCCGGGCGGAAGTCGGGCTCCGTCTCCGCCAGTGCCACGAGAGAGCGCCACAGCGTGCCGCGCCGGCCATGGGCGACGCGGAACAACTCCTCCTCCGTCAGTCCGATCAGCGGCCCCTTCAGCACGGTGGCGAGCGTCAGATCGTCGTCGGGCAGCAGCAGGAAATCGGCCAGCGCCACCAGATCCATGACGGCCAGCTGTTCGGTCAGCACCATGCGGTCGACACCGGCCACCGGCACGCCGCGGTCCTTCAGCGCGCGGACCAGTTCGGTGACGAAGGCGGTACGGCGGCGGACCAGCACCATGACGTCGCCGGGCTGCACCGGCCGTCCCTTGGCCTCCAGCTTCTCCCCACTGTCGATCCAGCGATGCACCGTCGCCGCGATAACCGAGGCGAGGCGGGCGGACGGCGAGTCGGCGGACTCGCGCGCCACCGGCGGTGCCCAGGCCGGCGTCTCGATCACCTCGGCCGGCTTCACCGGCGGCCAAAGCTCGACCAATCCGGCCTGCCCGCGGCGGAATGCGCGGTGGCGGATCACCGGGCTGGCATCCGACGCCACGCCGTCGCGGGCGCGCTCCAGCGCGAAGACGGCATCGACCGTCTCCAGCACCGCAGCGGTGGATCGGAAGGAGATGTCGAGGTCCACCCCTGCCCACAGCCGCTCGGCCGACTCCGCCTTGTCCTGGAAATGGCGGCGCATGCGGGCGAATTCGGCCGGATCGGCGCGCTGGAAGCTGAAGATCGACTGCTTCTCGTCGCCCACGGCGAAGACGGTGCGGATCTTGCCGTCCGGCGCGGCGGCCTCCAGTTCGGCGAAGAACTCGCCGGCCAGCGAGGCGACGATGGCCCATTGGTCGGGGTTGGTGTCCTGCGCCTCGTCGATCAGGATATGGTCCAGGCCGCCGTCCAGCTTGTAGAGCACCCAGGGCACCCGCGGCGCCTTGCCCTCGTCGCCGCTCAGCAGCCGGTTGGCCGCCAGGATCAGGTCGTCGTAGTCGAGCAGCGCGCGCGCCGCCTTGCGCTCGCGGTAGGCGTCCAGCATCGCCTGCGCCAGCGTCAGCAGCGCGGTGGTCGAGGCGGCGACGCCGGCGGCCTTCACCCGCTCCGATATCTCCACCAGCCGTTCCGCCTCCTTCTGCAAGGACAGCAGCGCCTGCGGATAGGCGGTGGCCGGCTTCTTGGTGATGAGGGTTTTGCGCGGGCTGCCCTCGGCGGTCAGGAACAGGCGCTTGTAGGCCTCGAAGGCGCGAACCCGGCGGTCGGCGGCGTCCAGCCAGTGCTGGATGGCGATGCCGCGCTCCTGGTCGCCGGCGCTGCCGCCCGCCAGCGCCCGGCAGGCCTCGCGCAGGGCCGGCGGCTCGCACTGGTCGTCATGGCAGGCGTGGGTCAGGATCGACTCTTCGGTCACCCCCGGCGGCACCTTGAGCGTGTCGTGGATGGCGTCGATCAGCCCGTCCAGGCCTTTGAACTTCTTGAACAGCTTCTCCACCTGCCCGCGCTGGCTTGCCAGCTCCGCCAGCAGCCCGGCGAAATCCTCCGCGTTCAGCTCGCCGGTCAGCCGGCCCATGGCGCGGCCGAGCGGGCTGTCCGGCTCGGTGCGGCCGGCATGCAGAACGGCGTCGCGCGCTTCGGTCAGCAGCCCGTCGGCGGTGCGGTCGTCCATCACGTCGAAATGCGGCGCCAGCTCTGCTTCCAGCGGGAAGCGGCGCAGCAGCGACTGGCAGAAGGCGTGGATGGTCTGGATCTTCATGCCGCCGGGGCAATCCACCACCTGGGCGAACAGCCGCCGGGCGTTCAGCCGCGCCTCCATACTCGGCCGCTCGCCGCAGAGGTCGGCCAGCCGGTCCTCCAGCGCCTCGTCGGGCAGGGTCGCCCACAGGCCGAGCGTCCGGTTGATGCGGATCGCCATTTCCGCCGCGGCGGCCTTGGTGAAGGTCAGGCAGAGGATGCGCGCCGGCGGCGTGCCGGACAGCATCAGCCGCAGCACCCGGTCGGTCAGCACCTTGGTCTTGCCCGAGCCGGCCGACGCGCCGACCCAGACCGACGCCGTCGGATCGGACGCCCGCCGCTGCGCCACGTTGGGATCGAGCGGCAGGCTGCGGGGGGGCAGATCGGTCATGGTCATGGGCACAGCGTCCAAAAATCCCCTCTCCCCCCCGGGGAGAGGGTTAGGGTGAGGGGGATGCGCCGCAGGACCTTTGGGAAAAGCACGAGATGCGTCCCCCTCACCCCGACCCTCTCCCCAGGGGGGAGAGGGAGAGTCTCGCCAATTGCGCTCATTCGCATCACTCCCCCTCCCCGCCGCCCGACGACCATTCCTGGACGCGGGCGAGATGCGCGTAGTCGGTGTAGCGCGGCGCCATCGCCGGACGCGGGCGGGAGCGGTAGGGGGTGTTCGGATCGTCGAACTGCGCGATCAGCGCCTCCAGCCCCGTCCGGGCTTCTTCACCCAATACCGCCGGGTCGCCCTTCACCGGCTTCTCCTCGCCGGCCGGGTCGCCGCCGGACAGGCGCCAGAAGGTCAACTCCGCCACGTCACCCTTGTCGATGCCGCTGAATCCGCCCGACGCCGCGATAGCGGCCTCCAGCGGCAGCTGCGGGGCGAAGCCCAGCTCGATCTCCCGCGCGCTCGGCGGGGTGCCGGTCTTGTAGTCGATCACCACCAGCCCGTCGGGGCCGCGATCGATGCGGTCGGCCTTGGCGGTCAGGGTGAAGGGGCCGCCGGGGCCGGACAGCTCCAGCCGGCCCGGCACCTCGGTCGCCAGCGGGCGGAGGCGGGGACGGCGTTCGCGCTCCAGATCGACGAACCAGCCGGCGACCCGCTCGAATCGCGGCCACCAGAAGGCCCAGACGTCGGGGTGGCTGCGCAGCAGCGGGCCGAAGCGCTCGCGTCCCAGCGCGATCAGCCGGTCGAGCGCATCGTGCGGCAGCGGGCCGGGATACTCGCGGACGAAGGCATCCAGCGTGTCATGGATGATCTGGCCGCGGTCCGACGCGCCCGGATCGGCGGCGATGGGGTCGAGCGCGCGCAGCCGCAGGGCATGCCGGGCATAGATGGCGTAGGGGTCGCGCATCCAGGTCTCGATCTCCGTCACCGACAGCTTGCGCGGCCGGGCGGTCAGCGGCGGGCGCGGCTCCGGCGCCGCCGCCGGCTGCACCCGGTCGGGCTCGTCCAGCCCGCGCGCCCAGCCGAGCCAGCAGGCGCCGCGTTCCTCGATCACGCCGTCCAGATCCAGCGCCTTCAGCACGGTTTCCAGCCGCAGCAGCCAGCGCGACGGCACGGTCGGCGTGCCTTCCACCCGCGCGGCGCGGGTCAGCACCACCTCCGACGCACCGCAGGCATGGGCGAAGTCGTGGGCCGACATGCCGACCAGCCGTTCCGGGCTGGGCAGGCCGAAATCGCGCCGCATCGGCCGCGACATCCAGGGATCGGCGGATGCCGCCGGCGGCCAGGTGCCCTCGTTCAGCCCGCCCAGGATGGTCAGGTCGAGATGCTGGAGACGCGCCTCCATCGGACCCAGGATGAACAGGCGCGGGTGCAGTCCATAGCGGGGACGCACCGCCCGCGCGCTCATCAGCGCATCGAGCAGGGCCGGGTAATCCTTGGCCGGGATCGCCGGGAAGCCTTCCGCCGCGTCCAGCAGGTCGTGGACGAAGCGCGCCGCCTCCTCACCGTCGTCCTGCCGCCACAGCCGCTCTGCTCCGGTCAATTCGTCGTCGGCGGCCAGCGATTCGCAGAAGGCGACATGGGCGCGCACGAGGTCGGCCAGCGGCGTTTCGCTGGTCAGCGCCTCAAGGAAGGGCGCGGCACGCTGGCCGATATCGACCAGCCATGTGCGAAGGAACTCCTGCTGCTCCTCATGGTCGAAGCGCTCGGCCTGCTCCAGCGCCGCCAGCACGCCGTCGAACCCCTCGGCCGGGCGGGG
Organism: Azospirillum largimobile; assembly: GCF_977007025.2. NCBI lineage: Bacteria > Pseudomonadati > Pseudomonadota > Alphaproteobacteria > Rhodospirillales > Azospirillaceae > Azospirillum > Azospirillum largimobile. Next base: position 2,823,515 of record NZ_CDRMUA020000001.1, read on the forward strand.
GCCGCGCAGCACGATGCGCTCCAGCGCGCGGGCCGCTGCGCGGAAATCCGCCGAGTCGCGGCCGCCCGCCGCCATCGGGTGCTTGGCCAGCGCCAGCAGGGCCAGCGGGTGGACTCGGCTCGCCACCAGCTCCGCCGTCAGCCGCAGATAGGTGCCGACCGCGGTGTGGGCGAGCGGCTGGCCGCCGGAGTCGTTGACCAGGATGCCCCAGCGCGCCAGCGCCATGGCGACCCGGCGGCCCAGGTTGCGGTCGGGGGTGATCAACGCCGCGGTCTTGGTCGGCGTTTCCAGCGCATGGCGCATCAGCAGCGCGATGACCTGCGCCTCCTCCTCCGACGTGGCGGCATCGATGCGGGTCAGGCCGTCGAGCGCGGAGGCATCGACCCCGGACAGCTCGCGCCATCCCTCGGTGGTCGCCGCCGGGCGCATCGCCTCGGCGATCAGGCGGGCGCGGGCGCCCCGCGGCTCCGGCGCGTCGGTCCAGGGCTGCACCTCGGCGCGTTCGACGCCCAGCAGATGGATCAGCTGCGACAGGCCATGCTGCGGGTGGGACTCGTCGCCGGCGATGGCGTCCCAGATGGTGTCGTCGGCCCCGGTGTCGAGGCCCGGCAGCACCACCGCCCCCTGCGGCAGCCGGGCGATGACCGCCAGCAGTTCCGTCGTCGCGGCGATGGAGCCGGTGGAGCCGGCGGCGATCACCATGCCCGGCGGCGGGGCGGCCTGCCACAGGGCGGCCTGCGTCTCCAGTGCCAGATTGCGGAGCTTGGCGGGATCGGTTTCGCCGGTCGACTCGAGGATGGCGGGCCAGACTTCGGTGATGATGCGCAGGAATTTCAGGGTGACCTGCCAATGCTCGGCATAATTCTCCGGCACCAGCGACTCGAGCTTCTCGAAGCCGGCGCGCTCGGTCCACACCGCGTCGATCAGCCGGCCCAGGTCGGCACCCAGCCGCACCGCCTGTGCCGTGGTCGCCGACAGCCCGTCGGCGCCCAGGATCAGCTGCGCCAGCGTCATCTGCCGGTTCAAGGGCGAGATCGCCTCCGGCAGGTCGAGCGGGACGTCGGGCAACTCCTCCTCGGTCAGGCTGAGGTCACCGGCGTCGAGCTCGCCAAGCGGCGCCATCCGCGGCAGCAAGGTCGGCTGTCCACCCGAGCGGCGCAGGAAGGCCGCCTGCAGCGCCCGGCAGGCGCGCCGCGTCGGCAGCAGGACGGTGACCCCGGCCAATGCCATCGGGTCGCCGCCCACCCGCTCCATGATCCCCGCCGCGAGCATGTCGACGAAGGGCGCACCCGCGGGGATGCTGTAGACTTTGGGGAGAGTGGAGCTATCGGGAAGCATGGAAGGTCCGTGTATCGCTTGCCCCCACCCCAACCCTCCCCCGCTCTCGGCGGACCGAAGGTCCGTCCGATGCGGGGGAGGGGGTAAGTGCTTGGGCGGGAGGGTGGCGGCAGTCTCCTCCCCCGCCCAGCGGGGGAGGATCAAGGTGGGGGCAAAACTTCCGGGTGAGTATACCTCAGCCCAGCCCTCAATGCGCCACCGCCCGCACGCCGCCGATGGCCAGCAGATCCTCCGCTTCCCGAAGTCCGGCGGGTGTGCCGATGTGGAACCACAGCCCATCATGAGCGAGGCCGAACAGCCGCCCGGCCGCCTGCGCGCGGTTCCAGATCAGGTTGGTGGAGAAGGCACCGTCCGGCGTGTCCGCCGCGAACAGTTCCGGCTTCACGATCTGTACCCCGGCATAGACGAAAGGCGCCAACTCGCGCTCGGCCCGGCGGGTCAGGCGACCCAGCGGGTCCATGTGATAGTCGCCGAGCCCGTCATAGCCGACCGACTTGGTCGTCGCCATCAGCAGCAGCAGCGCATCCATCTCCGCCGGGTTCCAATGCGCGGCCAGGCGGCGCAGCGCTGGGACCGGCCCGTCCAGCCAGAAGATGTCGGCATTCACCGTATAGACCGGCGCCGTGCCGAGATGCGGCAGCGCTTTCTTCACCCCGCCGCCGGTCTCCAGCAGCGTATCCTCCGGCGACAGAGTGATGGCCGGAGCCGCCCGGTCCTTCAGGTGATCGCCGATCATCGCGCCCAGATAGTGGCTGTTGACCACCGCCTGGCCGACACCGGCTGCCGCCAGCCGGTCCAGCGCATGGTCCAGCATCGGCTTGCCCAGCACCGGGATCAGCGGCTTCGGCATGTGGTTGGTCAGCGGGCGCATCCGCAGGCCCTGGCCGGCGGCCAGCACCATGGCGGTGTCGGGAATGGTCACGGTCATCTCAGATCGTCTCCGGAACGACGAAGGCGGCACGGGTCTCGGGCGGCAGATGGCGGTCGAACCATGTGGCGACCGGTGCAAGCTCCGGCTTCGCCAGCTGTGCCTCCAGCAGGCGCCAGACCCGCGGCAGATGGACAAGGTAGGACCGCCGCCCCTGGCTCAGCGCCAGACGGACGAAGATGGCGACGATCCGCGTGTGGCGCGCCGCCCCCAGTATCGCCATGGCGCGGCGGAAGGCGGCGGCATCGGTGTCGGAGAAAGCGGCGAGATAACGGGCGACCATCGCCTCGGCCAGATCGGGCGCCACGTCGCGCCGCGCATCCTCCAGCAGGGAGACGAGGTCGTAGGCCCGAGGTCCCCAGCCCGCGCTCTGAAAGTCGATCAGCCCGGCGGCCTGCACCCCCGGCCGCGGCAACCGCATCAGGTTGTCGACATGATAGTCGCGCAGCAGAAGCGTCGGCGCACCGGCGCAGACCGGCTCCAGCACCGCCCGCCAAGCCGTATCGAAATTGGAACGATCCTCATCGCTCAAGGGTCGCCCCAGCGCCACCGGCCCATAGGCGTCGATGAACAACCGCGTCTGCGCGATGAACAGCGCCGGATCATAAACGGGCAGGGCGAGGCGCTCCGCCGCCCCCTCCGGCCAGCCACGATGGAGGACGATCAGCGCGTCGGTCGCCATCTCGTAGAGCGGTTGCGGATCGGCACCGTCCGCCAGCAGGCGGGAGAATGTTTCGCTTCCGAAATCATCCTGGATCGCCAAGCCTCGTTCCACATCCGATGCGATTATGGCGGGGACCGAAAGTCCGATGGCCGCCAGTTCGGCGCCGATGGCGATGAAGGGGACGAGGTCGTCGGCCGGGGCGGGCGTGTCCACCAGGATCAGGGTTTCGCCATCGGCCTTGCGAAGGCGTTCGTAGCGGCGGGCGGAGGCATCGCCGGCCAGCGGTTCGCGCACGGCATCGGACAGGCCGTTGGCAGCCAGGAAGGCGGCGATCTCCGCTTCTCGTGCAGAAGACACGTCACCCATCACAGCGTCCAATCGCCGGCGGCCACCCGCGCCGCCAGCGCGCCATGGCCGGTCAGCGTGGCGCGGCGGGAGTCGGGTCCGTCATGCGCCATCGCCACCTCCACCCGGTCGGGCGGCAGCAGCGGACCCAGCCGGTCCGGCCATTCCACCAGCGCCACCGCCTCGGCCCGCGCATCGTCCCAGCCCAGTTCATACACCTCGTCCGGCCCCGACAAACGGTAGAGGTCGAAATGCCAGACCGGCCCGATGGCGGTGTCGTAGGTCTGCACCAGGGTGAAGGTGGGGGACGGCACCTCGGCGTCCTCATGGGTGACGCTGCGGATCAGTGCCCGCGACAGCGCCGACTTGCCGGCGCCGAGATCGCCGCGCAGCGCCACGAGGTCGCCCGGCCGCAGGAGGACGCCCAGCCGGCGGCCCAGTGCCGCGGTGGCGGCCTCGTCCGGCAGCGGTACGGTGACGGTGTAGGGGGAGATGTCCGACATGGCGCGGATACTGTGCGAAGCCGCCGCCCGCCCGCAAGCCGTAAAGAAGGGTGGGTCAGCGGCCGACCCGGCGCTTCGGCGACAGCCGGTCCCCCGCACCCGATCCTACACCTTCTGCGGCACCGGCCACCACCAGCCGCGGCGCCTTGTTGAAATTCATGGTGATCATCAGCGTCAGCGCGCCGTTGATCAGGTGCAGCATCTTGTCCGACGCCACCGGCAGGGGGATGCGCCGGCCCATGCAATAGCCGACCAGCGCAGCCGTCACCTCGGTGTCGGCCAGCACCAGTTCGGTCACCGCGCCGTCATCGTCGGTGATGGTCAGGCGGGTTTCGATGCCCTCCTGTTCCGGCCCCTCGTTGCGGTGGTAGGCGACCTTGGACACGGTGCCGACCGGCAACGGATCCTTCACCCGGCGGCGCCGGTCGAGCACGGCCCGCACCACCTCTTGGTCGGTGAAGACCAGACAGCGAAGTTCCTTCATTCCGGGCCTCCACCCGACTGGCATCCGGACCGGCCTCCGGGATGGAAATCCTGGCCATCCGTCGCGTGCTCCCACTGTCCGCCTTGCACTCTCCGGCACGCAATCGACAAATTTAAGCGAATTTATGCGAAATTGTATTCGGATCCAGACACCCCACGTCCTGCCTCGCACGCGACACAGCACCGCTTTCCCCTTGCGGGGGGTTGACCCGGCCGGGAAATGCGGACAATGGAAGGACCGTTCGCCGACCCTTCCGCATCATCCTCCACCCGGCACCCCGTCTCAAGGAATTGGCTTTCATGTCGCAGACCGCCTCCAGCCACGATGTCCTCACCACCGATGTCGTCATCGTCGGCGCCGGCCCCGTCGGGCTGTTCGCCGTGTTCGAATGCGGCATGCTGAAGATGCGCTGCCATGTGGTGGATGCGCTGGACATGGTCGGTGGCCAGTGCACCGCGCTCTATCCGGAAAAGCCGATCTACGACATCCCGGCCCATCCCTCGATCGAGGCGGCCGACCTGATCGACCGGCTGGCGGAGCAGGCGGCCCCCTTCGCGCCCACCTATCACCTGGGCCAGCAGGTGGAGAAGCTGACCCGCCAGGACAGCGGGCGCTGGCTGGTGGAGACCAGCATCGGCACGAAGATCGACACCCAGGCGGTGATCATCGCCGCCGGCAGCGGCGCCTTCGGTCCCAACCGCCCGCCGCTCGACGGGCTGGAGGCCTATGAGGGCAAGTCGGTCTTCTACATGGTGCGCCGCCGCCAGGACTTCGCCGGCAAGAAGGTGGTGATCGCCGGCGGCGGCGACAGTGCGGTCGACTGGGCCATTTCCCTGGCCGACGTGGCGGAGCGCGTCTATGTCGTCCACCGCCGCCCCAAATTCCGCGCCGCGCCGGAAAGCGTCGCCCGCATGGACGCGCTGGTGCGCGAGGGGCGGATCGAGATGGTGGTGCCCTACCAGCTCTCCGGCCTGGACGGCGAGGACGGCCAGCTGACCGCCGTGCGCGTCGCCACGCTGGACGGCGAGGAAAAGGCGCTGCCGGCCGATGCGCTGCTGGCCTTCTTCGGCCTGTCGATGAATCTCGGCCCCATCGCCGACTGGGGCCTGGACCTGGAGCGCAGCCACATCGCGGTGGCCCAGCCCGGCTGCGCCACCAACGTCCCGGGCGTCTTCGCCATCGGCGACATCGCCACTTATCCGGGCAAGCTGAAGCTGATCCTCTGCGGCTTCGCCGAAGCGGCCCAGGCCGCCCACTCCATCCGCCCGCTGGTCTATCCGGGCGAGGCGCTGCATTTCGAATATTCCACCTCCAAGGGTGTGCCCGGCGCGGCCTGATCCTCAGGCGCCTCACCCGTGTACCGAACGGAAAGCGGGTGGGGCTTCGCTTGCGCTCTCCCGCGCCGCACCGCATCATCGCGGCAACGAAAACGTCGGGAACGACGAGACGGGGGAGTTTGCCATCATGTCGACCGCCAAGCAGCGCTTCAGCCTGGCCGCCATCGCCGGATTGGCGCTGGCCGCCGCATCCCAGACGGCCCTGGCCCAGCCGCGCACCGACCTCGTCGTCGGCATGGCGCTGGAGCCGCCGCACCTCGATCCCACCGCCGGTGCGGCGGGCGCCATCAAGGAAGTCACCTACGCCAACCTGTTCGAACCGCTGCTGCGCGTCGATGGCGAGGGCAAGCTTGTGCCCGGCTTGGCGGAGCGCTGGACCGTCTCGGAAGACGGGCTGACCTACCGGTTCACATTGCGCGCCAACGCGAAGTTCCACGACGGCACCGCCGCCGATTCCGCCGACGTGAAGTTCACCCTGGACCGCGCCCGCGCCGCGGATTCTGTGAACGCGCAGAAGGCCTATTTCTCCCCCATCGCCCAGGTGGAAACGCCGGACCCGCAGACGGTGGTCGTCACCCTGTCGCGGCCCGACGGCCTGTTCCTGTTCCACATGGCCAGCGGCGACGCCGCCATCGTCGCTCCGGAATCGGCGCCGACCAACAAGCAGAAGCCCGTCGGTACCGGTCCGTTCAGGTTCGACCGCTGGGTCGCCGGCGACCGGGTCGTGCTGGTCCGCAACCCCGACTATGACGGGGTGAAGCCCAAGCTCGACCGCGTGACCTTCCGCTTCGTCAGCGACCCCGCCGCCCAGGTGGCGGCGCTGAAGGCCGGCGACATCGACGCCTTCACCCTGTTCAGCACCTACGAGGCGCTGCCGGAGTTCCGCAACGATCCGAAATTCACGGTGACGGTCGGCTCGACGGAGGGTGAGACGGTCCTGTCCACCAACAACGCCCGCAAACCCTTCGACGATGTCCGCGTCCGCCGCGCCATGGCCCATGCCATCGACCGCAAGACGCTGATCGAGGGCGTGCTGTACGGCAACGGCGCCGCCATCGGCAGCCATTTCCCGCCGCACCGCGAGGGCTATGTCGACCTGACCGGCCTCTACCCCTACGACCCGGCCAAGGCGAAGGCGCTGCTGGCGGAAGCCGGCTATCCCAACGGCTTCGACACCACCCTGCGCCTGCCGCCGCCGCCCTATACACGCCGCGGCGGCGAGTTGGTCGCCGCCATGCTGGCGGAAGTCGGCATCCGCGCGAAGATCGAGCCGGTGGAATGGGCGGCTTGGCTGGAAAAGACGTTCAAGGGCAAGGATTACGACCTGACCATGATCGCCCACACCGAGCCGCTGGACATCGACATCTACGCCCGGCCCGACTACTACTTCAATTACAAGAGCGAGCGCTTCAACGCGCTGAACGAGGAACTGAACCGCACCCAGGATTCGGCCAAGCGCAATGCGCTCTACGGCGAGCAGCAGAAGATCCTGGCGGAGGATGCGGTCAACGGCTTCCTGTTCATGCTGCCGTCGGTGACGGTGCAGAAGGCCGGCCTGACCGGCATGTGGGTCAACCGCCCGGTCCAGGCCAACGACGTCACCAACGCCGCCTGGAAATAGCGTCGAGCAAGTAAGGATAGACCCCGCGTGCTCGCTTTCCTGCTGCGACGGCTGGTCAGCCTGATCGTCACCGTCTGGCTGGCCACCGTCGTGGTCTTCACCGTGCTGCAGCTGGTTCCCGGCGACCCGGCGCTGCTGATGCTGGGCGTCAATGCCCAGCCCGACACGCTGGCCGCCTTGCGCAGCCAGATGGGTCTCGACCAGCCGATCCTTACCCGCTACCTCGACTGGGCCGGCGGCTTGGCACGCGGCGACCTCGGCGTCAGCCTGACCTATGCCCGCCCGGTGGCGGAGCTGGTGGCGGAACGGCTGGCGGTGACCCTGCCGCTGGCCCTGCTGTCGCTGGCGATCAGCACGATGCTGGCCCTGCCGCTCGGCCTCTATGCCGCGGCGCGGCGGGGCAGGGGCGGGGACTGGGCGGTGCTGGGCTTCGCTCAGCTGGGCGTGTCGATGCCCAGCTTCTGGATCGCCATCCTGCTGATCCTGCTGTTCTCGCTGACCCTGCACTGGTTCCCGGCCGGCGGATTTCCGGGGTGGGGCGGCGGCATCGGTCCGGCGCTGCATGCGCTGGTGCTGCCGGCCCTGGCGCTGGCGGTGCCGGAGGCCGCCATCCTCGCCCGCGTCACCCGCACCGCCGTGCTCGACACGCTGGGCGAGGACCATGTCCGCACCGCCCGCGCCAAGGGGGTGGGCCGCACGGCGGTCCTGCTGCGCCATGCCCTGCCCAACGCGCTGATCCCGGTGGCGACGGTGCTGGGACTGCAGATCTCCTTCCTCGTAGCCGGGGCGGTGGTGGTGGAGAATGTCTTCACCCTGCCGGGGCTCGGCCGGCTGCTCTATCAGGCCATCGGCCAGCGCGACCTGATCGTCGTGCAGGGCGTGGTCGTGCTGCTGGCGCTGTTCGTGGTGGTGGTGAGCGCGGTGGTCGACATCGCCTGCGCACTGGCCGACCCGCGGCCGAAAGGGGTGTCGTCGTGAGGCAGGGTGTCGGGAGGGGAAGTTCTACCCCCACCCTAACCCTCCCCCGCTGGGCGGGGGAGGGAAACAGGAGTTTTGTCGGCGTTCAGCGGCAGTCCCTCCCCCGCCCAGCGGGGGAGGTTAGGTGGGGGCATCGCCGATGGCACTCAGCATGAAGCGCCTTCCCCTCTCCCTCCATCTCGGCGCCGTCCTGACGCTGCTGCTGGTCGCCATGGCGCTGCTGTCGCTGCTGTGGACGCCCTACCCGGCGGAGCAGGTGCGGGTGATCGCCCGGCTGAAGCCGCCCAGCGCCGCCCATTGGCTGGGCACGGACCATTTCGGGCGTGACGTGCTGTCGATGATCATGGTCGGCGCCCGCAACTCGCTGGCGGTGGGGGCGGCGGCGGTCGGGCTGGGGCTGCTGGGCGGGGTGCCGCTCGGGCTGCTGGCTGCCGGGCTGGGGCGCTGGGGGGACGAGGTGGTGGCGCGGCTGGGCGATCTGGTCTTCGCCTTCCCGGCCGTGCTGACGGCCATTCTGCTCACGGCGGCGCTGGGTGCCGGGGCGATCAACGTGGTGGTGGCGCTGGCCCTGTTCAACGCCGCTGTGCTGGCCCGAGTCACCCGCGGTGCGGCGCTGGCGGCGTGGCGGCGGCCCTTCGTCGGTGCGGCGCTGGCACTGGGACGGGGACCGCTCTCGGTGACGCTGGTTCATGTGCTGCCCAACATCGCCGGCATCATCGTGGTCCAGGCCACCGTCCTGTTCGCCGTCGCCATCGTCAACGAGGCGGCGCTGAGCTATCTCGGCCTCGGCATCCAGCCACCCAGCCCCAGCTGGGGCAAGATGCTGGGCGACGCCCAGACCTACCTGTTCACCGCACCCCTGCAGGCGGTGTTTCCCGGTGTCGCCATTGCGCTCTGCGTGATGGGGCTGACGATGCTGGGGGATGGGCTGCGCGACTGGCTCGACCCGCGGCATCGGTCGTCGGGAGTGATGTAGTCGGCGGGGGGGGAGGTTAGACCCCCACCTAGCCTCCCCCGCTGGGCGGGGGAGGGACTACCGCAACTCTCCCGAACAAGCGCCAATTTCCTCCCCCGCCCAGCGGGGGAGGATCAAGGTGGGGGTCTAACGTCGCAAGGAATACTGACCCCGCTCACCCCACCGGCCGCGTCCGTTCCGACAGCTCGATCAGGTCCATCAGCTCGTTGCTCTTCCAGTAGCGCGACTTGCCGACTTCGGTGCGCGCCGTGGCGACGAGGTCGTCGATGATCGCCTGCTCTTCCGCGCCCAGCACCCCGCCGCGCTCCAGCCGGTGCGACAGCAAGCGGGTCATGTTGTGGCTGAAGGTGGGGATCCAGGCGCTGACGCGCTGCCCGAACACCCCGGCGATGGCGTTGATGCGCAGAAGATGCTCCATCCGTTCGTCGAGCGGGTCGGCATCCTCGAACTTCATCGCCTTCTCGACGTTGGCGCGCAGTTCCTCCAGCAGGTTTTCGCGCCACTTCACCAGATCGTAGGTCTCGAACCCGAAGTCGCGCGACATCGCCTGCCAGCGCCACAGCAGCCGGTCGAGCCACACCACGTCGCCATGGTCGATGACCGGCTGGCGCCGGGCGGCGGCGGCCTGGGCGGAGCGTTCCATCGCCACCGCTGCCACCCGCGCTCCGATGATCTTGGCCGCCTGGGTCCAGGCGTTGCGGAAGGCCGGCTCGCTGCGGCGGTCCTCCATCAATCCGGCGGAGGTGGCGGCATGGACCAGTTGATCGAGCCGCTGCACCAGCGCCTCCAGCCGCGCCTTTTCCTTGGCACTGGGCCGGATGGCGGAGCCGGGAACCCGGTCGTTCAGCTTGAGGATGACGGTCAGCGCCGCGGTCAGCGCGCGGGTGACGCCGACGAAATGGCCGGTCAGCGCCGCGGTCAAGGCATCGCCGCGGCCGGGATCGACGCCGCTCTGCCGGATATAGAGCGCCGCGACCGGATAATTGCGCTTCACCGTCAGGACCGACAGCGGCAGCAGGTTGGCCAGATCGTCGCCGCAGCGGTCGCGCAGCTGCTCCGTCGCGTCCTGAAGCAGGTCGGCCAGCCGGTTCGCCTCCGCCTCGCCGCCGCACGAGGCCGGAAAATCCTCCAGCCGGTCGGCGACAGGCTTCACCGGTCCTTCGGCATTGGCCAGGACCAGATGCATCAGCCGCAGCGTGCCGATGTCGATGGCCGGCGTCTTTTCCAGGAATCCCGACATCAGCCGGGTGCGGCGCGGCCGGTTACGCGACAGGCCGCCCAGCAATTCATCCGTTGCCTTCTTGTTCGCCAGCACGGCGTCCAGATGCTTCACCGCGGCGACGCGCATCCGCTCCTTCATCACCATGGCGACGGGGGAGCGCAGGATGCGGTCGATCACGTCGCCGCGCGCCATCTCGTCCAGCGTCTCCTGCGCCTCCACCGCCAGCAGCGGGAAGGCGTCGCGGCTCAGCGCCTCCCACAGGGCGCCGACATCGACCCGCTGCAGCATGCCGGGAATCGACAGGCCGGCGTGGTACAGCACGTCGTCGTCGATCAGGAAGGCTTCGAACAGGTTGGTGAACAGGCGCCGGGCACGGTTGGTGCGCTGGCGGTTCAGATACTCGATGACATATTGGCGGACGAGCTGGACCCGGTCGGTCGGCTCGCTGTCCATGCCCTCGATCTCGCTCAGCAGGCTGTAGACGAGGCTTGCCGGCAGCCGTGCCACCAGCGCGTCGATCTTCTGCCGCAACTCGTCCTGGTGCAGTTCATCCGGGCGTATATCGCCGGTCGAATCGTCGGTCATGCGCGGGCCGCCACGCGATGTTGGTAAGGCGATGGCGGGCGCAGACGCTCCGCCGCGCGCCATTTAGGACGCAAACGGTAAATTTTTATGTAATGAGCCGGAACGCGCGAACCGGCGCACCGGCATGGCCCCCGCATGCCGCGGGGAGCCGTGCCGGTGGTTGGCCGTCAGCTGTTCCGCAGCTTGGCGATCGGCTGCGAGAACTGCAGCTCGATGTCCCAGGGGAAGTGGATCCAGGTGTCCTGGCTGACTTCGGTGATGAAGGTGTCGACCAGCGGCCGGCCGGCCGGCTTGGCGTAGACGGTGGCGAAATGCGCCTTCGGCAGCATCTTGCGCACGACTTCCGCCGTCTTGCCGGTGTCGACCAGGTCGTCGATGATCAGCCAGCCCTCGCCGTCGCCGGCATTGGCGCCCTCGACACCCTTCAGCACCGTCGCATTGCGCTGCTGCTGGTGGTCGTAGCTGGAGACGCAGACGGTGTCGATCATGCGGATCTCGAGCTCGCGCGCGATGATCGCCGCAGGAACCATGCCGCCGCGCGTGATCGCGATGATGCCCTTCCACGGGCCACGGTCGATCAGGCGCCAGGCCAGCGCCTTGGCGTTGCGGTGGAGCTCTTCCCAGGACACCGGGAAATGCTTGTTGAAGGGGGCTTCGGCCACGGTACTGACTCTCCAAAAACAGCAAGGGGACTGTATAACCCAGCCGCCGCCGCCCGGCAATCGGGGGTGATTCGTACGCGGTGGACCGACCGTCGCAGGGGCGTCGCAGGGGCGTTGGAAGGCAGGCGAAAATTCGTGAAAAAAGCGCTTGCGGGGCAGGGGGTGTTTGAGTATGTTGCGCGCCTCGACGCCGACGGCCTGCCGCCGACGCCGGGACAGACGGTGGATAAGGCGCCCGTAGCTCAGCTGGATAGAGCATCAGACTACGAATCTGAGGGTCAGGAGTTCGAATCTCTTCGGGCGCGCCATCCTTCCCGTTCGACAAGACAGGCCACCTCCGCGGTGGCCTTTGTCGTCTGGGACATCGTCGAAATCCGCAAGAAAGCTTCGCGTTTTTCTTCGTGAAAAGCTCTTGCCTTCGATGACGGATTTGAGTAGGTTGCGCGCCTCGACGCCGGGGGACACTTCGACGGCGAGACGTTTGGTGGATAAGGCGCCCGTAGCTCAGCTGGATAGAGCATCAGACTACGAATCTGAGGGTCAGGAGTTCGAATCTCTTCGGGCGCGCCATCCTCCTCCATGACTTCGACATGCAAGGCCGCCTCCGGGCGGCCTTTGTCGTTTCACGACTTCGTCGCTCTGGCGCGAGCCCCGGTGGCTCCTTTACACTTGTGGCCCGCACCACTGGATGCATGGCCATGCCCCGCAGCGACTTCTATCCGCCCATCGACCCGTTCCAGACCGGCACGCTCGCCGTCGACGGGATCCATACGGTCTATTGGGAGCAGGCGGGCAATCCGCGCGGCGTGCCGGTGATGTTCCTGCATGGCGGGCCGGGGGCCGGGGCCTCGCCCACCCACCGCCGCTTCTTCGATCCCGCCCATTACCGCATCGTCGTGATGGACCAGCGGGGGGCCGGCCGCTCCACGCCCTTGGGCGAAACGCGCGAGAACACCACCGAACGGCTGGTCGAGGACATCGAGACGCTGCGCCGGCACCTGGGGATCGAACGCTGGCACCTGTTCGGCGGCTCCTGGGGCTCGACGCTGGCGCTGGCCTATGCCGAAACCCATCCGGAGCGCTGCCTGGGCCTGATCCTGCGCGGCATCTTCCTGATGCGGAAGAGCGAGATCGACTGGTTCCTCTATTCCATGCGCATCCTCTTCCCGGAGGCTTGGGCTGCCTTTGCCGGCCATATTCCGGAAGACGAGCGCGGCGACCTGCTGGAGGCCTATTGGAAGCGGCTCGACTCGCCCGACCCGATGGTGCGCATGGCCGCAGCGCGGGTGTGGAGCATCTATGAGGGCAGCTGCTCTTCCCTGCTGCCGTCGCCGGACCTGATCGCCGCCAGTGGCGAGGACCGCCACGCCCTGGGGCTGGCGCGGATCGAGGCGCATTACTTCCGCTCCAACCGCTTTACGCCGGAGGACAAGCTGCTGCGCGACGTTTCCCGCATCCGCCATCTGCCGGGGGTGATCGTCCAGGGCCGCTACGACATCGTCTGCCCGGTGGTCTCCGCCGACGCGCTGCACCGCGCCTGGCCCGAAGCCGACTACCGCATCGTTCCCGACGCCGGCCACTCCGCCATGGAACCCGGCATCCGCGCCGCGCTGATCCAGGCGACGGAGCGCTTCAAGGAATATCGGTGAGATCTCCCTCTCCCGGGGCGGGAGAGGGCTTCGACAACCGCCCTTGCACCCATCCGCCACCCACCCCACACTCTGCCGATGCCTGAACTTCCCGAAGTCGAGACGGTGTGCCGGGGCCTTGCCCCGCATCTCGAAGGCCGGCGGCTGGTCCGTGTGGAGCAGCGGCGGCCGAACCTGCGCACCCCCTTTCCGCCGCGCTTCTGCGAAAGGCTGACCGGCCGGCGCGTCGAGTCGGTGCGGCGGCGGGCCAAATACATCCTGATGCATCTGGATGACGGCGGCGTGCTGATCGCCCATCTCGGCATGTCCGGCCGCATGATCATCGCGCCGGAACGCCCCGATTCCTTCGACAAGCACGACCATGTGGTGTTCGAGACCGACGCCGGCACCGTCGTCACCTTCAACGACGCCCGCCGCTTCGGCCTGATGGACCTGACGGTGGCGGACGCGCTGGGCGACCATCCGATGCTGCGCAACCTGGGACCGGAGCCGCTGGGCAACGAATTCTCAGGCCCCGAACTCGCCCGTCGGCTGGCCGGCAAGATCACGCCGATCAAGGCAGCCCTGCTGGACCAGAGCATCGTCGCCGGCCTCGGCAACATCTATGTGTCGGAAGCGCTATACCAGTCCGGCATCCTGCCGACCCGGACCGCCGCCAGCCTCAGGCCCGAGGAGGTCGACCATCTCGCCACCGCGGTGCGGGAGGTGCTGGAGCGCGCCATCGCCGCCGGCGGCTCCTCCTTGCGCGACTACAGGCAGGCGTCGGGGGAACTGGGCTATTTCCAGCACCAGTTCGCCGTCTACGACCGGGAGGGGGAGGGCTGCCCCGATTGCGACTGCGACCGCTCCCGGACAGGGGGCGTTCAGCGGATTGTACAGTCCGGCCGCTCGACTTTCTTTTGTGCGGCGCGCCAACGGTGATATAGCTGGGGCATGACGGCTCTACCGGCCATGCTCCGGGCGGCGTCCGCCGCTTTTCTCCTTGCCGGCCCCGCGGTCGCGGGCCTGGGGAGCTTCCTTATTCCCATTCCTCCGGCATTCGCCGCCCAACCGGTCGCTGCCGACTCCGGGCCGTTCGTCCCCGGCTTCACCGACGTTCCGGTGATGCCCGGGCTGGCGACCGCCGAATCGGAGCCTCTGGTCTTCGACAAGCCAGGCGGACGGATCATCCAGGCGGTGCTGTCGGGGGAGGTGCCGCGCCAGGCGGTGCTGGCCTTCTACGACCAGACCCTGCCGCAGCTGGGCTGGCGCCGGGCGTCCGACCGCGTCTTCGTCCGCGAGGGCGAGGAACTGCGGCTGGAATTCCCCCAACAGGCCAAACCGAAGGCCACGACCGCCGTCCGCTTCACTTTGACGCCGCGCTGACGGCGGGAACACCCGCCATACTCGCGCGGGTCCTCAACAGACGCCCCTACACAACCACGAGTCCCGGAAGCAACCGGGCTCGCCCCATCGGGAGAGTGCTGCAGCCATGTCCTATGAAACCATCCTCGTCGAGACCCGCGGCCCGGTCGGCCTGATCACGCTCAACCGTCCGAAGGCGCTGAACGCGCTGTGCGACCAACTGGTGACCGAGCTGGGTCGGGCCCTGGACGATTTCGAGGCCGATCAAGCCATCGGCGCCATCGTCGTGACCGGGTCGGAGCGCGCCTTCGCCGCCGGCGCCGACATCAAGGAGATGGCCGGCTTCTCTTATATGGATGTCTACAATTCCAACTTCATCACCGCGAAGTGGGAGCGGCTGGCCAAGTGCCGCAAGCCGACCATCGCCGCGGTGGCCGGCTTCGCTCTCGGCGGCGGCTGCGAACTGGCGATGATGGCGGACTTCATCCTGGCGGCCGACACCGCCAAGTTCGGCCAGCCGGAGGTCACCATCGGCACCATCCCCGGCGCCGGCGGCACCCAGCGCCTGACCCGCTTCGTCGGCAAGTCCAAGGCGATGGAGATGGTCCTGACCGGCCGCATGATCGACGCCGCCGAGGCCGAGCGCTGCGGCCTCGTCTCCCGCATCGTCCCGGCCGCCGAGCTGGTGGAGGAGGCGGTGAAGGTCGCCACCAAGATCGCCTCGCTGTCGCAGCCGGTCATCGCCATGGCGAAGGAGGCGGTCAACGTCGCCTATGAGTCGACGCTGGCCGAAGGCATCCGTTTCGAGCGCCGCCTGTTCCATTCGACCTTCGCCACCGAAGACCAGAAGGAAGGCATGGCCGCCTTCGCCGAGAAGCGCCAGCCCGGCTGGAAGAATCGCTGAGTCGCTGCACCTGCGTTGACTCTGCCGCCTGGGCCGTCCCCTGCATCTTGCGGGGGATGGACCAGATCCCATCAAGATGTCGTCCGCGTACGATTAGTCAAAATCATCGGGCGTCCACGCCTTGACTCGAGGTGCGCTGCCGCGTATAAGGCGCGCTCGCATCACGACAGCCGTGTCGTTCGGAGTAGGGTTTCCATGGCCAATCATAAGTCCGCTGAAAAGCGCATTCGTCAGACCGAGCGTCGCACGGAAGTCAACCGTGCCCGCATCAGCCGCATCCGTTCCTTCGTGAAGAAGGTCGAGGGCGCGATCCAGAGCGGCGACAAGTCCGCCGCCGCCGACGCGTTCAAGTCCGCTCAGCCGGAGCTGATGCGCGGCGTCTCGAAGGGCGTGCTGCACAAGAACACCGTGTCGCGCAAGCTGTCGCGTCTGTCGGCTGCGATCAAGGCTCTCTGATAGAGCTTTCATCCGCTGGTTTCAAAAAGCCGCGCCCGTGACTCGGGGCGCGGCTTTTTGCGTTTAAAGTAAATGTATGGGTACTCGACAATTGTCTTAGATTGTTGTTAGGCGCGCTTATGAGATTCGAGATCGGCCTTGTGGTCGGAGCGATGGTTTTTATCTTTTTAGGCCGTTCGCCATCTGTCCCATTGCCAGATTTCGTTGGTATGGTTAGACTTTTGCTCCAATTCGGCGGGGCGAAATGGGGTGATGCAACACTCTGTGGCCGGCCGAACACAGAAGTGAAATACTGAAGGTCTTACGCCGGATCAGGGCTTGTTGAGTCCCGGTCGATCGCACGATCTTCTTTTACTTACAAGCTGTCGCGCTTGGGGCGGGATTTACAATCCCGTCGACTCATGCGTGTGCGTTTTGGTTATAATGTTCCGTTCGGGGTCAACCCTGCCTGGATGCGTCCGGGCGGGACCAGGCGGGCGGCCGGGGCACCAGTCCGCGGGCACACCATCGGTGTGTCCGGCACCGGTGAACGGCGGTTCCGGTCGCGGGGTCGATCCCGCGCCGCCTCGGCGGTGGGGGCTGGCCGGGGGGAAGGAGCGGGAGTAAGGGAGC
>NZ_CDRMUA020000002.1:0-432500 GCF_977007025.2 Azospirillum largimobile
TGAACACACCACGTTCCAGGCCTTGCACCCTCTTCTGATCGGCACAACGCCTATCATCGAGGCCGACTACCAGCCCTGGCCAAGGCAATCCTCGACCTTCGCGAACACTTCAAGGCCCGCCGCAACAGATCCATGCGGTGATCCCGGGGAATCGGTGAAGGGTGCGCTCACACCGCTTACGTCGCAACTATAGCTGTGCGCTGTCCTGTTTTCTCAGCCACGTTTCGATCACAGACGGATTGACAACGTATTCAGGCACCCGCCACTCTGCCACCGCTAGAAGGTTCTCGCAGAATGCCTCCGGCAGGCGCATCTGAGACTCTACCGTATGTCCTACCATGTGTGGGGTAAGGATGGCGTTTGGAAGGTCGCGCAGCGGACTATTCTCTTTCAGCGGCTCTGGGTCGAACACATCGAGGGCGATGCGCATAGCAGGTCGCTCTGCGGCGAGCGCGGCGAGCGTATCGTCGGGGACGATGCCGCCCCGCGTGATGTTGACAAACACCACGTCCGGTTTCATCCGGCGCAACGCGTCAAGATCCAGCATTCCTCGTGATTCAGGATTGAGCGAAGCCGCCATGATAACGACATCGCTTGTCGCGAGCACCTCATCGAGGCTCTGCGCGGCGACATATGCGGGCATCGGTCGCGTCGTGCGCACCGAGGCGACGAGCCTCACACCCCATGCAGACAGCCGTTCCGCGATAGCCTGTCCAATTTTGCCAAAGCCTATCAGGCCAACTTTCTTTCCCATGAGCATCCGCGCACGGACCTGCGAGGGACGCGGCAGGTTTTCGCGAAGGTAGCGCTCAGTGCCATGAAGGTCATAGAGCGAAGCCAGCGTGAAGAGAACTGCGGCCTCGGCCATGCTGACGGAGTTTTCCGTAATTTGGCCATTCGCCACGAGTATGCCGTTTGCTGTCGCGGCCGAAACATCGAACCCTTCGACCCCTGTGAACGGGGAAACCAATGCGCGCAAACGCGGCATCTTGGCAAACAACTCCCGGTCGGCTGTAAAGCTTGAGGACGCGCCAAGGATTTCCAAACACTGCAGCGCGTCAACTGCGGCAAGCAGATCGTTTCGTGTTAAGAACCGCGCCACACTATGGCCGCGCCGTTGCAACTCGTCATGGGCTGGATTGAAGAATCGATCAAAGGAGGACGATCCCACTAAAGCAACAATCAAGATTTTAACCTCCACATGAGTTACCTAGGACAATCCTAGATGGCAGGTCCCACCATTCAAGACCGAGCGTACGTTGTAGTCGTAGACTGCGACCAGATCTGGCTAAATTGCATATCTTCGCTTAGTGTGTACGAACACAGAAATCCAGTGGACCTCACGGCCGATCACCCCGTCGTCCATGAAACCTATTTCGCTACGTCGCCGAGCCACTTATCAGCGGCAACCTCAATGTGATCCACCACCGTTCCGAAAAAGAACTGTCAACGAGCCATATTCTGTCGACACCGCCTTGATTGTCCCGCGGGACAAGCTCGATTTGCCTGCCGCTGTTTCCGGCGACTGGCTTTTCTGCCCTGCTAACCCTTGCAATCGGCACGAGAAGATGACAATCCCAAAAAAATCCAGCTTCTAAGCCAATTCATTTAATCTAGTACCGGCGACCTCGCGCCTCACCTTCAGGCCATGATTGGCTGGAGAACCCAAAGCATCTGCTGACCTATAGAAACGGATAGCTCGGCTCCTGATCAAAAGACTTAATCTACCACAACTGCACCGGCTATCGATACCTGTCCTGGTGGCTTATCCCCGAGTGTCCGGTGGCACAACGAGGCTCTCGCCTTCATTGCCGACGAGGCCACCTTCTGGATCGGCGCATGATAGGAATTATAACCCACAACGCGCAAAGTCGAGATATCCCCTCTCCCCAGGGGGGAGAGGGGGATTAGCCTCCCTATCCCCTACTCCGCGAACTCTCCCGTCGCGGCCATGATGACGGTGCGGAGCCGGTCGGCCCTGGCGGGGCCGGCGACCATTTCCAGCAGGCGCAGGGCGTAGAAAAGGTTGATCTCCGCCGTCTCCGCATCGTCCGGGTCGCCGGCCGCCCTGGGATACTGCGCCAGCAACGCCTGTGCCCGCTCCAGCAGGCCTTTTTCCATCGACGCCATGGCATCCTTCAGCGGCTGGTGCAGGCCGAGCGCGTCGGCCAGCCCCTCGCACCGGCGCAAGGCGCGGGCATGGTCCTCCGCCGCGCTCTGGGCGTCGTCGTCCACGGCAACCGGCCGCCCATTGGCGGCGGGGGCCGCTACCGCGGTCAGGATGCCCTGGGGCGCGGTGTCGAGAACGCTGCCGGTCACCATGGTCCGCACCGCCGCCTTCACCGCGTCCAGCCGCTCGCGATAGACCGGCTCGGCCAGGAAATCCATGACGGCGGAGGTGGTGTTGACGCTGGCGACCAGCCGTTCGGCAATGGCGATGGCCTCCTCCGGAGCGATGGAGACGGCAGCCTCGCCGCCGTTGCCAAAGCCGTTCCCGTCCAGGCGGGCGCTCCGCTCCTCCAGGTTGGTGACCACCAGCCCGCTCAGTTGGGCGAAGATCACCGGCTGTTCCCGCCGCGCCTTGCCGAGGTCGATGTCGTTCAGCACGGTCAGCAGGTCGGCCGGGTTCGCCATGCGGGAGGAGGCGACCAGCAGCAGGTCATAGACCAGCGTCGGCGATTGGCGCGCCGCCGCCTGGGCCGCCTGCTCGATGGCTTCCACATGGTGGTCGTCCAGCTTCGGCAGCGGCTTGGGCGCCAGCGTGTCCTTCAGCGCCTCCACCGTCAGGCCGATGTCCAGGAAGGCGGCGACGTCCAGAACCTGCCGCCGCAGCTCCTCGTCGCCGTGAAGCAGCCGCCACACCATCTGGCGCGATCCGTCCTGCTCCACCGCGCTCCGAATGGCCTGGGCGGCCATCGGCCACAGCCGACGCCCGATGTTGCGCAACGCGTTGATGTTGCCGGGCGCGGTCTCCTGCACCTGCCGGTCGAGCTGGTCGATCAGGGCGGTGTCGCCGCATTCCGTCACCAGCCGCCAGACCGGTTCGATCACCCGCCGCTCGATGCGGCCAAGCGGCACGTCGACCCCGCTGAAGCTCTCCAGCACATCCTCGAACGGCATGCACAGGACACGCTTCATCGTCGGGCGGCGGCCGGGCCGCACCTGGACCAGCCGCGGGCGGATGGCGGCGAAGGTCTGGCGCACGTCGGGATGGTCGCGCACCCGCTCCAGCAGGCGGACGACCTCGATGAACTTGTCCTCGGGGATGTCGAACAGCCGGCTTTCCAGCCCCGGCAGGCGGTCGACCTTGCCCTGTCCGCTTCCGTCCGCCGGTTCCGTCATGGCGAGCGCGCTTTCACCGCCTCGATCCGGCGGATGGCGTCCATGTCCATCTGGCCGGTGCGCCAGTCCTCCAGCATGCGGACGGAGCGGCGCTGGGCCAGCCTCACCTGCTTGGAATCCTCCACGAAGTCGCGGCTGGACTCCTTCCTCGGCAGCAGGGGCAGGATGCGGAACAGGTCGTTGACGGTCGCGGCCTGCTGGTGGTGGTCCTCGGTCTGCGCCACTTCCCAGGCCCCGGTGATGTGGCTCCAGCCGTCGAGCAGCCACGCCATCCGCGCCGCCTGGGCGCGCACGCGGACGATCTCGCTGTCCCAGTCGCGCATCAGCGGACCGATCGCCTCGATGCGGCGGTGGAAGTCGCCCAGCACCTTGTCGCCGATGGCGATGGTGTGCTGCGCCACCTCCGCGCAGAAGGCCGCGACCGGGGCGGCGTCGCCCGGCACCTCGCGCGCCCAGTCGGTCAGGCTGTCGCGGAACCCCTTCAGGTCCATCAGCCCGCGCGTCAGCCGGCCGGGCTTTGGCGAGCGCGCCAGCCCGACCGGGGCGGCGACCGCGGCGACGTCGGCCAACCGGGAATAGAGCAGGGTCGCGTCCATCCGCAGGCTTTCCGCCGCGCGGGTCATCAACTGGCGGGTCAAGCGCTGCCCTTCGTCGGTGTCGATGCCGGCCTTCAGCATGTCCGGCGATTCCAGCCCGACCGCCTTCAGGATCGACAGGATCAGCAGGTAATGGGTGAGGGTGCTCTGCTCCTCATCATCCTCCAGGGCGCGGCGGGCGGCCTGCGCCGCCTTCGGCCCGGCCAGCCCGCGCCGCGCCGCCTTCAGCGTCGCCCGGCGGATCTCGTGGGGGGAACAGGCGTCCTCCTTCACGATCAGGTCGTGGAGATAGCGGTCGTGCATGGTCATCGACACCATGTCGGGCACCGATTTCCAGGCGACCACATAGATGCCCATGCCCTGCGACAGGCTGGGAATCAGCACCTCCAGCTTTGACCGTTCGCCGCGGCGCACGCGGGTCTGGGACAGCAGCGGCGTGGTGAAGGCCACCGCGGCCCCCCGTTCCTCGAAGGTCGACGGCGCGTATTCGATCGCACCCTTCAACATGATTGCCGTTCCGGATTCGCCTGACCGATCTGTTACGGCCGCGCCGCCCTTCAGGCCAGGACCGGCGCGAACCTCACGCTCCCATCATTACATGGTCGCAACACAAGCGGCGGCGAGCAATTTGTACCGATTTGTAGCACGCTGCGACGGCCTGCCGCAGTTGGGAGCGAACCGTAGGCGAAACTTAACCTTGACCGCAAAGGGCTATCCTTCGCCGAAGCCTTGACGTAATGCGGCGGAAGACGGGCCGCATTTGAGAATCCGAGCCGGAAATCTTTCGAAGGTCGGCGGAAATTTTCAAACAGGCGACGCCCCTTGCGCTTTGCGCGGCGACGCGACAGTTTGGGCGCAGGTTCAGACCGTAATACTTCAGACCGCCGGACTTCGGGCCGCCAATCAGGGGAGAGACAGAGGGTGAGCAACATCGGCATCGTGCTCGGACGGTTCCACCGCAAGGAAGGGGAAGAGATGTTGGACGAGGCGCGCGCGGTCGCCGCCCGCCGCGGCCTCGGCATCGTCGCGGAGGTTTGGGTTCCCGGCTCGATGGAAAAGCCGCTGGCGATCAAGCGCCTGCTGATGCGCGACGACGTCGCCGGCGCGGTGGCGCTGGGCATCATCGAGCGGGGCGAGACCGAACATGGCAACGTCATGGGCCATGCGGTGATCCGCAGCCTGATCGACCTGCAGCTTCAGTTCATGAAGCCGGTTGGCGTCGGCATCCTCGGGCCGGGCATCAACCCGTCGCAAATCCCGGCGCGCATCCGACCCTACGCCGCCGCCGCGGTGAACGCCTGCGCCGACCTGATCGAGCAGGGCTGACGCGGTTGCATTTCGGCGGGGCTCCAGCGATGCGCAACACGCATCGCCCCGCCGAACGGCAGGCCGCCCCCGGTCGTCGGGGCGCCCGCACCTAACGGGACCGCCGCGACGCTCCCAAAGCATTCGCAAGGACGACCAGCCCCAGCCCAAGCAGCGCCAGCAGTGCGCCGGGCATGGCGATCAGCAGCGCCAGGGTGCTCTCCGGCGCGTCCAGCCCCATGAACATCACCGCCAGCACTGCCCAAGCCCCTCCGCAGAGCATGGCGAGCCATCCGAGAATACTCACGATCCCTCTTCCCACAGAGCCCCCGCACGACAGCACAACTGTCCAGCTTAAGGCCGCGCGGCGGTCGAACAAAGTCCGAGCCGGACCCGGAGCCGCGACATTTGCGCCTTTCCAAATGGCGAAGGGGCGCAGGCCCGATCACTGCAATCCCAGCAGTTCGCCGAGCGCATGGCTGAGCTGGCGCGGCGTCACCGGCTTGTGGATGATGCCCAGCCCGTGGGCGGCGGCGTCGCGTTCGCACTCGGGGCCGGTCTCGCCGGTCAGGATCAGGCCCGGAACCGGCGGCTCGTCCGCCTGCTCGAACAGGGCGCGGATGCCGGCGACGGCTTCCGTGCCGTAGCGGCCTTCGCGCAGGCGGTAGTCGGCGACGACCAGATCGGGGCGGCGGCCGCTGCGGCGCAGCGCCTCCACCGCCTTGTCGGCGGAACCGGCGACCAGCACCTCATAGCCCCATTCGCGGAAGATCGTCTCCAGCCCCAGCAGCACGATGGCGTCGTCGTCCACCACCACGGCGAAGCGGCCGTGGCCGGTCGTCGCCGCTTCCGCCGGGCTGAGCGGACGCTCGACGGTCCGGCCGAGCGGCAGGGCGATGACGAAGCTGGTCCCCTGCCCCGGTTTCGACTGGACGTCCACGGGATGGTTCAGCAGCTGCGACAGCCGCCGCACGATGGCAAGGCCGAGGCCGAGGCCGCGGTTGCGGTCGCGTTCCGGATTGCCGACCTGATGGAACTCCTCCCAGATGCGTTCCAGATGGTCGGGCGGGATGCCGATGCCGGTGTCGCGCACCTCGATCAGCAGGCGGCCGCCGGTCTGCCGGCATTCGATGTCGATCCGGCCGCTCTCGGTGTAGCGCAGCGCGTTCTCCACCAGATTGCGCACCATGCGGGTCAGCAGCGTGCGGTCGGTGCGGGCGGAAGCGTTGCAGGACAGGACATGCAGGTCCAGCCCCTTGGCCGCCGCGACCGGCCGGTAGGAGGCGGCGATGTGGTCGAACAGCGGGACCATGGGCACGGTCTCGATGTTCGGCTGCACCACCCCGGCGTCGAGCCGCGACATGTCCAGCAGGCTGTCGAGCAGCTCCTTCAGCGCGTCCAGCCCGCGGCCGAGATGCATCAGCGCGTTGGCACCCTGGCTGCCCTGCACATGGGGCTTCAGCACGTCGACGAACAGCAGAAGCGCCTGAAGCGGCTGGCGCAGGTCGTGGCTGGCGGCGGCCAGGAACTTGCCCTTGGCCTGGTCGGCCGCCTCCGCCGTTTCCTTCGCCTGCATCAGCGCCTGCTGCGCCTGCCGGCGGGCGGTGATGTCGCGGAAATAGACAGAAAGCCCGTCCGGGCTTGGATACATGCTGATCTCGACCCAATCGCCGAGGATGGGCGACTTGACCTCGACGGTCATCTCCCGCCCTTCGCGCACCGCCTGCTTCTGCGCCTCGAACGCCTCGCTGCCCAGCACCTTGGGGAAGGCGTCCCAGATGCGCCGGCCCAGCAGTGTGTCGCGCGACCGGCCCCAGAGCTGCTCCGCCTTGCGGTTGATGTAGGTGAAGCGCCAGTCGTGATCGATGGCATAGAAGGCGTCGCTGATGCTTTCCAGGATCATCACCGCCCGCTCGTGCGATGCGCGCGCCTCCTCCTCCGCGCGCTTGCGCATGGTGATGTCGCGGGAGAAGCAGCCGACCCCCTCCGCCGTCGGCAGCATGCGGATCTCCAGCCACAGCGTGGTGTCCTCGCCGTCCAGGCGTTTCTCCATGCTGGTCGGCACCCGTTCCGTCATGGTCTTGCGGCACAGCGCCTCGAGGTCGGAGCCGGCAAGCTGGGGCCAGATCTCCCACAGGCGGCGGCCACGGATCGCCGACAGCGGCTGGTGGTCAAGCTGTTCGGCCCGCCGGTTCTGGTAGATCACCCGGTAATCGCGGTCGAGCGCCACCAGCGCCTCGTCGATGCTGTCCAGGATGTCGCTTGCACGCTTGCGCGCGTCGGCGATGGCCTCCTCCATCCGCCGCTCGTCGGAGCGGTCGTGCAGGATCCACAGGTAACCCTCCTCGTCGCCCTGCAGCGGCAGGATGGTCAGCGCCCCCCAGACCGTGCCCCCGTCGCTGCGGCGGAAGGCGCGCTCCTCCTGGATGCGTCCTTCGGCCAGCGCCCGCAGCCTCAGCGCGTCGGGCACGCCGGCCACGACATCTTCCGGCGGGAAGAGAAAGGCAACCGGACGGCCTTGCGCCTCTTCCTCCGTCCAGCCCAGGATGCGGACGGAACCGGGATTCCAGCTGGTCACCCTGCCGTCCGGCGATAAGGTCAGGATGGCGTGGCCGACGGCGCTGTCCAGGATGGCGCGCAGCCGCCTTTCGCTGTCGGCGTGGGCGGCACGGCTGTGCTCCAGGGCATCGAAGGCGGTTCGGAGATCCTCGTTGAGCGCGGTGACCGTCAGCAGGTCGTCGCAGCCGGTGCAGGCGTTGGCGAGGGCGGCGCTCAGCCGCGCGTTTTCCCGCTCCAGCTCTTCCACCCGCGCCGCCAGCTGCGCATCGGGAGCGGTACCCGGTTGGACAGTCGGCTGAGTGTTCGGGGAAGCGTTCGGTTGGGCATCCGGACCCGCCCCGCCCCCCATCCGGCTGGTCGCGGGCTCATCCGGGAGAGACTGCGGCTTGGTCATAGGCGCTCAAGAAAAACGAAAGTCTCAGTAGACGAGAGTGCGCAAGACCGAAAGCCCCTGTAAACCCTCCAAAGGAAATAGGACTGATGATTGAAGAAGCGATCAATTTTATCTTTATCAATACCGCATATTTGTAATCGCCCCGACCATTGCCCGCACACCGGGATCAGGCACTTTGTCACGCCGCAAAACCAACCCTAGCGTGCGAACCAGCGGCGGAGACAGGGATTGGACTGCGAAGCGGTCGCAGTCGCTTGGTCCCTGGACGGTGACCGACGGCAGGATCGACCGGCCGAGACCGGCGGCGACGAGGTTCTTGATCGCCTCGACATTGCCGAGTTCCATCGCCGGGCGCGGCTGCACGCCGCCGGCCATGAACCAGCCGTCGATCACCGCCCGCATGGTGCCGCCGCGCTCGTAGAGGATCAGCGCTCCGTCCGCCAGCGCCGCCGGGGCGATGCCGTCCGGCGCCGGCCCATCCCCGATCCGCGGCCCGACGCAGACCAGGTCCTCGCTGCACACCGGTTCGATGGACAGGCCGGCGCGGACGGCCGGCAGCGTGACCAGCGCGAGGTCCAGCGTTCCGGCCTCCACCGCGTCCAGGATGTCGGGCGTGTTGCCGGTGACGACGATGATCTCCAGCCCCGGATGGGCGGCGCGGAGCGCGGTCAGGATCGGCGGCAGCCGGTAGATGCAGGCGGTCGCCCCGGTGCCGATGCGCACGCGTCCCGACTGCCCGGCGCGGTGCCGTCCCATGGCGGCGGATGCTGCCTCCACCTCGTCGCGCATGCGGCGGATGAAGGGCAGCAGGTCGCGGCCGGCCGCCGTCGGCAGGGCGCGCTTGCCCACCCGCTCCACCAGCCGCACGCCGAACCGCTCCTCAAGATTGCGGATCTGCATGCTGACCGCCGGCTGGGTCAGCCCGAGCCGGCTTGCCGCCTCGGTGAAGCCGCCATGCTCGATGACGGTGGCGAAGGTGATGAGTTGGTCGAGATTCAGGCCGCGCATACCCACAGCCTTCCTTATGATTCCGATCAAATCAATAAGTTTGCCTTTTCCGCGATGCTCCGCGACGGTGGGGCCATGACGACCGTCTCCCCGGCCCCTTCCCCGCCCCCCTCCTCCACATGGCTCGTGCTGCTGTGCGCCAGCCGCTTCGCCACGTCGCTGTCCTTCATGGTCTATGCCGGCGCGCTCGTGCCGGCGATGCAGGCCTGGGGCATGTCGGCGGGGGAGGCCGGATCGATCCAGACCGTCTTCAACATCGGCTATGCCCTGTCGCTGGTGGGGTCCTCTTGGTTCGCCGACAGCCTGGGCGCCAAGCGCGTGTTCCTGTGGGCAAGCTGGGCGACGGCCCTGACCGGCCTCGCCTTCGCCTTCTTCGCCCGCTCGGCGGAAAGCGGTCTGCTGCTGTTCGCGCTGATGGGCCTGACGCAGGGCGGAACCTATGCCCCCTCCATCATGCTGGTGGCGCAGGGCGTGCCGACGGCGCGGCGGGGTGCGGCGGTCGGCTGGCTGCTGGGGGCGGGGTCGCTCGGCTATTTCGCCTCCATCGCGCTTGCAGCATGGTTGGCGGAGCGGTTCGGCTACGAGGCCGCCTTCATCGCCTGCGGGCTGGGGCCGCTGCTGGCGGCACTGCTCGCCACGCCGGGACTGCGCGGGCGCGCCAATCTGGTCGCCGGCGGTAGCGCCCGGCGGCTGCGCGGCGCCTTCCGCTTCCTGGCCGACCGCCGGTCCTTCCTGCTGACCGCCGGCTACACCACCCATTGCTGGGAACTGCTGGGCATGTGGGCCTGGCTTCCGGCCTTCCTCACCGCCAGCCTTTCCGAGTCCGGAGGCGCCGGCATGCGCGGGCTGTGGATCGCCGCGGCCATCCATCTCTCGGGCTTCCTGTCGTCGCTGCTGATGGGGCGGGCGTCGGACCGGCTGGGCCGGCGGGCCGTTCTGGTGGCGATGGGGCTGCTGGGGGCGGCCTGTTCCTTCACCATCGGCTGGATGGACGGGATGCCGCTGGTCCTGGTGCTGGCGGTGGCCGCCCTCTATGGCTTCTCGGCGCTGGGCGACTCCCCCGTCCTGTCCACGGCGATGACGGAATCGGTCGAACCCGGCAGCCTCGGCGCGGCGCTGGCCGTGCGCTCCATCCTGGGTTTCGGCGCCGGGGGCGCCGCACCGCTGGCGGTCGGGCTGGTGCTGGACCAGGCCGGCGGCATGGGTGGCCAGATGGGCGGCTCGTCCTGGGGCTGGGGTTTCGCGCTTCTCGGCGTTGGCGGCGGGTTGGCGACCGTCTGCGCCCTTCTTCTTCCCGCCGACCGTCCTCACCGGAGTTGATACATATGCCTGCCATCACCGTGCGGGCGTCCACCGACGCCGACATCCCCTCCATCGCCGCGATCTATGCCCGCCATGTCCTGCACGGCACCGCGTCCTTCGAGGAGGTTCCGCCGGACGAAGCCGAAATGGCCCGCCGCCGCGCCGACATCCTGGCCCGCGGCCTGCCCTATCTGGTGGCGGAGTGCGAGGGGCGACTTGCCGGCTACGCCTATGCCGGGCTCTACCGCACACGCAGCGCCTACCGCTTCACGCTGGAGAATTCCGTCTACGTCGCCGACGGCATGGGCCGGCGCGGCATCGGCCGGGCGCTTATGGAGCCGCTGATCGAAATCTGCGAGGCGGCGGGATACCGCCGGATGATCGCGGTGATCGGCGACAGCGCCAACCAAGGCTCCATCGGCCTGCATGCCGCCTGCGGCTTCCGTCCCGTCGGGGTGCTGCCGGCGGTCGGCTTCAAGTTCGGCCGCTGGCTGGACAGCGTCCTGATGGAACGCCCGCTGGGCGAGGGCAGCGACGGGCTGCCGGCGGAACGAGGAGAGAAAGTGTAGGCTGGCAGACTGAACGGCCAGAATAGCCAGCCGCTGTTATCTGCCAGAGGGAACAATCACCATTTGAGCCAACTGAAGCGCCCGGTCGGCATCATCGGCGGAAAAATGCTCTTTGACGTAATAATCCGCACGTACCCTCAGGCGCTTTAGTTCCCCATGGACCCGCTTGGCTGCAACAATGTAACGCGGTGGATTGGAGTCCAACTTCATACCCTTCAGGAGATCATGTACGTCCGAATGCCGGGCGTACTCTCCTGTCGCATCAAGACGGAAATAGGCAGCGGATGCGTGATATACCGGCTCACGCCTGAACTGACTCTCGGGCCGCAGGGGGTTCCCAAATTATAGCGAGCATGATTCACTGAAGCTCCACCGGGAGTGGGGGTGACCATGTCGGCAATCCTGAAGATCGCGGACGGGATGACGGCGGCGGACCTGCGGCTCTGGGCACGGCGGTGCGGCAACGGTCGGGCGGCAGCGCGGGCGTATGCCATCGCCAACGCCTTGGATGGGCTGGACCGGGCGGAGGCCGCACGCTTGGCTGGGATGGAGCGGCAGGCGCTGCGGGACGCGGTGCGGCGCTACAACGTGGAAGGGGTCGCGGGCCTGTTCGACCGGCCCAAGGGGCACCGGGCGGAGTGGCTGAGCGACGCGGAGCAGGCGGCCTTGGCGGCCGCGGTCTTCAAAGGACCGGACCCCGCCGTAGATGGGGTCTGCACCTGGACCTGCGAGGCCCTGGCGGTGTGGATCGCCGCCAAGTTCGGCAAAACCTTTCATCCGCACAGCGTCGGGCGGACGTTGCGGCGGCTGGGCCTCTCGCGCCAGAAGGCCCGGCCCGTTCACCCGAAAACCGAGAGCAAAGCGCAGGAGCGCTTCAAAAAAGGGGGCTTCGCCGCGCCCTGACGGCGGCCGCCGAGGCGCACCCGGGCAAGCGCCTGCGCGTGTTTTTCCAAGATGAGGCGCGGTTCGGGCAGAAGGGGCGGCTGTGTCATCGCTGGTGGCTGAAGGGCCAGCGTCCCCCCGGCCTCTGCGACCAGAGGTTCGACTGGACTTACCTCTATGCCGCCGTCGAACCCAAGACGGGGGAAGGCTTTGCCCTCGTCCTGCCCACGGTGTCCACCGTCGCCATGAACCGCTTCCTCGCCGACTTCGCCGCCACCCTGGCCCCGGACGACCACGCCGTCATGATCCTCGACGGCGCCGGTTGGCACGCCAGCAAGAGCCTGGTCGTGCCCGCCAATCTCACCCTCGTGCCCTTGCCGCCCTATTCGCCCGAGTGCAACCCGGTCGAAAACACACCGGCAGGGAACCTCTGAAACGACGGTTCTGTTGACACCACGGCTGGGGCATGAGGCTCTTCATGCTCTGGCCGTCTGGATGGCGCGACATCATGAGCAGTTCAAGGCAGGAAGCGATCCAGTGGCTGGAACTGCCGCCCGACCGGCGGCGGCGACTGATCGTGCTGGTGGCCAGCCTGATCCGAAGCCGCCTGGTTGCGGCCCAGGAGGCCAGTGATGAACCAAGATTCGCCTCTAACCGAGCCGCCGTTCCCCGACAAGGTCCGATCCCGCCATCGTGATCGGCAGGCGGTGGTCTATGTCCGCCAGTCAACCATGCGGCAGGTCGAGCGGAACCAGGAATCGACCCGCCTGCAATATGCGCTCGCGGAGCGGGCTTGCCGGCTCGGATGGCGCCGCGAGCAGGTGATGGTCATCGACGATGATCTCGGGCGCTCCGCCGTCTCCACCTTGGACAGACCCGGCTTCCAGCGCCTTGTTGCCGAAGTTGGCCTCAACCATGTCGGCCTCGTGCTCGGCATTGAGGTGTCCCGACTGGCGCGCTCGTGCCGCGACTGGCACCAACTGCTGGAAATGTGCGCGCTCTTCGACACCCTGATCGGCGACGCCGATGGGATCTACGACCCGTCCATTTACAACGATCGTCTGCTGCTGGGGCTGAAGGGCACGATGAGCGAGGCGGAGTTGCACATCCTGAAGGCCCGCATGCTCGAGGGTCGGCGTGCCAAAGCCGCGCGTGGCGCCTTGGTCGTGGGCTTGCCGCGTGGTTTCGTCATCCGACCGTCCGGCGAGGTTGCCCTCGATCCGGATGAGCAGGTCCAGGCCGCCGTCCGGCTGGTTTTCGCTGTGTTCGAGCGTCGGCGCTCGGTGAACGGGGTGCTGCGCTATCTGGTCGAGCATGATCTCAGGCTCCCCGACCGCATCCGAACGGGACCGCGCAAGGGTGAGGTGCGCTGGAGCCGTCCCAACCGGGCCACCATCGGCGACATGCTCCATCATCCCGCCTATGCCGGCGCCTACGTGTATGGCCGGCGGCGACAAGATGCCCGACTGCGGCAACCGGGCAAACCCCACAGCGGCCGGCGCCTCGTGCACGATCCCGCCGCGTGGACGGTACTGCGCCGGGACTGCTGGCCGGCCTATATTGACTGGAACACCTTCGAGCGGAATCAGGAGCAGATGGCTGCGAACCGCTCCCGACAGAATGGCGTTCCCCGCGGTGGACCGGCTCTCCTCGCGGGGCTGGTGCGGTGCGGCCGATGCGGGCGGCGCATGTCCATGAGCTACCGCGACGGGGGAACCGAGGCGCGCTATCTGTGCTGCCAACTCCAGACGACGTTCGGTGGACCGCGCTGCCAATCGGTCAGCGCCCGACCGGTGGACGCGCTGGTCGCCGCTCTGATGCTCGAGGCGCTTGCCCCCTCGGCGATCGAATTGAGCCTCCAGGCCGCCGAGGACCTCGAACTCGAACGCGAGCAACGGCACCGGCAATGGCGGCTTCGGCTCGAGCGCGCCGATTATGAGATGACATCGGCGCGACGGCGCTACGAGGCCGTGGACCCGGAAAACCGTCTGGTTGCCCGCACCCTGGAACGGGACTGGGAGGCGGCCATCGCCGCCAGAGATGCCGCGCAAGCCGAGCATGACCGAGCCTTGGCGCGGGAACCTTTGCGCCTGAGCGAAGCCGAAAAGCAGGCGGTGCATCAGTTGGCCGCGGACGTCCCGGCGCTGTGGAGAGAGGCCACGACCACAGCAGCGGATCGGCAGGCGATCGCACGGGCCATGCTGGACCGGGTGGTCATCCGCGTCGAGGAGGACACCGAATGGGTCCGGGTCGAATGCCACTGGGCCGGCGGCGTCCAGACTCACCATGAGGTCACGCGCCCAATCCGCCGTTTCAAGCAGTTGAAGAATTATGAGCGGCTGATCGCCCGCTTGAGCGAACTGCGCGGTGAAGGGCGAACGGCGGAGGTGATCGCCGAGGTTCTGAACACGGAGGGCTGGCGGCCAGCGAAACGGGCGATGTTCAACGCGCCCATGGTCCGCCGTCTGCTTCAGCGGCACGGGATCGCAGCCCTACGACCAATCTGGTCACAGGACGTGCCGCGAGGCGCGGAGGACGAGTTGACCCTTCAAGAGGTTGCCGAACACCTGGGAGTGCATCGCCAAACGGTCTACGGCTGGCTCCGACGCGGACGCATCAAGGGCCATCTGGCACAGGTCGGCGGCCAACGGATTTGGCTTGTCCGCTTGCGGGATCTCCCAACTCAGGACGCCTCCGTTACCGGCTGAGCCCTTCAGCAGGAACCCAACAGAGAGAGGTCCCATGGCAAAACTATCGAGCGGGTCTGGCTCTTCTTGCGTGAGAAGCTGATGTCGCTGCGGGTCTTTCCCGATCAGGACGCCATCATCGACGCTTGCTGCGACGCCTGGAACGCGCTCGTCGCCGAAACCGGCCGCATCAAATCCCTCTGCTTCCCGCCTTGGCTCCAGAAGGTCATTTCATAGGAGAGGCGGTAATAAACCGCGTAGTAAGCCGCGTGAGCGGCAGAGCGCCAATCTGCTTCATTCTGGTCATCTTTGGTCAGCAGGCACATCGCAACCGCCACCCATAAACTAGGCTGCATCAGCTCCCCGCATGTATCGCAAATGTGCCCGCCCAAAGAGTTCCGGCTTTATTTCCTCGACCAGTCTTTGTATATGATCTTCCTGCTCGGCAAACTGCCTATGTGGCTTTTCCACATCCGCACAGACTAATACTTTTACAAAATAGAGACGCTCATCGCCGAGGTCTTCGGCACCCACCTCACAATCAACCCCAAAGGCGCGATCGGCGAAATATTTATAAACCTGCGCCGCGAGCTGATCGAGGTCGTCCTGCTCTTTTTTGCCTTCAGGCAAGGTAGAGGAAAACGTTTCAGGAAACCTGACTGCCTTTTCCGCACCCCCTGCGGCCAATGCATCCCTGGTTTGAGCCAGAACCCCTTCACAGGCGTTCTTTATACGCCGCCAAACCTCACCGACAGTTGCGCGATACTGTGGCGTTCTACGCTCGATGTCAGCAAGCTCGCGATTTGCTCGATCGATCCACGGGACAAGGTCGCTCTGCGAATATCTGACGAATTCAGAAAACCCCGCCACGAAAAGGTCGAGGTCGCGAGCACTTGCACCGGGCAGCTTTTCCAGAATTTTCCTGACCGATTCGATCCACCCTTCCGCCAACCGCTCGAAGTGCAACATCTGCGAAACAGCGGCACGGAACTGCGGCTCAGCCTCCTTGAGGGCAAGGCGCAGAATCACATCATCCACCTCCGCCTGGGTAGGCGGTGGTGGGTTCGGTATTAAGTTCTCAATCTTGAATGCCGTTTGGCTCATACAGCCCAAGGTGATGCTTCCTCGAAAACGAGTCAACCTTCTGCGCACTGGGTTTCGGCTGACCCGATCAATCCGTCCACCTCAGTCCGCCCCCAGCAGCTCGTCCCGGTGCGAACTGGGCGCCTTCGCCATCGGCACCGTCCGCGGCAGCTCCACCGTGGGCAGCCGCCAGTCGACCGGCGGTGCCGATCCCGGCGTCGGCCGATGCTGGTCCAGCACCGCCAGCAGGGTCAGCAGCGCCAGGGCCAGCGCCACCACCAGCAGCCGACGGTCCACCCCGGCCAGCGGGCCTTTCCCGTCGCCGGCTCCGGCGTCGTTGCGATCCGGCAGGGCCATGCTGCGTCCTCCCCTTCCCGTCGGGCCTCTTTCGACAGGCCTCATGTGCCGGGATCAGATTGAACCATACGGCCGATCGTCACAACAGGCGGCGCTCACGGAAAACACGCCGCGGTCTCGCGTTGCATCGAGGAGCCCTGCGACGGCCGCTCCACCCAGGCGATCCGCAGGATGTTGGTGTTGCCCGGAACTCCGAAGGGTACGCCGGCGGTGATGACAACGCGCTGGCCTTCCTGGGCAAGCCCGCTGGCATGGGCATAGCGGACGGCTTTCTGCACCATCTCGGAGAAGCTGCCGATGTCGCGCGTGTGGAGGCTGTGCACGCCATAGGCAAGCTGCAGCCGGCGCGCCGTGGCCATGTTCGAGGTCAGGCAAAGGACCGGCACGTCCGGCCGTTCCCGGCTGGCGCGCAAGGTCGTCGAGCCGGAGGTGGTGTAGGTCACGACCGCCGCCGCATGGATCGTCCTGGCGACCTGCCCGGCCGCCGCGGTGATCGCGTCGGCGGAGGTTTCCTGCAGGCTCGGGTGCTGGGATTCGACGATCTTGCGGTAAAGCGGGTCGGCTTCGACGCGCTGCGCGATGCGGTCCATGATCGACACCGCTTCCACCGGATACTCGCCCGACGCCGTTTCGGCCGACAGCATGACGGCGTCGGCTCCGTCATAGACGGCGGTCGCGACATCCGATGCCTCGGCCCGCGTCGGCGCCGGCGCCGACACCATCGATTCCAGCATCTGGGTGGCGACGATCACCGGCTTGCCGGCCAAGCGGGCCTCGCGCACGATCCGCTTCTGAAGCGCCGGGACATCCTCCGGCGGCAATTCGACGCCGAGGTCGCCGCGCGCGACCATCACGCCGTCCGACAGTTCGACGATCAGTTCCAGATGCTCGATCGCCTGCGGCTTCTCCATCTTCGACAGCAGCGCGGCACGCCCGCCGATCAGGCGGCGCGCTTCCGCCACGTCCTCCGGCCGTTGCACGAAGCTGAGCGCGACCCAGTCCACGCGCTGCTCCAGCGCGAAGTCCAGATCCAGGCGGTCCTTGGCGGTCAGCGGCGACAGCGGCAGCACCACGCCCGGCACGTTCACGCCCTTGCGGTCCGACAGGCGGGTGCCGCTGACCACAACCGTATCGGCATGGTCCGACCCGCAGGCGGTGACGCTGAGCCGGACCCGTCCGTCGTCCAGCAGCAGTTCGGCCCCCGGCCGGAGGGCCGCGAAGATTTCGGGATGCGGCATGCCCACGCGCGTCCCGTCACCCGGTTCGGACGACAGGTCCAGCCGCAGCGCCTGCCCCGGGCTGAGGGTGATCGACCCGTCGCGGAAGGTGGCGAGCCGCAGCTTCGGCCCCTGCAAATCGGCCATGATCGCGATGGGACGGCCGAATTCCTGCTCCATCTCGCGGATCACCCGCAGCCGCTCGCCATGGTCCGCGTGGCTGCCATGACTGAAATTCAGGCGGAAGACGTCGACCCCGGCGACGAACAGCTCGCGGATGCGCTCCGGCGTGGAACTGGACGGTCCGAGTGTCGCCACGATCTTGGTCTTGCGCTGACGCGGCGGAAGGCCTGACGGACTGCTGCGGAGAAGGGCCATGGGCTGGTTACTCCTGAACTTGGTGCCTGGAACATTGGGCATGGCGGAATGCGGCACGGCGCGTGGGCTGCGGCATCGCCGGAACGGCGGAGCACCGGCGCCGCCCGGAACGGGGCCGGCGCAGCGGGCGAAGGATCGTGGACCGCGCTTCCGGCCGGCGGCGGATCGGATCCGATCTCAGCCACGCCGTCTTATGACAGCGCTGTCAATCGGCACCGTATCGCCGTGCCCATGGCTTGAGAAGAATTTTCTTCGTCGTTTCCTGCGACAAGTCGCCCATCCTCTCGTTCATCTTGCCGAAGGGGCTTGGACTGGACCCTCGGGAACTTGGCAAACGGCGCTCGACAGCCCTATGTTGTCCTGAACTCTTGAACCGGCTTACCGAAGGTACACTCGTGTCGGATCCCCTGCCCACCCATGCCAAACGGAAGCCGGGCAAGAAGGCGCCCCAGCCGGATCAAAAAAAAGCCGCGCCCCGGACTTCCAGCCGCTCTTCCGGCAGCGTCACGCTGGAAGAAGTGGCGCGGATGGCCGGGGTGGCGCCGATCACCGTCTCACGGGCGATCAACCGGCCGGAACTGGTGACCAAGGACACGCTGGAGCATGTGCGGGAGGTGATCGCCCGCAGCGGCTATGTGCCGAACCTGCTGGCCGGCGGCCTCGCCTCCAAGCGCAGCCGGCTGGTGGCGGCGATCGTCCCGACCATCGGCAACTCGATCTTCGCCGAAGCGGTCGAATGCCTGACCGACCGGCTGGGCGAGGCCGGCTACAAGGTGCTGCTGGGCCTGTCGGGCTATCCGGCCTCGCGGGAGGACGAACTGCTCGCCACGGTGCTGAGCCGCCGCCCCGACGCGGTGTTCCTCACCGGCATCACCCATTCGCCGCAAAGCCGGCAGCGGCTTCTGGCGGCGAAGATTCCGGTCGTGGAGACCTGGGATCTCACGCCCACGCCCATCGACATGCTCGTCGGCTTCTCGCATGAGAAGCTCGGGCGCGCGGTGGCCGCCTATCTGATCGGCAAGGGATACCGCCGCCTCGGGCTGGTCTGGGCGAGCGACGAACGCGCCGCCGTCCGCCGCCGGGGCTTCGAGGAGGCCGCGGCCGAACGCGGGGTCACCGACATCCAGGTCGCGATCCTGCCGGCGCCCGGCAACCTGAAGCTTGGGCGCGAAGGGCTGGCGAAGCTGCTGGATGGGCCGCAGCCTCCGGATGCCGTCTTCTGCAGCTCCGACGCGCTTGCGCAAGGTGTCCTGACGGAAGCCCAGGCCCGCGGCCTGTCGGTGCCGGGCGATCTCGCGATCATGGGCTTCGGCGACCTGGAATTCGCCCCCTACACCTATCCCGCCCTCTCCACCGTGCGGATCGACCGGCAGGCGATCGGCCGGCTGTCGGCCGAAGCGATGCTCGCGCGGTTCGAAGACAAGCCCGTCGAGAAGATCGTCGACATCGGCTTCGAGATCGTGGAGCGGGAAAGCACCTGAGCCCGGTCTGTCCGCCAGTCAGGTGAAGGACCCGATCAGGTAAAGGGAAGATCGATGCCGAGCACCGGAACATTCCGGACCCACTCCGCATGGCCGGTTTCGGCCTCGCCTGAGTCGAACCCGTGCAGCACGGCGAGTTCCACCGCCGCCGCGAGTATCGCCATGACCATGAACTTCAAGGCGAAACGTTGAAATTCCGCCGGCTGTTCTGACATTTTGCGCTCCTGATCACGATGCGCAGGCATCGGGTGAAAGGGTGGCGGGGCCATTCCCGCCGTTGCCCGAGATTATTGACAGCGCTGTCACTATGCACAACAGCCGGTGCCGCATGACTGGCTTTACGATGCTGCAGCGCAGCGCAGCGCTATTATGGGTCCCGGCCCCTCCGCTCCTTACCGGTCGCAGCGCTATTATTTGGCCATGACTTGCGGGCTTCATAGAAGAACCCCGGACATGGCCATGAATATGCCCTCTCCCCAGAAGTATAGCCTGACCTAGGCAAACGATGCGGCGCCCTGCCGCAGATCCCAAGAAGAGCTTTTTATTTTCAGCATCTTAGGGGCTGCGCGCCCCTTTTTTCTTTGACAGCGTTGTCATAGACGCCGCGAAAGAGGCGAATTTTGCCCTTGGATCTACCGAATGGCAGCGCTATCAATTCGTCACTGATAGCGCTGCGAAACCAAGGGACCGCCCGCTGGCAGGACCCGCAGAAGCGCCAAACCGTGACCTTCCGCAAGGCACACGCCAAAGCCCCCAAAAAGCAAGAATCGGGCTGGAGCCGGGCGGTATCATAGGGAGCAATGTCCATGTCCGCTGAAGCCTCCATACCAACCGACACGGTGGTTGACGGAATGGCCACACCGCCAACAGCAGAAAAGGCAGCAGCCGCCCAGGCGAAGCCGACGCATGTGCGCTACCTGATCGTGCTCATGCTGTTCATCCTGACCGCCGTGAACTATGCCGACCGCGCCACGCTGTCGATCGCCGGTCCCGCCGCCTCCAAGCAGCTCGGCCTAGACGCCGTCGCCATGGGGTACGTCTTCTCCGCCTTCGGCTGGGCCTATGTGATGGCCCAGCTTCCCGGCGGCTGGCTGCTAGACCGGTTCGGCTCCAAGACCATCTACTTCTTCAGCCTGATCACCTGGTCGATCTTCACCCTGCTGCAGGGCTTCGTCGGCTTCCTCGGCGCCGGCACGGCGATCCTCACGCTGTTCGCCCTGCGCTTCATGGTCGGCCTGACCGAAGCGCCGTCCTTCCCGGCGAACTCGCGCATCGTCTCCGCCTGGTTCCCGACGGCGGAGCGCGGCACCGCCTCCGCCGTCTTCAACTCGGCGCAGTATTTTGCCACCGTGATCTTTGCCCCGCTGATGGCGTGGATCACCGCGACCTACGGCTGGCAGTACGTCTTCTACGTCATGGGCGTGCTGGGCATCGTGCTCGGCTTCGTCTGGATGAAGGTTCTGTACAGCCCGAAGGACCACCCGCTCATCAACAAAGCCGAGCTCGATCACATCGAGCAGGGCGGCGGTCTGGTCGACATGGACAACGCGAAGAAGGCCAAGGCCGGCGGCGGTCCGAAGCTCGGCTACCTGAAGCAGCTGCTGTCCAACCGCATGCTGCTGGGCATCTACATCGGCCAATACGCCATCACCACGCTGACCTACTTCTTCCTGACCTGGTTCCCGGTCTACCTCGTCCAGGGCCGTGGCATGACCATCCTGAAAGCCGGCCTGATCGCCTCGGTTCCCGCCATCGCCGGCTTCATCGGCGGCGTGCTGGGCGGCGTGATCTCCGACTGGCTGATCAAGAAGGGCTACTCGCTGTCCGTTGCCCGCAAGACGCCGATCGTGCTCGGCATGCTGATGTCGATGAGCATGATCGCCTGCAACTACGTCGATGCCGAATGGCTGGTCGTCGCCATCATGGCGCTCGCCTTCTTCGGCAAGGGCGTCGGGGCGCTGGGCTGGGCCGTCGTCGCCGACACCTCGCCGAAGGAGATCGGCGGCCTGTCGGGCGGCCTGTTCAACACCTTCGGCAACACCGCCGGCATCACCACCCCGATCGTCATCGGCTATCTGGTCGCCGGTTCCGGGTCCTTCGACGGTGCGCTGATCTTCGTCGCCGCCAACGCCGCCGTCGCGATCCTCAGCTACCTGTTCATCGTCGGCGAGATCAAGCGCGTGGAACTGAAGACGCTCTGACCCCTCCACGCCGCACCCCGATCCGCCCCCCTCATCTCACGATCATCCGAAAGCGGAGCGCGGCTCCGATGGCCGCGCCCCTTCCCTGGAGACCCACCATGGCTTCCCAATCCTCCCCCAAAGTCACCGAAATGCTGGTCGTGCCGGTCGCCGGCCATGATGGCATGCTGCTGAACCTGTCGGGCGCCCACGCCCCCTTCTTCACCCGCAACGTGGTGATCCTGAAGGACAGCGCCGGCCACACCGGCGTCGGCGAGGTCCCCGGCGGCGAGAAGATCCGTCAGACCCTGGAGGACGCCCGCGCCCTGGTGGTCGGCCAGCCGATCGGCGCCTTCAACAACATCCTGAACGCCGCCCGCAAGGCCTTCGCCGACCGCGATTCCGGCGGCCGCGGCCTGCAGACCTTCGACCTGCGCATCGCCATCCATGCCGTCACCGCTCTGGAAGCGGCCCTGCTCGACCTGCTGGGCCAGTACCTGGAGGTTCCGGTCGCCGCCCTGCTCGGCGAGGGGCAGCAGCGCGACGCGGTCGAGATGCTGGGCTACCTGTTCTATGTCGGCGACCGCACCAAGACCGACCTGCCCTATCGCAGCGAACCCGATGCCAGGAACGACTGGTTCCGCCTGCGCCATGAAGAGGCCCTGACGCCCGAGGCGGTGGTCCGGTTGGCCGAGGCCGCCCATGACCGCTACGGCTTCAACGACTTCAAGCTGAAGGGCGGTGTCCTGGCCGGCGAGCAGGAGATCGAGGCGGTGACCGCGCTCGCCAAGCGCTTCCCCCAGGCGCGCATCACGCTCGACCCCAACGGCGCCTGGTCGCTGGAAGAGGCGATCCGCCTGTGCAAGGGCAAGGGCGACGTGCTGGCCTATGCCGAGGACCCCTGCGGCGCCGAAAAGGGCTATTCGGGCCGCGAGGTGATGGCGGAGTTCCGCCGCGCCACCGGGCTGCCGACGGCGACCAACATGATCGCCACCGACTGGCGCCAGATGGGCCACGCCATCCAGCTGCAGTCGGTCGACATCCCGCTGGCCGACCCGCATTTCTGGACCATGCAGGGCTCCGTCCGCGTCGCCCAGATGTGCCATGAATGGGGCCTGACCTGGGGGTCGCACTCCAACAACCACTTCGACATCTCGCTGGCGATGTTCACCCACGTCGCCGCCGCGGCGCCGGGCAAGATCACCGCGATCGACACACACTGGATCTGGCAGGACGGCCAGCGCCTCACCAAGGAGCCGTTCCAGATCAAGGGCGGTCTGGTTGCCGTGCCGCAGAAGCCGGGGCTGGGCGTCGAGATCGACATGGACCAGCTGGCGAAGGCGCATGAGCTCTACAAGGAACACGGCCTGGGCGCCCGCGACGACGCCATCGCCATGCAGTACCTGATCTCCGGCTGGACCTTCGACAACAAGCGCCCCTGCCTGGTTCGCTGAACCCCGCCCCGCGACGACAAGATTGCTTTGGAAGGAAAAGAGATGAGCAAGATCGGCTTTATCGGACTGGGGATCATGGGCGCGCCGATGGCGGGCCACCTTCAGGCGGCGGGTCACGCGCTGTTCGTCCACACCGTCGGCCCGGTGCCCGACAGCCTGACCGCCGGCGGCGCCGTGACCTGCGGCTCCGGCAAGGAAGTGGCGGAACAGGCCGAGATCGTCTTCATCATGGTCCCCGACACCCCCGACGTCGAAAAGGTCCTGTTCAGTGCCGACGGCGTCGCCGAGGGCCTCGGCGCCGGCAAGATCGTGGTGGACATGTCCTCGATCTCCCCGGTCGCCACAAAGGACTTCGCCCGCCGCGTCAACGAGCTGGGCTGCGACTATCTCGACGCGCCGGTGTCCGGCGGCGAGGTCGGCGCCAAGGCCGCTTCCCTCACCATCATGGTCGGCGGGCCGGAGACGGCCTTCGACACCGTCAAGCCGCTGTTCGAGCTGATGGGCAAGAACATCACCCTGGTCGGCGGCAACGGCGACGGCCAGACCACCAAGGTCGCCAACCAGATCATCGTCGCGCTCACCATCGAGGCGGTCGGCGAGGCCCTGCTGCTCGCCGCCAAGGCCGGCGCCGATCCGGCCAAGGTCCGTCAGGCCCTGATGGGCGGCTTCGCCAACTCCCGCATCCTCGAGGTCCATGGCGAGCGCATGGTCAAGCGGACCTTCGATCCGGGCTTCCGCATCGAGCTGCACCAGAAGGACCTCAACCTGGCGCTCGCCACCGCCCGCTCGCTCGGCGTCAGCCTGCCCAACACCGCCACCGCCCAGGAGCTGTTCAACGCCTGCGCCGCCAATGGCGGCAAGGCCTGGGACCATTCCGGCATGGTCCGCGCCCTGGAGATGCTCGCCAACTTCGAGATCGGCCAGAAGGTCTAAAAGGAGGCTCCGTCCATGTCGACCGTTCCGCGCGATCTGCTGCGCCAGATGTTCGATGCCGCCATCGCCGCCGCCCAGCCGGCGCTGTGCGTGCCGGCCAACCTGCCGGACCCGCCGAAAGGCCGGCTGGTGGTGATCGGTGCCGGCAAGGCCTCGGCGGCGATGGCGCGGGCGGTCGAGGACCATTGGCCGGGAGACCTCTCCGGGCTGGTGGTCACCCGCTACGGCTATGCCGTGCCGTGCCGGCGCATCGAGATCGTCGAGGCCGCCCACCCGGTGCCCGATGCCGCCGGGCTGGCCGCCGCCGAGCGCATCCGGGCGCTGGTCTCCGGCCTCGGGGCGGACGATCTGGTGCTGTGCCTGATCTCCGGCGGCGGCTCGGCGCTGCTGGCGCTGCCGCAGGGCGGCGTGACGCTGGCGGACAAGCAGGCGGTCAACCGCGCCCTGCTCGCCTCCGGCGCCACCATCTCCGAGATGAACTGCGTGCGCCGCCACCTGTCGGCGGTGAAGGGCGGCCGGCTCGCCGCCGCCTGCGCCCCGGCCCGGGTGCTGACCCTGCTGCTGTCCGACGTGCCCGGCGACAATCCGATGGACATCGCGTCGGGCCCCACCGTCGGCGACCCCACCAGCTGCGCCGACGCCCTCGCCATCCTCCGCCGCTACGGCATCACAGTGCCGCCCGCGGTGCTGGAGCTGCTGGAAAGCGGGCGCGGCGAAAGCGTCAAGCCGGACGACCCGCGGCTGGCGGGCTGCGAAGCCCGCCTGATCGCCACGCCGCAGATGGCGCTGGAGGCGGCGGCGGCGGTGGCCCGCAAGGCCGGCTACCCGGTGCACATCCTGAGCGACCGCATCGAAGGCGAGGCGCGCGACGTCGGCAAGGTGCTGGGCGGCCTCGCCCTGCAGGTGGCCGACCGCGCCCAGCCCTTCACCGCGCCCTGCATCCTGCTGTCGGGTGGCGAGACCACGGTGACGGTGCGCGGTGGGGGCCGCGGCGGCCGCAATGTGGAGTTCCTGCTGTCGCTCGCCATCGCGCTGGACGGCCATGCGGCCATCCACGCCATCGCCGGCGACACCGACGGGGTGGACGGGCAGGAGGAGATCGCCGGCGCCATCATTGGCCCCGACACGCTGGCGCGGGCCTGGAGCCTCGGCCTCAAGCCGCGCGACAGCCTGGCCGACAACGACGGCCACGGCTTCTTCGAGGCGATGGGCGACGGCGTGGTGACCGGCCCGACCCTGACCAATGTCAATGATTTCCGCGCGATCCTGATCGACGCGTGCCGAGCGACGAGGTGACAGCCATGACCATTCCCCAGAATACCTTCAAGCGCGCGATCGACGCCGGCCGCTTGCAGATCGGCCTGTGGTCGATCCTGTCGAGCCATGTGACGGTGGAGATCATCGCCGGCTCCGGCTTCGACTGGCTGGTGCTGGACACCGAGCATTCGCCCAACGAGCTGCCGATGGTCTACAGCCAGCTGCAGGCGGCGGCAGCCGGCGGCCGGGCGCATCCGGTGGTGCGGGTGCCGTGGAACGACATGGTGACGCTGAAGCGCTACCTGGACATCGGCGTGCAGTCCTTCCTGATTCCCTATGTCGAGAGCGCGGAGGAGGCGGCGAACGCGGTGGCCTACACCCGCTATCCGCCGCATGGCGTGCGCGGCTATTCGGCGGCGCCGCGGGCGAGCGGCTTCGGCCGGATCAAGGACTATCCGCAGCTGTGCGAGGCGGAGCTTGCGGTCCTGGTGCAGGTGGAAAGCCGCCGTGGCCTGGACAACATCGAGGAGATCGCGGCGGTGGACGGCGTGACGGGCGTCTTCATCGGCCCCGGCGACCTTGCGGCGGCTCTGGGCCATGTCGGCAACCCCAAGCACCCGGAGGTGCAGGCGGCGATCGAGGACGCCATCGCCCGCATCCGCGCCTGCGGCAAGCCGGCCGGCATCCTGTCGGCGGACGAGGCGCTCGCCAAGCGCTACATCGAGCTGGGCTGCAGCTTCGTCGCCGTCGGCTCCGACCTCGGCATCCTCGCCCGCACATCCGAACAGCTCGCCGCCAAGTTCAAGACGAACGCCTGACGCTGCGACCGCTTCCCCAAGGCTGGCGTGCGTCCGCAATTTTTACGATCTTTCCGCGAACGCACGCCGTCCCATCGACACCCTGTCGCAAAACTCTCCGGCGGAGATCGGAACCGCCGTCCGGTCAGCACCGCTGACCTTCTTGCGAGCCCATTTTCCAGGCTTTCCGCCGATTTGCCGGTAGAAGGCCGAACTGCCCGAATCGATTCGGCTTCCCCACCCCCGCAGGCCCCCGGCGACCACCGGGAGGTGCGGCAGAAGGGCACTGTGCGTCTTTGCCGCGGTACCGGCGGCGGGAGCGCGGTGGCGGGGATGTGAACGGGCTATGGATAAATTCGGCGACTATGTCACTGGGTTGTCCGAATCTTTGGGGAAATAACCCGAAAGGAGTGCGAATCGCCGCTTGGTCAGAAATCCTGCCGTTTATTTGCCGTCGAATTGATTGGGTGGGGATGGTACTACCAATCCAAAGAAAACCCGAGAGGAGACATCCACCATCATGCGGACGGCGACGAAGGATCTGGCGGGCGACTTGCGGCAGCAGCTGGCCGAACTGGTGCGCAGCCGGGTTCCGAACGCGCGGGCGGAGCGCTTCGTTAAGCGTTTCTACGCCAACGTGCCCCCCGACGACCTGCTGCGCGGCACACCGGAACAGCTTTACGGTGCGGCGCTCGCGATGTGGCAATGGGCACAGCAGCGCACGCCCGGCAAGCCCAAGGTTCGGGTCTATGCGCCGCGGCTGGACGAGCACGGCTGGCAGTCCGAACGCTCGGTGGTGGAGATCGTCAACGACGACATGCCCTTCCTGGTCGATTCCGTCACGGCGGAGCTGAACCGGCAGGGCGTCACCGTCCACCTCGTCATCCATCCCGTCACCCGCGTCGTCCGCGACGCCGAGGGCCGCATCGTCGAGCTTCTGGAAGCCGACGAAGAGAAGGACGGCGCGCGCGACGAATCCTTCATGCACTGCTCCATCGACCCGTTGTCGGATCCGGCCGCCCAGGCCCGTCTGCGCGCCGGCATCGAACGGGTGCTGGCCGATGTCCGCGCCGCGGTGGAGGACTGGAACCCGATGCGCGAGCGCGTCCGCGCCGCCCGCGACGACATCGCCCACGCCCCCGATGCCGAGGAATCCAAGGAAGCCACCGACTTCCTGACCTGGGTCGACGACGGCAACATGACCCTGCTGGGCAGCCGCCTCTACACCGCCACCATCGGCGGCGACGGGCGGGAGCCCTGGCTGGAGCTGGTCGAGGGCAGCGGGCTGGGCGTGCTGCGCGACCCGGAGATCACCGTCTTCGACGAGCACGGCCACGCCGCCGTCCTGCCCGCCGAAATCCGCGCCTTCCTGCACCAGCCGCGCGCGCTCCTGGTGACCAAGGGCACCCGGCAGGCCACCGTCCACCGCTCGGTGCCGCTCGACGCCATCCTGGTCAAGCGCTTCGACGGGCAGGGCAATGTCCTCGGCATCACCCTGTCGGTCGGCCTGTTCACCTCCGTCGCCTACAACCGCAGCCCGCGCGAGATCCCGTTCCTGCGCCGCAAGGTCGCCCGCGTCATGGGCCGCGCCGGCTTCGATCCGTCGGGCCATGACGGCAAGGCGCTGCTGAACATCCTGGAGACCTATCCGCGCGACGAGCTGTTCCAGACCCCGTCCGACGAGCTGTTCGAAACCGCTCTCGGCATCCTGCACCTGCAGGAACGCCAGCGCCTTGCCCTGTTCGTCCGCCGCGATCCCTTCGAACGCTTCGTCTCGGCGCTGGTCTTCGTGCCGCGCGACCGCTACGACACGGCGCTCCGCCGCAAGATCCAGGGCGTGCTGGAGACGGCCTTCCACGGCAGCTGCACCTCCTACTTCACCCAGCTGTCGGACAGCGCGCTCGCCCGCCTGCACCTGATGGTGAAGACGGAGCCGGGCAAGATTCCCGCCGCCGACATCAGCGAGATCGAGGCCCGGCTGGTCCAGGTCTCCCGCAGCTGGGCCGACCGGCTGCGCGATGCGCTGGTCGAGGCGCATGGCGAGGAAATCGGCAACGCCCGCCTGCGCCGCTATGCCGACGCCTTCCCGGCCGGCTACCGCGAGACCTTCACGGCGGAAACCGCCGTCCACGACATCGACCGCATCGAACGCGCGCTCTCCGAACAGCGGCTCGGCATCGTGCTGTTCCACCCGCTGGAGGCGGACGGCGACGA
The DNA here is from genome assembly GCF_977007025.2 of Azospirillum largimobile. NCBI lineage: Bacteria > Pseudomonadati > Pseudomonadota > Alphaproteobacteria > Rhodospirillales > Azospirillaceae > Azospirillum > Azospirillum largimobile. Next base: position 27,996 of record NZ_CDRMUA020000002.1, read on the forward strand.
GCTGCACGTCAAGATCTACCACCAGGGCCGGCCGGTGCCGCTGTCCGACGTGCTGCCGATGCTGGAGCACATGGACCTGAAGGTGATCACCGAACAGCCCTACGAGGTCCGCCCGGCCGGCGGCGCCCCGTCGGTCTGGATCCACGACTTCTCCGCCCGCACCCAGACCGGCCTGCCCGTCGACTGCGTCAAGGTCAAGCAGACCTTCCAGGAGGCCTTCGCCGACATCTGGGACGGCCGGATGGAGGATGACGGCTTCAACCGGCTGGTGCTGCGCGCCGGGCTGGGGGCCCGTGAGGTCACGGTTCTGCGCGCCTATGCCAAGTACCTGAAGCAGGCCCGCTTCGCCTACGCCCAGGACACCATCGAGGCGACGCTGTCCGGCCATCCGCAGATCGCCCGCCTGCTGTCCCGCCTCTTCGCCGCCCGCTTCGACCCGGCCAACCAGGCAGACGAAGCGCCGATCCTTGAGCAAATCGAGGACGCGCTTGACGCCGTCACCAACCTGGACGACGACCGCATCCTGCGCCGTTTCGTCAACCTGATCCGCGCCACCCTGCGCACCAACGCCTACCAGACTGCCCCGGAGGGCACGCCGAAACCGCACCTGTCCTTCAAGCTGGACAGCGGCTCCATCGAAGAACTGCCGCTGCCCCGCCCGTGGGTGGAGGTCTTCGTCTACAGCCCGCGCATGGAAGGCGTCCATCTGCGCGGCGGCAAGGTCGCCCGCGGCGGCATCCGCTGGTCCGATAGGCGTGAGGATTTCCGCACCGAGATCCTCGGCCTGATGAAGGCGCAGATGGTGAAGAACACCGTCATCGTGCCGGTGGGATCCAAGGGCGGCTTCGTCGTCAAGCGGCCTCCCGCTCCCAGCGCCGGCCGCGAGGCGGCGCTCGCCGAAGGCATCGAGTGCTACAAGACGCTGATGCGCGGCCTGCTGGACATCACCGACAATCTGGCCGCCGACGGCTCGGTGGTGCCGCCGAAGAACGTGGTGCGCCACGATGTGGAGCGTTGGGGGGACGACCCCTATCTGGTGGTCGCCGCCGACAAGGGCACGGCCACCTTCTCCGACATCGCCAACGGGGTGTCGGTCAACCATGGCTTCTGGCTGGGCGATGCCTTCGCCTCGGGCGGCTCGGCCGGTTACGACCACAAGGTGATGGGCATCACCGCCCGCGGCGCCTGGGAGTCGGTGAAGCGCCATTTCCGCGAGATGGGCACCGACATCCAGACCACTGACTTCACCGTGGTCGGCGTCGGCGACATGTCGGGCGACGTGTTCGGCAACGGCATGCTGCTGTCCCGCCACATCCGCCTGCTGGCGGCCTTCGACCACCGCCACATCTTCCTCGATCCCGATCCCGACGCCGCGACCAGCTGGGAGGAGCGCAACCGGCTGTTCGCCCTGCCCCGCTCCTCCTGGGCCGACTACGACCGCTCCAAGCTGTCGAAGGGCGCGATGATCGTGGAGCGCAGCGCCAAGACGGTGGAGCTGACGGCGGAGGTCCGCGCCTGCTTCGGCATCGAGCAGACCCACCTGTCCCCGACTGAACTGATGCGCCGCCTGCTGACCGCGGAAGTCGATCTGCTGTGGTTCGGCGGCATCGGCACCTACATCAAGGCGTCGACCGAGACGAACGCCGAGGCCGGCGACAAGGCCAACGACGCGCTGCGCGTCGACGGCGGCCAGATCCGCGCCAAGGTGGTCGGCGAAGGCGCCAATCTGGGCGTCACCCAGCGCGGCCGCATCGAAGCGGCGCAGAAGGGCCGCGACGGCAAGGGCGTGCGGCTGAACACCGACGCCATCGACAATTCCGCCGGCGTCGACACCTCCGACCATGAGGTGAACATCAAGATCCTGCTGGGCGACGTCATGGCGCGCGGCGACATGACGCTGAAGCAGCGCGACACCCTGCTGTCGGCGATGACCGACGAGGTGGCGGGTCTGGTGCTGGCCGACAACTACCGGCAGACCGGCGCGCTGACCATCGCCGAGGCGCAAGGCGCCGCCCTGCTGGAGGCGCAGTCCCGCTTCATCCGCAACCTGGAGCGCAACGGCCGGCTGAACCGCGCCATCGAGTATCTGCCGACCGACGAGGAACTGGCCCAGCGCATGGCCGAGCGTCGCGGCCTGACCCGGCCGGAGCTGGCGGTGCTGCTGGCCTACGCCAAGATCACGCTGTATGACGATCTGCTGGCGTCGGAACTGCCGGACGATCCGGCGACGGTCGAGGACCTGCTGCGCTACTTCCCGCAGCCGCTGCGCGATGGCCATCGCGAGGCGATCTTCCGCCACCGCCTGCGCCGCGAGATCATCGCCTCCGCCGTCACCAACAGCCTGGTCAACCGCGTCGGCCCCACCTTCGTCCGCGACATGGTGGAGAAGACCGGCCTCGGCCCGGCGGACGTCGCCCGCGCCTATGCCATCACCCGCGACGTGTTCCAGCTTCGCCCGCTGTGGGATGCCATCGACGGTCTGGACAATGCGGTCCCGGCCGCCCTGCAGACCACGCTGATGCTGGAGACGGTCCATCTGATGGATCGTGCGGTCGCCTGGTTCCTGGCCCACAGCCCGCATCCGCTGGATCTGGGCCGGGAGTCCGCCGCCTTCCGTCCGGGGGTGGAGGCTTTGGCCGCCGGGCTCGACCATTTCCTGGATGCCGAGGAATCCTCCCGCCTCGCCGCCCGCGTCGCCGACGCCACCGCCCAGGGCGTGCCGGAGGATCTGGCCCGCCGGGTCGCCGCCTTGCCGGTGCTGGCCGCCGCCCCGGATCTGGTGCGGATCGCCGAGCGCACCGGCCGTGCGGTGGAGGGCGTCGCCTCGGTCTATTTCGGGCTGGGCCGCCGCTTCGGCCTGGAATGGCTGCGCGACCGCGCCGACGGCGCCAAGGTCGACAACCACTGGCAGCGTCAGGCGGTCGCCGCGATCATCGACGACCTGTTCGCCCACCAGAGCGCGCTGACCATCCGCGTGCTGGAGAGCGAGGGCGACGAGTCCGCGGCGGTCGATGCCTGGATCGCCAGCCGCAGCCTGGTGGTGGAGCGCGTCGAGCAGCTTCTGGCCGAGTTGCGCGCCCAGCCGGCGGTCGACCTCGCCATGCTGGCGGTCGCCAACCGGCAGCTGCGTGGCCTGATCGCGGGGTGATGAGCACACAGGGATAGGAGACGCTCGGTTCGGACGGCCCGGTCGCGCAGGTCTGCGCAGCTGGGCCGCCGGAACGCCGGCGCCTTTGCAGGCACGTTCGGGCGCCGGTTTTCAGTCTCCTCGCCTTGGGCGGATCCGCTTGACCGCGGGTCCGCCCATTTTCTATTTCGAAAGCAACCTCTGCGGATAGCGGACCGCTCTGCGATTCAACTTCTGCCCGCAGCCGGCGGGAGGGCGATGCGGGTCGCCCGCGCCTCCCGCGGACAGCGGCCGAAGTGCCGCTTGAAGGCGGTGGCGAAGTTGGCCGGGCTGGAATAGCCGGCGAGATAGGCGGCCTCCGTCACGCTGACGCCGTCGCACTCCAGCGCCGTCCGCGCCCGCTCCATCCGGCGCGCCCGCTCATACTCGAACACCGACATGCCGTGGCCGGCCCGGAACAGCCGGTGCAGCGTGCTGACGCTCATCCCGGCATGGCGGGCGACCTCCTCCAGCCGCAGCGGCGCGTCGTCGTCCGGGTCGCGGCTTTCCAGATACTCGCAGGCGATGCGCAGGCGGGTGCGGTCCCGGCTGCTCAACGGGTTGGCGGCCGGCATGTCGACCATGCCCAGCGCATCGGCGACGATCTCCAGCGCGTGGCTTTCCAGATAGAGGCTTTCCAGCATCGGCGGGCAGGCGATGGGGCCGGTCAGCCGTTCCGCCAGCGCCACCTGCCGCGGCGTCGGCCGCAGCGTCAGGCTGGCGCCATGCGTCCGGCAGAAGCGCCGCAGGCTCCCCTCCCCCGCCACCTCGCGGGCGACAGGGCCGCCATCGGTGTCGAACCAGTCCGGCGGCAGGCCCAGCGTGATCTTGCGCACCCAGTTGCCGCGCATCGCGCGGCGCTGGAACCGGTCCTCCTCCGTGCGGGACAGCAGGAACAGGACGGGCTCCCGCGCGGCCGACAAGGCATAGCGGCGCTCGCCGAGCGAGATGTCGACCTCGCCCCGCAGGAACAGCGCCACCGTCAGCCCCGCCCCGGCCGCCGCCGCCGTCGTCATGTCGCGCAGATCGACCGCGTCGGTGGCGTGCAGCGACAGGCCGCTGCGCAGCATTTCCATGCGGAACCGGCCGCGCAGCACGATGTCGTCGGGATCGAGCGAGGGGACGATCGCCGGCAGCGCCTCGCCCCCGCGGTTGCCGCGCGCCACCAGATCCCGCCAGCGGAGCGGACTTTCAGCCCCTAATACGTCGCCATCCGTCATCGCCCCATCCCCGTCATCTGGCGAACCGGCAAAGGAGTTTGACCGGCACGCAAAGGCATCGTCGGCGCAGTGCGGGCTATACCAGCGTGAACAGCGTCCAGCACGCTGGAACCAAGTTGCGAATGCGTCGCATTCTCGGATATCACAGCGGGGGCCGATGGTCCAGCGGGCGTGATCCGGGGGTGACGCGAAAGGATGGACTGCCGACCATGACCAGCCGATTCCGTCACCGGATCACCAGCACGACCGCCCTCCTCACCCTGTCGCTGATGGCGCAGGCCGTCCCGGCCCTGGCCCAGGACAAAGTCCAGGATAAGGCCGTCACCCTCCCCTCCGTCGCGGTGGAGGGAGAGGCGCCCCGCCCGGTGGAGGCGGCGACCGTCATCGACCGAAAGACCATCGACCGCGAGGTGCCGCAGACCCTGCGCGACCTGTTCCAGGACGAGCCGAGCATCACCGTCCCCGGCAGCAGCACCGCGGCGCAGAAGATCTATCTGCACGGCATCGACCAGAGCAAGCTGAACGTCACCATCGACGGTGCGGCCCAGCGCAACGGCATCTGGCACCACAACGGCAACCTGACGCTCGACCCGACCTTCCTGAAGTCGGTGCAGGTCGATCCAGGCGTGTCGCCGGCCGATGCCGGTCCGGGCGCGCTCGGCGGCGCGGTCGCCTTCAAGACGAAGGACGCCACCGACATGCTCCTGCCGGGGCAGGATGTCGGCGCCACCGCCATCCTCGGCTACGACACCAACTCCAAGACCTGGCGGACAACCGGCGCCGGCTATGCCGCCAAAAACGGCTTCGAGATCCTCGGCATCGGCACCCTGTCGCGCGGCAAGAACTACGAGAACGGCAACGGCGTGACCGAGGCCGGCACCGGCACCGATCTGGTCGGCGGCCTGGGCAAGCTGGCCTACGAGTCCGACAGCGGCCACCGCTTCTCGGTGTCGGGCGAACATGTGCGCGACGACGCAGTGCGCCGCCTGCGCTCCAACCTCGGCATCGTCGGCGGGCCGACCGGGCCGCTGATGAACAGCAACACCGCGACCCGCACCACCGCCGTCGTCAGCTATGAGACCACGCAGCCGACCGACTGGTTCAATCCCGGCGTCACTTTCACCTACACCCGCAATCGGCTGGAGCGGCCGAACGAGAACCGCCGCACCACCGCGCACGGCGCCTTCAATAGCGAGGTCGACACCATCGGCCTGACGGTGAAGAACAGCTTCGCCATCCCCACCGGCACCCTGACCGCCGGCTTCGACCTGTCCCGCGACGACATCCACATCGACCGCTTCCACTTCACCACCGACGCGGACGAGCGGATCACCAATGTCGGCGGCTTCCTGCAGGCGCGTCTGGCGCCGGTGGAGCGGCTGCGCCTGTCGACCGGCGTCCGCATCGACCACCAGAGCTACCGCTCGGTCGACAAGAAGACCTTCGACAACACCGGCATCAGCCCCAACCTGTCGGCCGACTACGCCGTGACCGACCGGCTCACCGCCTTCGGCGGCTACAGCTACAACTGGGGCGGGCTGGAGATGGCCGAGGCCGCCCTGTTCCACGCCGCCAACTATCGCTATACCAGCGACCTGGAGCCGGTGACCGCCCACAACATGCGCGCCGGCCTGCGCTACGCCCACCAGGGCCTGCGGCTGGAGGCGGCGGCCTTCCTGACCTACATGGAGAACCCGGTCGCCTGGAACTATACCACCTACACCCGCGTCAACGGCGAGGATCTGCGCACGAGGGGCTTCGACCTGACCGCCGGCTATGACTGGAGCAATGCCGGGATCAGTGCGAAATACACCCACACCGCCGTGAAGTACGGCAACCGCATGGCGCTGTCGTCGGACTACAATACGGCGGTCCCGGTCGGCGACCTCTTCGCGTTGCGCGGCCATTACGGCTTCGAGGATCTGCGCCTGACGCTGGGCGCCTCGGCGGAGATCGCGCTGAAGGTCGAGGACGACGCGCTGCGGGCCAACGGGTTCCGGTCGATCGACGGCTATCAGGTCGTCAACCTCTTCACCGAATGGAAGCCGCTGGCGACGGCGCCCAACTGGACCCTGCGGGCCGAGGCCAACAACATCTTCGACGCGGCCTATGTCAGCCGGTCCAGCTACGGCCAGACCTCCACCGTGCAGCCGGCGCTCGCGGAGGGGCGGACCTTCTATCTCACCTCCACCGTCAAGTTCTGAGCGGGCCTACGATAGGGAGCGCATCCATGCTGACCGAAACGGCCACTGTTCCGACGGCCCTTGCCAGCCGGTACCTGCAGCAGCTCTGCAAGCATTTCGCCCACAAGATCGCGGTGCGCTACGACGCCGCCAGCGGCGAGGCGCAATTCCCCTGGGGACGCTGCACGATGACGGCGTCCGACGGCATCCTGACCCTGCGTTGCGAGGCGGCGGACACCGAGGCGCTGGCCCGCGTCAAAGCGGTGGTGGACGACCATCTGGTCCGCTTCGCCTGGAAGGAGGGGCTGAAGCCGGACTGGACTCCCGCCGGCTGACGCCCGCCGGTCCGATACCGCCCGGTCCGGCATTCGGCGGTCTTCATCAGCCGCCGGATCCGGGCCCTTCGCCGTTTCCGTTCCATCCGCCAGCCGGCACCGCGCCAGTTCGCGCTGCCGCTCGGCCATCGCCGCCTCGCGGGCACGGGCACGGCGGCGCTGCTCCTCGGTGCGGGCGCGCAAGCACTGTTCCTGGCGCAGGCGGGAGGCCAGACGCCGCAGGTCGTCGGCGGCCCGGCTCTCCGCCACCGCCGGCAGTGCGGCCAGAGCGTCGCGGAAGTCGCCCAGCGTCGGGAACCGGCTCCAGCCGCTGCGGAAATTCGACCAGACCGCCTCGAATGCCGCCATCCAGCGGTCGGCCGGCCAATCGGCCATCGCCCGCACGTCCGCCTCCAGCAGCTCGGCATCCGGCAGTTCCAGCGCGAAGCGGTCGGCCAGCTTTTCCAGCCCGATCAGCACATTCTCGATCCCGATCGGCGGCGTCAGCGTGCCGATCGCCTGCTCCACCCGGTCGGCCAGCGCACCGATCTCGTCGGGCGACAGATCCTGTGTCTCGAACCGCAGGTCGGCGACCTCAAGACTGGCCAGCGAGGCGAAGGCGCAGGGCAGCGAGGGTTTCGCGGTTGCGGACGGCAGCATTGGACGCTGCGTCGGGCGCGGATCCGCTGCGGGGAAGGACGGAACGGCGATCATGGCGGGGCTCCCGGCGGTGGTTGCGGATGGCGGACGGAATGGAGGGGGACGGCTCGGTTGCGGGATCGCGGGGCTCATCGGTCGGAGCGACCAGCTCGCGGAGGATCCAGCGCCGCCATGCGGCCCCCGGATCCGGCGGGCGGTAGCCGTTGCGGGCATGGGCCTTGCGGCACCAGGCCACGAACTTTGCGGTCACCCGGCCGGCATCGACCTCCGGCCGCTCCTGCGCCGCCCAGGCGAGATCGGCGGCATCGGGCTGCCAATCGACCGGCAAAGCCCCATCCCGCAGACCCATCTTCCCAGTCGCCATCTCCCCGCCAGATGGGGAGGAGGAGGATTCAGGATTCTGAGATTCCAAGGAGAAGCCGGCCGGCGAACCGCCCATGTCAGCCGGCTGACAGGACAGGCCGGCGGTGACGCCCTCCATCCCCACCAGCTGATAGGCGAAACCGCGCAGGCCGCGCCGCGGCTTGGCGCAGACCAGCGAAGCCGACGAACCCTGCAGGCTCTTCAGCACGGCATTGAACCAGGCGCGGCTTTGCCCAAGCTCCTCCGCCAGCTCTCCTTGCGTGGCGGTGCAGACACCGTCGCGGTCGGCATGGGCATAGAGCGCGGACAATACCGCGATGTCGGCGGCCTGGATGCCGGGCACGGCAATCCAGCGCCTGTACATGTCGATGTACGACTTCATTGAGACACCCGTCTGTCGGTCGATCCGTGGACGGGTGGAGACAAAGGGAGAGCGTCGACGGACTCGGGATGAATCCGCTTGGCTTCACGGGCCTGCCCTGCCATCATGGAGTCGCCAAACCGCCAGATGTGGGGTGCCCGGGTTTCCCTCGGTCTCCTCCGTCCGACACGAAGGGCCCGGAGCAATCCGGGCCTTTTGTGTTTGCGGAGGTCGGTCCTCCGTTACGTCATGGTGCTCTCCTTCAAGATGCCAGGATTCACACTGGCTCGTGGCGTCGGCCAGGAACTGGCATGGACGCAGGTTGATGGCGTGAGGGCGGTTTTCGCCCGTTTTTTGAAATGTGTACGTGCCGTTGCGCGTCTGTCCACGGTCTTCGGAAAGTGGCACATCAGCGACGTCGCAATGGGCGGCGGCGGGATTCTTCAGCGGGAATCAATCACTTGTGGCGGCATGTCGTCGGCCGTCCCGCTGCGAGTGTCGCCGTTGTGCCGAAAGATTCGGGTCCGAACGTCGCCGTTGTGCCGAAAGATTCTTGAGGATGAGAGCTTTGTGTCTGCCGGATCCTGGTTCCGAACGTCGCCGTTCTGCCGAATAATGGAGCCCTCCCCACCCCCGGCCTGCCAGAATCGGCGGAGAATCGGGCGGGAATCGGCCCTCCGGCGGATCGTCCGAACGTCGTCGTTCTGCCAGTCAGGGGCCGTTCAGGGGGCATTCCGACCCTGGCCCAGGCAGTGATGCAGGGCAATAATCCAACGAATACAACTACTTATGACGAGCGCCACCCGTTCCGCCACCCCCCGGCACGGCAGAACGCAGACGTTGATGCCGCCACCGACCGGGTGAGAGCCCTCAGGGGCACCCCCGACCGCCTCCCATGGCCGCCCGCCGGCCCCCATCGGGAAAACTGGCAGAACGGCGACGTGCGACCGGGCAAATCGCACCGTTCGCGGGAATCTTTCGGCAGAACGGCGACGTTTGGGCCGGAGCGGTGGAACAGGGGGGCGGGCTTGTGGATTATGGCTGCAACCCACTTGAAGCCGCACAGCACCCGCGGAGAGATCGCATGTCACAGACCACCAACGCCGAGCTGCTCGACCGGCCGCTGCAATTGGCTCTGCGGCTCGATTCACCGCTGACCGGCGATGTCCAGAACGACCGCCACATGATGGTCTACAGCCTGTTCGGCCTGTCGAAGGACAAGGCGGAATCGCTGCCGACCTATGACGACGGCAAGGTGCGGATCGAGGTGCGGGCACCGAAGAATGTCGGCGTCGCCACCATCTGGGACAAGGCGGTGCTGCTCTACGCCATTTCCCTGCTGCGCGAGAAGATGGAATCGGGCAAGGGCCCGTCCAAGCTGGGCGAGCTTCACTTCACCACCAGCGACCTCCAGCGCATCGTCGGCAAGACCGCGGGCGGCAGCGCCTATGACAAGATCGAAGGGGCGCTGGAACGGCTGCAGGGCACGCAGATCAAGACCAACCTGGAAACCGGCGGGGAGGGCGAAAGCGGCGCCTTCTCGTGGATTTCCGACTACAAGCTGCTCTACCAGCGCAAGAAGGACGGCGAGCGTGCGGTGCGCGGGCTGAAGCTGACCCTGTCGGGCTGGGTCACCCGTGCGGCTCTCGGCCACAATCTGCTGAGCTACGACGACCAGTATTTCGCGTTGAAGCCGGTGGAAAAGCGCCTTTACGAAATCGCGCGCGCCCACCTCGCCCGCGGCCATGCCTTCTGGATGGCGCTGGAGCCGTTGCGCAAACGCGTCGGTTCCGACAACGACCTGCGCAAGTTCAAGAACGCGCTGGGTCCAGTCCTGGCCGCCGACCGCATCCCCGGCTATGGCGTGCGCATCGTGGAGACGGCGGAATACAAGGAGACGATGAAGGCGCGCGGCGCCGTTCTGGGCCGCGTGCTGAACGCCGACCTGCCGGTGCTGTTCTGGAAGAAGGACCAGGGCCAGCCGGAAAACTGGATCGACGTTCCCAAGGTGGAATACGACGAGACGGTGTGAATGGCAGCTGGTCCTGATACAGCCATCACGTCTGGAGATCGTTCGCAGGCAAAGCCCCTCTCCCCTTGTGGGAGAGGGGTTGGGGTGAGGGGTTGCAAATTCCAATAGTTTCAATGGTCTGCGACCGCCGCACCCCTCTTCCCAACCCTTCTACCACAAGGGGAGAAGGGCATTCGAAGTGGAACGCCGTCACCTGAATCCCAAAAGCGATCCCCCCTTCCCCCTTCGGTAGACACCCGTTGCCGGAGTGGCGACGACTTGGTAGGGTCGCCGTAACCGGTGCCGGGGCAGGAGGACGGGGCGTGACAGGGGAACAGTTGAAGGCGTTGCGGGAACGGCGCGGCCTGACCCAGACGCAGATGGCGGCGTTCGTCAACGAACTCACCGGCCGCAAATACGACAAGCAACGGCTCAGCAAGTGGGAAACCGGCAAGGAAGCCCTGCCCCGCGACGTGCTGGGACGGCTTCTGCTGCTGGATCTGGAACGGCCGGAAAGCGCCCTGCCCCGCCGCGGCACCACGGTCGCCGTCGGCCTGCAGAAAGGCGGCACGGCCAAGACCGCGACCTCCATCAACCTCGCCTTCATCCTGGCGCGCGCCGGCAACCGCGTGCTGCTGGTCGATGCCGATCCGCAGGGCAACGCCACCGTGCATGTCGGCGTGCCGCAGACCGACGTGGTGGCGCTGACCGAGGCCGGGAAGGTCCTCTATCACGCGCTGATGGGCAAGACCCCGCTCGACGCGGTGATCCGCCCGACCGGCGTCGAGGGGTTGGACGTCGTGCCGTCCAGCATCGCGCTGGCGAGTGCCGATACGGAACTGCCGGGCAACCTGACCAATGCGCAGACCGCGCTGGCCGAGATGCTGGACGGCGTGCGGGAGCGCTATGACGTGATCGTCATCGATTGCGCCCCCAATCTGGGTGCCGTGACCATCAACGCCCTGACAGCCGCCGATTATGTGCTGGTGCCCTGTCAGGCGGAGCCGCACGCCATCCTCGGCGTCAGCGCCTTTCTCGACACCGTCGCCAAGATCCAGCGCCGGCTGAACCCGCGGCTGGAGGTGCTGGGCATCCTGCCGACCATGGTCAACCCGCGCCAGACCCAGGACCGGTCGTCGCTGGACGACATCCAGCGGCTGTGGGGCGACAGCCGCCGCGTGTTCCCGCCGGTGCCGCGCGCGACCATCTATGCCCAGGCGGCCGGCGCCAACGTCATCACGCTGGATGCCGACATCGGTGCCCCCGGTGTGGAGAGCTATGCCGCCATCGCCGCTGCGCTGCTGACCGCCATGGGCCGCCTGCAGGAGACCGTCGATGCCGCCTAAGAAGCTGACCCGCCAGACAGCCGCCACCGTGCTTCAGGCCAAGGAGGCCGGCTTCGCCGCCGAGACCGACCGCATGTTCGGGCTGAGCGGCGTGCTGCCCCGGCTGGTCGAGATCGATCTGGCTGCCGTCGAGACCAACCCCGGCCAGCCGCGCACGGTGTTCGACGACGAGTCCCTGCGCTCGCTGGCGGACTCCATCGCCCATCACGGGTTGCAGCAACCCGTGCTGGTGCAGGAGGGGGCGGAGAAGGGGCGCTACCGTCTGGTGGCCGGCGAGCGGCGGCTGCGCGCCCACCGTCTGCTCGGCCGCGGCACCATCGCCGCGATCATCACCAAGGGCCGCCCTGAAGAGATCGCGCTGATCGAGAATGTCCAGCGCGTGGATCTGGACGCCATCGACCTCGCCCGCGGCCTGTCGCAGCTGATCGAGGCGCACGGCTACACCCAGGCGGAGGTGGCGGCGGCCGTCGGCTGTTCGGAGGCCGAGGTGTCCAAGCGCCTGAAGGTGCTGCGCCTGCCCGACGACATCCTGGCCGACTACCGCGCCAACCCGGACGCGGTCTCCCGCTCCGCCCTGGTCGAACTGGCCTTCGTCGAGGACGAGGCGGAGCTGCGCCGGCTTTGGCAGACGGCCCGCACCGGCGGACTGACGGTGGGCGCGGTGCGGGCGGCACGGCCGGCGGCATCCTCCACGGCCGAGCCGATGCGGGTGCTGGGCAAGGCGATCAACCGCATGGACAAGGATCTGGCCGCCATCGACACGGTCGCCCAATCCCTGCAGCGCGAACATCGCGAAAGACTGCAGGCCCTGCGCGACCGCATCGACGCCCTGCTGAACGGCTGAGGGTTTCGCACTCGAAAGCACGCAAGGGTTGCTCGGCCGATAGCACGCGACCGCCGGTTGCTTTCGAGTGCGAAAGCCTCTGGCGGTCGTCCAGGGTGACCGCCTGCCCTGCCCCATGGTAAGGATTGCCGGCAAGACTACGACGCGACGGATCAGCGATGCCGGCTGTGCAGAGACGACATTTTCTTGGCGCGTTCGGGGGCCTTCTCGGAGCCGCCGCGCTGTCCGGCGCGGTGCCGCGACCGGCGTTGGCCGCCGCCGGCACCCTGCGGATCGGGCTGAAGTCACTGCCGGCGGCGCTCAATCCGCTGACCGTCAGCGATCTGGTCGCGCGGCAGATCCTGGGCTCGATGTATGAAAGCCTGACCAGCGTCGATACGCAGGGCCGCATCCTGCCGGGTCTCGCCACCGCTTGGGAAGCCTCGGAGGACGCGCGGCATTGGCGGCTGACGATCCGCGACGGCGTGACCTTCCACACCGGACGCCCCTTAACCGCCGCGGCCGTCAAGCGCAGTTTCGAAGCGGCTCTGGCGGGTGACGGCGCCAACTTCGCATTGCTGGCCCTGTCCAAGGTCCGCGGCTTTCGCGAACTGCGGGCAAAGACGACCAGCGAGCTGTCGGGCGTCACCGTGATCGACGACCGGACGCTGGAGGTGGTCTGCGACGAACCCAACGCCGTCTTCCCCTTCGCCCGCATCCACATCGTCGATGTCGAGGCGGCCGAGCAGGCCGGTCCCGACTGGTTCCGCACCATGTCGGCGGGCACCGGCCCCTACCGGCTGGCCCGCTCGACCGAGGGCATCCGCATCGATGTGGAGGCCAATCCCGGCTGGCGCGGCGGTGCGGTGCCGTTCGAGCGGGTGTCCTTCCTCGCCACCGGCATCGGCAATGACGGCATCACGCTGTTCAACGACAGCCAGGTCGATTTCACCTTCGTCGACACCGATGCGCTGCGCGGGGTGATGGACGATCCCGGATTCAAAAGGTCGCTGTCCAACGTGCAGCGGATGCAGATGCGGGTGGTGGCGCTCGATCCGCGCCGGGTGAAGGCCTTTGCCGATTTGCGGGTGCGCCGGGCAATGTCGCTGCTGATCGACCGCAACGCGATGGCGGAGCGCTTCTTCCGCGGCGTGGCTGCCGTCCATAATGGCGTCGTTCCGCCGGCCCTGCTGTCGAACGAAAGGCTGGAGCCGCTGGCCTACGATCCGACCTTGGCGGCACGCCTGCTGGAGGAGGCGGGTTATCCGGCTGGGCGCGGCATCGATCCTTTCACCGTCACCGTCGTGCCGGAATACCGGCGCGAGTTCGTCTATTACGTGTCGCAATGGAACAATGCCGGTATCCCGGCGAAGCTGGTCACCGCCCCGCGGCAGGAGTTCATCGCCCGTTCCCGCCGGCGCGACTATGATTCCTTCCTGTTCGGCTGGACCGCCACCTATCCCGACCCGATGAACTTCCTGGACGAGCTGTTCAGCAGCCGCAGCCGCTTCAATCCCGTCGGCTGGTCCAATGCGGAGTTCGACGGCTTGGTCGAACGCGCGATGGCCATCGCGGACCCTGACCGCCGCGCCGAGGTCTACAAGGACGCCGAGTGTCTGGTGATGAAGGATCTGCCGGTGATCCCGCTGGTGGTGCCTGATTACGTGGCGTTGCGCGGCAATGTGCTGAGCGAGAATTTCATCACGCCCTTCGGCGGCCTCAACTTTGGCTGATCAGGCGAAGGGCAGGGCGGCGCCGACAAGAAAAAAGCCCCTGTCCGGCTGACGGACAGGGGCTTTTCGCTGAAGCCGCCGGGTGGTGTCAGGCGTCCTGTGACCGCGCTTCGCGCAGACAGTCGGCGCTCTTGGCCTCGCGGAGGCAGTCGGCAGCCTTCGCTTCACGCAGGCAGTCGGCGCTCTTGGCCTCGCGGAGGCAGTCGGCCGCCTTCGCTTCGCGCAGGCAGTCGGCGCTCTTGGCCTCGCGGAGGCAGTCGGCCGCCTTCGCTTCGCGCAGGCAGTCGGCGCTCTTGGCCTCGCGCAGGCAATCGGCAGCCTTCGCTTCACGGAGGCAATCAGCGGCCTTCGCCTCGCGCAGGCAGTCGGCAGCCTCCGCCTCACGGAGGCAATCCGCCGCCTTCGCTTCGCGCAGGCAATCCGCGGTGGCGAACAGGCGAGCGGTGTCGGCGCGGGCGGCGGCCATGCGGTCGGCAGCGACGGCGACGCCGTTGTGGTGGAGGTATTCGCCATACACCGCCTCGCAGAAGCGGAAATAGGCGCGGGTGTCGGCGACGATGAACTCGTGCCACAGATCGTCGCAAGCGGCGGACTGCGGAACGATGTCGCGGTCCGGATGCTCGGCGCAGGCCAGCAGGAAGGCCTTCAACTGGTGCAGCGCGATCTCGGACGTGGCGCGGGTCATGCCCGCGGCGACCGCCCGGTCAACCACATATCCGAAGTCGAAACCGGCGATGATGTCCCGGGCACGCGTGATGTCGGTCGTGGTGGCGCCGCGCATGGGATCCTCCGAGGTTGCTTGTTTCCAGCCCGTGACGCGGGTTGCAAGACTGGTTCCGGGCATGGCGTCAATGTTGTGCCACAGCACAGCCGGATATGTGAGATTATTTTTAGTCCTAAGCGTCCGGCGGCCGGCCGATGACTTCGGCCGACCAGGGTATCGACCAGGGTATTATGCGGGGCGGGAGGTATCGGCGGTGACGGACAGGGCCGGCCGCGAGGCGGTCATCGCCTCCACCAGCGTCGACAGGCGGTCGGGCATGATCGGCTTGGCGGCCACGATCACGCCCATCTCAGTCGCCCGGCTGGTCACCGCCCCGTCGAGCCGGCCGGAGATCAGCACCGCCGGAATGCGCAGGCCCAGCCGCGTCCACACCTCGGCGATGAAATCCAGGCCGTTTTCGGTGGCGGACAGGTGATAGTCGGCGATCACCGCATCGGGACGGACGGTCCCGTCCTCCACCGCCCGCAGGCCCTGCGCGACGGTGGAGGCGCCGACGACGCGATGGCCGGCACTGGTCAGGAACATGGAGATGGCGGACAGCACGAAACTGTCGTCGTCGATCACCAGGATCGCGATCTCCCCCTCCTTCGCCGGTGCGTCCGCCAGCGTCGCCATCGTGGCGGCAGGGGCAGGGGCAGGGGCAGGAGCAGGAATTGAGGTAGGGCCGGGTGGAGCGGCGGAGACGGCCGGCCGGGCCACCGGAACGGGGGTCCCAGGCTCCACTGCAACGCTCTCCACCGCAGCGGCCTCCACCGGGGCCAGCGGAATGGTGACGGAGAAGACCGATCCCTTGCCCAGCGTCGAGCGCACCTTCACCGGGTGGTCCAGCACCGTCGCCAGCCGCTTGACGATCGACAGCCCAAGGCCGATGCCGTTGTCGCGGTTGCGCTCCGGGTTGCCGATCTGGTGGAACTCCTCGAAGATGGCGTCCAGCCTGTCTTCGGGGATGCCGATGCCGGTGTCCCGCACCTCGACGATCAGGTTGCCGCCGGATTCCAGACAGGCGACCTGCACCTGCCCGCTGGCCGTGTAGCGGATCGCGTTGTCGATCAGATTGCCCAGCAGGCGCAGCAGCAGAATGCGGTCGGTCACCACCGGCGCCCGGTATTGCGGCACGGCGAAGGCGAGCCCCTTGTTGCGGGCCACCGGGCCGTACTGCGATTCCAGCGCGTCGAACAGGTCGGCGACCTCGTGCACGGCCTTGTTCGCCGCAACGCCGCCGGCGTCCAGCCGCGACACCTCCAGCAGCTCGTCCAGCAGCTGTTTCAGGGTCATCACGACCTGTTCGATCTTGCGCGCCGATTCCGCCACCTTCGGGGTGGGGGCGGTGGCGCGCAGCATCGCGGTCAGCATCAGCAGCGATTGGGCCGGCTGGCGCAGGTCGTGGCTGGCGGCGGCCATGAACTTGGCCTTCGACGCCACCGCCTGCTCCGCCCGTTCCTTGGCGACGCGCAGGTCGATGGCGTTCTGCCGGAAGGTGGCGAGTGCCTTTGCCATGCGGCCGATCTCGTCGTCGCGGTGGCGCACCGGCACGTCCACCGACACGTCGCCCGCCGCCAGATCGGCCATGGCGCGGGTCATGCCGGCGATGGGCAGGGTCATGCCGCGGGTCGCCCACACCACCCCCAGGATCACCAGAAGCAGCGTGACGGCGCCGGTCCCGCCCAGCACCAGCACATGGTGGCGGATGGCCGCGTCGGTCGGACCGGTGTCCAGCCGGACCAGCAGGGTGCCGATGTTGCGGACGGCGCCGGTCCGGTCCTGGTGGGTCAGCGGCACGGCGGCGGCGGTGGCGGTGGCGTCGCTGACGATGGCCGCGCCCGGCTTGCGGAAGGTGGCGAAGCGTTCGCCATGGGTCCCCAGGATCACCGCCTCGGCGAAGCTGTCGATCGAGCGCAGCGGCATCAGCGCCGTCGCCGCCTCTTCGGGATCGAGGTCCCACAGCGCGTTCGCCACGTCGTCCAGCACGATCCTGGTCGCCATCTCCGCCCGGATGGCCAGCTCGGCCCGGGTGTTGCGCACGTCGGCCTGGATCAGGACCACCATGGGCACGGCGATCAGCACCGACACCAGCAGCACCGCCGATGCCGTCGTTCGGGCGACCAGGCTCCGTGAAAAAACCTTGAACAGCATGCCGAAGCCCACGAAAACACGACGACCACGAACAATTCGCGCGGGGCATCCTAGCCGAAGCGGCGGCCAAACACGACAGCCGCGTGGTGCCGATCCTGCCGCCGGCATCGTTCCGGCGACCAAAGGGGCGGTTCGACCGCTTTCGGCAGCGGGACTATATAAAAAGCCCATATGACTGTTTCGAATCGTTTCTTTTTCTTGTTGCATTGCCTGTGTAAAAGTTCGCTTCCGATTTCGGACCCCGGAATTGGGAGCGGGATCGGGATTGCCGCTGGGGGGCGGAGCATGGGAACCGGCATCATCATCGCCCTTGCGCACGGCGTCGGGCTGCTGGCGCTGGTCCTGCTTGCCTACCGTTATGTGCTGCGGCGGTTCGGGACGCGGCGCCTGCCCTTCGCCCTGATGTCGGGCCTGCTGTTCGGCGTGGCCGCCGCCATCTCGATGCTCGACGCCTACCCGGTCGAAGGCGGGGTGCTGGTCGACCTGCGCAACGTGATGATCGGGCTGGCCGGGCTGTTCGGCGGCTGGCCCGCCGCCCTGATCTCCGCCGCCGCCGCGGGCGGGGTGCGGCTGTGGCTGGGCGGCATGGGCTCGCTGACCGGTCTGGTGGGCATCCTGCTGACCGCGCTGGTGGCGCCGCTGCTGGCCCGGCCGATGGAGCGGCGAGCCGCCGGCGCAGCCAACCGGGGAGAAGGGAAGGGCGCCTACGGCTTCGGCCTGCTGTCCCTGTTCGGTCTCGCCATCACGCCGCTGACCCTGCTGGCCTTCCTGCTGCTGCCCGACCTGGGGCTCGCCATGCGGGTGCTGGAGGAGGCGGCGCTGCCGCTGACCGCCTTCACCACGCTCGGCATCGGCCTGCTCGGCACCATGCTGGCGCGGGAGCACCGCCGCGTCGACGACGAGAACGCGCTGACCGAGAACGCCGCCCTCTTCCGCGCCGTGTTCGACAGCTCCGCCGACAGCCTGGCGATCATCCGCGTCGGCGACAACGGCGGCTTCACCCTGCACAGCGCCAACGCCGCCGCCATCCGGACGATGGGAGACCGCGCCGCCGACGCGCCGGGCAAGCCGCTGGACAGCCTGCTGCCGCCCGATCTGGCCGCCAAGGCGATGGCCGACCTGCAATCCTGCATCGACGCCGGCGCCCCCACCCGCTTCGAGGAGCAGCACACCCACGACGGCGTCACCCGCTGGTGGGAGGTGTCGCAGGTGCCGATCCGCGACGACAGCGGCGCCATCGTCATGCTGTCGGTCGGCGCTCGCGACATCACCCGCCGCCACGAGGCCGAACGCGCGATCCGCGCCAGCGAGGCGCGCTACCGCCTGCTGGCGCGCGGCGTCACCGACATCATCGGCCGCATCGGCCTGGACGGCGTGCGGCATTTCTGTTCGGAGGCGACGCGCGACAGCCTGGGCTGCGCCCCCGCCGACCTGATCGGCCGCCCGCTGGTGGAGCGGGTGCACCCCGACGACCGCGACGCCCTGTCCGCCGGTCTGGCCCGCCTGACGCCCGACCGCCCGACCCTGAAGACCACCTACCGCCTGCGCCATGCCGATGGCCGCTGGGTGTGGATCGAAGCGGCGGTGCGGCTGGTCACCGACGACTGGGGCGCGCCGCAGGATTACGTCAGCGTCGAGCGCGACGTCACCGCCCGCAAGATCATGGAGGCCGAGCTTCAGGACGCCCGCCAGGCCGCGGAATCGGCCAGCCGCAGCAAGACCGAGTTCCTGGCCAGCCTGAGCCACGAGCTGCGCACCCCGATGAACGCCGTCATCGGCTTCGCCGACCTGATCGCGCGGGAGTCGGAGGG
This sequence comes from Azospirillum largimobile, assembly GCF_977007025.2. NCBI lineage: Bacteria > Pseudomonadati > Pseudomonadota > Alphaproteobacteria > Rhodospirillales > Azospirillaceae > Azospirillum > Azospirillum largimobile. Next base: position 46,904 of record NZ_CDRMUA020000002.1, read on the forward strand.
GCCGGTCGGCAACGCCCATTACCGCGACTTCGCCGTCAACATCCGCGACAGCGGCCAGCATCTGCTGGAGCTGATCAACGAGATCCTCGACCATGTGCGGGCGGAGGCCGGGCAGCTGGTGCTGGACGACGAGGTGGTCGATCTCGACGCCGCCGCCACCTTCGCCATCCGCCTGCTGACCCCGCGCGCCGCCCGCGCCGGCATCGTCCTCTCCGCGCGCGTCGACCCCGCCGCCCGCCACTTGCGCGGCGACGAGCGCCGCATCCGCCAGATCCTGCTGAACCTGCTGTCCAACGCCGTCAAATACACCCCCTCCGGCGGCGCCGTCTCGCTGACCGCCGGTCCCGCCCCGGCCCCCACCTACGATGGCGGCCTGCTGCTGGAGGTGAGCGACACCGGCATCGGCATTCCCGAACAGGATCTTGGCCGCGTCCTGCTGGCCTACACCCGCGTCGAGAGCCCGGCCAACCGCCAGACCGAGGGCGCCGGGCTTGGCCTGCCGCTGACCCGCCGCTTGGTGGAGCTCCATGGCGGCACCATGACCCTGTCGAGCCGGGTGGGGCAGGGCACCACCGTCACCGTCCATTTCCCGCCCGACCGCATGGCCGACGAGAGCGGCCGCAGCGTCCGCCCCGCCGTCGGCCGGCCCGGCCTGTCGATCCTGATGGTGGATGACGACCACAACATCCTGGAGCACGGCTGCGCCCTGCTGCGCAGTTGGGGCCACCGGGTGATCGGCGCGGCGGGCGCCGGCGAGGCCCTGGTGGTTCTGCGTGGGCCTGAGCCGCTGGACCTGCTGTTCAGCGACATCGTGATGCCGCCGGGCATGAACGGGGCGGAGCTGGCGCGCGAGGCGCGGCGCCTGCGCCCCGACCTGCCGGTTCTGCTGGCCTCGGGCTTCGCCGCCCATGCGGTGGTGGCCGACGACGTGGCGCTGGGCGGCTACGACCTGATCGCCAAGCCCTATGACCCGCTGGAACTGCGCGACCGCCTGAACCACCTGCACCCCTCGGCGCCCTCCCCACCGCAACCGCCCCCCGAAGCCGCCCCGTCCCCCTCCGCCGAGGCGCCCCCTCCGCCGCCCCCTCCGCCGCAGGCGGTCGAGCCGCCGTCCCCCGCGCCCGCTCCCGAGCCATCGGCGGAGCCCACGCCGTCACCCCCGCCGCCGCCCGCGCCGACCGCCGTGGCGCCCCAGTCCCTGCGCATCCTGGTGGCGGAGGATGTGGAGATGAACCGCATGCTGGTCGTCACCCTGCTGAAGCAGGCCGGCCACAGCGTCGCGGCGGTGGAGGACGGCGCCCAGGCGGTTGCGGCGGCCGCGGCGGTGGATGGGTGCGAGCCCTTCGACGCGATCCTGATGGACGTGAACATGCCGGTGATGGACGGCCTGGAGGCGACGCGCGCCATCCGCGCCATGCCCGGCCCGGCCGGCCGGGTCGCCATCGTTGCGCTGACCGCCAACACCTTCCCCGACGACATCGCCCGCTGCTACGAGGCCGGCATGGACTGCCATGTGCCCAAGCCCATCGACCGCGTGCTGCTGCTGACCGAGATCGCCCGCTGCGTCGCGTCACGGCGGGCGGTGGAGGCGATGGGGGAGGGGTAGGAGGGGTAAAGGGCTATCGAGCTGTATGGGGCACACGGCTGTTGCGGGCACGCCCTAAAGGTGTATAATTTCGCCGTCAGTTCGTCGGGGCGGATATGGCTGAGATCTTTACGGAACTCCTGGCGCTAGTTAATAGCCCGCAAGAAAGCTTGAATATCGAGGTCAAGCGCTGGATCGACCTTGGTGATAAGGCTGGAGCCGCAACCATCGCAAAGGCCGCCATCGCCCTAGCCAATCATGGGGGTGGATTTATCCTGCTCGGCTTCGAGGAGTTGAGTGACGGTTCGTTCCGGGTAGGTCAGCCGGTCCCTCCAGCTTTGGACGCTTATAGTCAGGATGCGATTGCGCGAATCGTTGCCAGCTATGCAGAACCTTCCTTCCAAGTTCAGGTGACGCATATCCGGCGGAGTGGGACTGACGGTACAGTTCACCCCGTCGTCATTGTTCCAGGCAGCCACCGTGTCCCGATACAGGCCAAGAAGGGCAGTCCGGATCAGAAGACCCTGATTGCGGGCCGCGTCTATATCCGTCGCCCGACGCCCGAGAGTGCCGAACCGGCAACGGCTGCGGATTGGCGTGATCTTTTCGATCGCTGTATCCGCGCTGGCCGCGACGATCTTTTGGATGCCATCCGCGGGATATTGGATGGCAGGGGTGTGGCTGCAGAGGAGTTGCCTCCTTCCAAATTGGAAAAGTTAAAGGTGTGGCGGAATAGAGGGCTGATGCGGTGGCGCGAACTTGTAGCAGATGGAGCCGATCCGCAATCCGCAGAGTCTCTCGGTTACTACACGGTTGCCTATCAGATTGACGCTCCTTTGCCTGGCCGCACGCTGTCAGAAGTTCATGATCTTCTTGATCGCGCTACGGTGCGGCACACAGGATGGTCCCCTTGGTGGGTGCCGACACGAAACGGTATCCGGCCATATATTCATGATGATACTGTCGAATGCTATCTTGGTGATGAACCTGGGCATTGGTTGGCCGACCCAGCCCATACTGATTTTTGGCGAGTGACTGCGGAAGGGCAGGCGCTGCTTGTGCGTGGGTTCGACGAAGATTCCATTCCTGATCGTCTATCACGGGGCAAAGGGTTCGATATCACTATGCCTGTCTGGCGGATTGCCGAATGTTTTCTTCAGGCGGCATCATTCACCAAACAGTTGTCTTCGACGCCCGCACCGCTTACCATTATGGTTACTTGGACTGGATTGCAAGGCCGCGAACTGGTACATATTGAGGGGCGCCGGTTGGTGTATCCCGGTCAAATTTCACGCCAGAATACATTCGAGCGTAGTTTAAGCATTATGAGCGACAAGATAGAGGACCAACTTCCAGAGCTTCTTTTTGAATTTCTCCTGCCACTCTACGCGCTATTTGATTTCTTTAAATTGCCAAAGCAACTTGTCGACGAAGAGGTGCGGCGGTTGCGGTCAAATCATTTCTGAAAGCAGCGGTGTTCTGCAAAGTGTCGGCGACACCGTTGCAGCCAAAACTTCTGTCAAAATGCGGCGGGTCTTAATTGTCACAGTCGGAGGATAGAAGCGAAATCTCTCGATCGTAGTCGGCCCACGGTCAGTCACTTCAGAGTGTCGGTTAAGCGCCAGAAGCGGACAGGAAGCCTCCGGCCCTGAGTTTATCCCGCGCGGCTGGAACGAGCTTCATAGTGGTCATTGCCGACGCCAGCAGTTACCATCGTGAAAGCGGACATGAAGGAACAGAGAGTGCTGTATGTAGCAGGCTTTTATCTAATCAACACGGACGCCGTGTACTGCGCGTTTCTGAAATTTTATATCATGTCTTTTAAGGTTATAATCGCAATGGATGGAGAAAAGGCATGCGGTTTTTTATAGACGAGAGCGGAAATACAGGCGATCTTGCAAGAGCAGATGCCGAATTTGATTTTGCGGGGCAGCCTGTTTTTAGCTTGGCTGCAATAGGAATTACTGATGAAGTAAGTATTACAGAGGAAATAAAGTTCCTCAGAAGTAAGCACAATATTCAAGCAAACGAACTGAAGCTTAGCAGAATCCTGAAACGGAAACCAGAATTCGCTATTGATGTAGTTAGTGTTATCGCGCGGAATAATATTCCTTTTTTCATTGAAATTGTAGATAAAAAATACCAGATCGCAATTAGTATTATTAACGGGATTGTTTAGCCTCCCTACTTTAGCCCAAGCGATTCCGAGGAAAGTCTATGGATTAAGAAAATTTTCGCTGACTATATTTACTATAGAGTTCCAAACGAAACTATATTCCATTTTGTTCAATGCATGAACGAGCCTTCAAATAAGAAGGTAGAGAAATATTTTGACCTACTAAAAGAAGTGGTTAGCAAAGATAACCATGAAGTAGCTCAGAGCATGGTCTCAGCGATTGAAGAAAGTAAAGATGATTTTCGATTAATGGTTGGGAAGGAGAAAGAATGTGCCTATAAAAGGTTTCTTCCGCTTCCAGATATTGGAAAACGAGATCAAATAGTGTGGATGCTTCCGAATTTCGCGTCGTTCACAAATATCTATGCGAGAATGAACCTTTTTCTATCAGGGTCCTTGCAAGGGCAGCAAATTTTCCACGACGAACAAACTCATTTCGATGAAATCATTGCTTCTGCAAAATCACAAGTAGAGAATCTGGAACTTTATAGCGCTAGGTTTAGATTGCCGTTCTCAGATTACAATTTCACGCAAGCCTCTGATTTGCTTTTCAAAGCATCGCCTGAGATGATAGGAATACAAGTTGCTGACATAGTGGCGGGACTGTCTATGAGATGGTATTTTGCAAATATGCAGAAAGGTAACAACGCGGAAACTTTGAACAAATCAGCCAAAATACTGCTTCACAAAAGCAATCCAACAAAGGGAATTGGTATAAATTTAGTGGCCCCAAGCTATATGGCCGAAAAACTATTCAATAACAATTAGTGCTACTCCTTGCTAAGGAAGTGTTTTTATTTTTAGGAATCTTATCGGGTTGCCTTGGGTGTGAAAGGGGGCGGAACGCAATGGTTTGGTGGGTACTTTCGTTGTAGCTCCAGTGTCGGTTCTGGATTAAAGCCAACCGTCCCCACCCACCGTCCACCCCCACTTTTCCCGAAACCTCCCCAACCCTGGACCAAATTCCTATACCCTCTCCGCCCAGGTCCCACCCCTTCGCGGAGCCGCGCCATGCCCCTCGACAGCCGTACCCTCGCCAACGACCGTTTCCCCCGCTGGGCCGAAGAGCCGCCGGTGCCGTCCGAAGGCTCGCTGGTCCCCGGATCGCAGTTCCATGACGAACAGTGGATCATGGCCGCCGGCATGCTGGCGCGCGGCAACAGCTTCCTTCAGGTCTCCCGCGCCATGGGCTGCAGCCGCACCACGCTATGGCGCGCCTATTACGGCTCCAAGGATTTCCGTCACAGGGTGTGGTGGGAGCGGCAGGCGCTGAACCGCGAGGCCGAGCTGCGCCTGTTCTCGCTGCGCATCCTGGTGGCGGAGCAGATCGAGCGGCTGGTCACCTCCGGCGATGCCACCACCGTCCGCTGGATGGCCGAACGGCTCGGCCTGTTCGACGGCCTCGACCTCCCGGCGTCCCGGCGGCAAGCCGCCGAACGGGACTCCCGGCCGGGCGACGAGCCGGCGCCCCGGCCCGCCGCCAAGCCCGCTCCCAGGCCGGAGGACCCGCCCGCCGTCACCGTCCCCGAACTGGACGACGATGTCCCCGGCGCCCTGCGCGAGCGCCGGCTGCCCGAACCCGAGATGGTCGCCGCCATCCTGGCCCGTCCGGAGGGCGAAGGTCCGAAGGGCGTCTTCCCCTGGACCGTCAACGAGTACGAGCATTACCCCAACCTCAACCCCGGCCCGGTCAGCCGCCGCGCCGCCGGTCCCTTCTCCCATCCCCGCTGACGGCTCCGCCGGAGGATGGAACAGCCGCGGGCTCCTGTTCCACGCTGTTCCACCCGCCGCCCCTCCACCCATCGATGAGGCCGCCGACCCGACCGATCCCCACTCCCGCGCTTGATCGCGCCGCCGTTCTGTCCGACCCTGCGGGTCCGTTCGAACACCGAGGATCACGCGATGACCGCCGGCGCCGCCTTCACCTCAGCCTTCACCTGCGTGCTCGATGCCCGTGCCAAGCTGGGGGAGGGGCCGGTCTGGTCGGTGGAGGAGCAGGCGCTCTATTGGGTCGACATCAAGGGCCGGGCGCTGAACCGCTTCGATCCGGCCACCGGCACCAACCGGGCCATGGCTCTGCCGGAGGAGATCGGCTGCGTCGCCCCGCGCAAGGGCGGCGGCTTCATCGCCGGCCTCCGTTCCGGCCTGTGGCAGCTGGACGGGGAGGGCAGGCCGGTCGCCTGTCTCGCCGCCAACCCGGAGGACCAGGGCGCCAGCCGCTTCAACGACGGCAAGACCGATCCCGCCGGCCGCTATCTGGCCGGCACGCTGGACGAGCCCAAGGCCGGCGGCAAGGCGCATCTCTACCGCTACGACCGGGGCGGGCTGGCGGTGCTGGCCGGCGGGCTGCTGACCTCCAACGGTCTGGCCTTCAGCCCGGACGGGCGGACCCTGTACCACGCCGACACCCCGACCTTCACCGTCCGCCGCTATCGCTACGATCCCGCCACCGGCGCTGTCTCGGACGGCGAGATCTTCATCCGGCTGGAGCCGAAGGACGGCGACCGCGGCCGGCCGGACGGCGCGGCGGTGGATGCGGAGGGCTGCTATTGGACCGCTCTATACGAGGGCGGGCGGGTCGCGCGCTTCTCCCCCGCCGGCGAACTGCTGTCGGAGCATCCGGTGCCGGCGCGCTGCCCGACCATGGTGGCCTTCGGCGGTCCCGACCTGCGCACCCTCTACGTCACCAGCGCCAGCGCCGGCCGCCCCGCCGACGAGCTGGAGCGCCTGCCGCAATCCGGCGGCCTGTTCGCCATGACGGTCGATGTGCCGGGCCTGCCGGTCCCGCCCTTCGACCCGGCGGCCTGAGCATGTTCCGCAAGTTCGTCTATCTGCTGGCGTTGTCCCGCGAGAAGCATTTCGGCCGCGCGGCGGAAAGCTGCCACGTCTCGCAGCCGACCCTCTCCAACGCCATCCGCCAGTTGGAGGAGGAGCTTCAGGTCCCCATCGTCGAGCGCGGCCAGAAGTTCGAGGGCTTCACGCCGGAGGGGATGAAGGTCCTCGAATACGCCCGCCGCATCGTCGGCGAGCGCGACAACCTGCGCCACGAGCTGCTGGCCCTGGCCCAGGGTGTCACCGGCCATCTGCGGGTCGGCGCCATCCCCACCGCCCTGCCGGTGGTGCCCCATGTGCTGACGCCCTTCACCACCCGTTTCCCGCACATCCGCTCCAGCGTCGTGTCGCTCAGTTCGCGCGAGATCCAGCGCGGCCTCGACGAGTTCGAACTCGACGCCGCCATCACCTATCTCGACAACGAACCGCTCAACAACGTCCGCACCCTGCCGCTCTACACCGAGCACTATTACCTGCTGGCCCACCGCGATGCCCTGCCGGAGGAGCTGATCGCCGAGGGGGCGGTCACCTGGGATACGGCGGCGGACCTGCGGCTCTGCCTGCTGACGCCCGACATGCAGAACCGCCGCATCGCCGACACCGCCTTCCGCATGACCGGGCGGACGGTGCAGCCGGCGATGGAGACCAACTCCATCGTCACCCTCTACACCATCGTCCGCGCCGGCACCTGCGCCAGCATCGTCCCCGGCCAGCTGCTGACCTTCGTGCCCCCGCATCCGGACATCGTCGCCCTCCCTCTGGTCGATCCGGAGCTGAGCCACGTCGTCGGCCTCGCCTATGCCGACCGCGACCCGCCGCCGCCGCTGGCCAAGGCCCTGGCGGTGGCAGCATCCGACGCCGACATCGCCCAGCGGGTGGCGATCAGCGTCGCCGAGGCCATGATCCCCTGGCGGGTGGCGATCCGCTGACGGGCCGTTCTTGATAGCCAAAAGCTATCAGCCCATCGGAAAATACAATTTGCTGGCATACCGTATCCTCCGCCACTCTGATGGTGCCGGGCGCTGAGAGACGCCCGGAAAAAGCCAACAGAGCCAAGCCAGAACGACGCCGACCCCAAGTGCGGCGCGGACGATCGCAAGGAGGGATACCCGTGAACGCAAGCCATCCGTGGAGCGCTGAGCGCGCCATGACGATTGTCGAAAACAATCGGCATCTGCGCGGCGCCCTGCTGCCGATCCTTCACGCGCTGCAGGAAGAGTTCGGCTACATCGACGAACAGGCCATCCCCCTGCTGGCGACGGAGCTGAACCTCTCGCGCGCCGACGTGCATGGCGTGGTGTCCTTCTATCACGAATTCCGCCGCGAAAAGCCCGGCCGCCACATCATCAAGGTCTGCCGGGCCGAGGCCTGCCAGTCGATGGGCGCCAACGCCCTGGTCGACCACATCAAGAAGAGCCTGCAGGTCGATTTCCACGGCACCACCGCCGACGGCTCCTTCACGCTGGAACCGGTCTTCTGCCTCGGCAACTGCGCCCTCTCCCCCGCCGTCATGATCGACGAGAACCTGCACGGCCGGGTCTCGCCCGACCGTTTCGACGATTTGGCGGCCGAGACGCGGACCAACCCGACCGCCCACCAGCAGATCCCCCGCGCCCTCAGCCACTCCCACAAGGGTCACGCGCAATGAGCGGCCATCTGATCACCGTCTTCGTCCCGCGCGACTCCGCCGCCCTGTCGGTGGGCGCCGATGCGGTTGCCGCCGCCATCCGGGCCGAGGCCGCCAGGCGCGACCTGCCGCTGCGCATCGTCCGCAACGGCTCGCGCGGCATGCTCTACCTGGAACCGCTGGTCGAGGTGGAAACCCCGGCGGGCCGCGTCGCCTACGGCCCTGTCACCGCGGAGGATGTCCCCGGCCTGTTCGACGCCGGCTTCCTGACCGGCGGGGAGCATGCGCTCGGCCACGGCCTGACCGAGGAAATCCCCTATTTCAAGAAGCAGGAGCGGCTGACCTTCGCCCGCTGCGGCATCATCGATCCGCTGTCGGTCGAGGACTACCGCGCCCATGGCGGTTTCCGGGGCCTCGAGAACGCGCTGGCGATGTCCCAGGCGGAGATCGTCCAGGTGGTGACCGACAGCGGCCTGCGCGGCCGCGGCGGCGCCGGTTTCCCCACCGGCATCAAGTGGAACACGGTGATGCAGGCCAAGGCGGACGAGAAGTTCGTCTGCTGCAATGCCGACGAGGGCGACAGCGGCACCTTCGCCGACCGCATGATCATCGAAGGCGATCCCTTCTGCCTGATCGAGGGCATGACCATCGCCGCCATCGCGGTGGGGGCGACCTCCGGCTACGTCTACATGCGCTCGGAATACCCGCACGCCACGGCGACCCTGCGCCATGCCATCAAGCTGGCCTATGACGAGGGCTGGCTCGGCGACAACATCCACGGCACCAACCGCAGCTTCCATCTCGACGTCCGCGTCGGCGCCGGCGCCTACATCTGCGGCGAAGAGACGGCGATGCTGGAAAGCCTGGAGGGCAAGCGCGGCATGGTCCGCTCCAAGCCGCCGCTGCCGGCGCTGGAGGGCCTGTTCGGCAAGCCGACCGTGGTCAACAACGTGCTGTCGCTCTGCTCGGTGCCGGTCATCCTTGACAAGGGCGGCCAGTATTACCGCGACTTCGGCGTCGGCCGCTCGCGCGGCACGCTGCCCTTCCAGCTCGCCGGCAACATCAAGAATGGCGGCATCGTCGAGAAGGCCTTCGGCATCACCCTGCACGAACTGCTGTACGAGTATGGCGGCGGCACCATCACCGGCCGGCCGATCCGCGCGGTTCAGGTCGGCGGGCCGCTGGGCGCCTATCTGCCGCCCTCGCAGTTCGACCTGCCGAAGGATTACGAGGCCTTCGCCGCGCAGGAGGCGATGGTTGGCCATGGCGGCATCGTCGTCTTCGACGACAGCGTCGACATGGCCCGGCAGGCCCGCTTCGCCATGGAGTTCTGCGTGGCGGAATCCTGCGGCAAGTGCACCCCCTGCCGCATCGGCTCCACCCGCGGGATGGAGACGCTGGACAAGATCATCGCCGGCAAGAACGTCGACGCGAACCTGGAACTGCTCGCCGACCTCTGCGACGTGATGGTGGACGGCTCGCTCTGCGCCATGGGCGGCATGACGCCCTATCCGGTGCGCAGTGCGGTGAAGCACTTCCCGGAGGACTTCCGCAAGAAGACGCACGCCGTCCGCGTCACCCACATCGCCGCCGAATAACGAGCGACCCAGGAGCACCCGAGATGACCCTCATCCACGAGACCGACTACGGCACCCCGGCCCGCGTCTCCGAGACCCTGGTGACGCTGGAGATCGACGGCCGCGCCATCACCGTTCCCGAAGGCACCTCCGTGATGCGCGCCGCGATGGACGCCGGCATCACCGTGCCGAAGCTCTGCGCCACCGACAGCCTGGAGCCCTTCGGCTCCTGCCGGCTCTGCGCGGTTGAGATCGAGGGGCGCCGGGGCACCCCGGCGTCCTGCACCACCCCCGTCGCCCCCGGCATGAAGGTCCACACCCAGACCGACAAGCTGGCGAAGCTGCGCCGCGGCGTGATGGAGCTGTACATCTCCGACCATCCGCTCGACTGCCTGACCTGCGCAGCAAACGGCGATTGCGAGTTGCAGGACATGGCCGGTGCCGTGGGCCTGCGCAACGTGCGGTACGGTTTCGACGGCGAAAACCATCGCGCTGCCGCGAAGGACGAGAGCAACCCGTATTTCACCTTCGACGCCTCCAAATGCATCGTCTGCTCGCGCTGCGTCCGCGCTTGCCAGGAGACCCAGGGCACCTTCGCGCTGACCATCGACGGGCGTGGCTTCGCGTCGTCGGTGTCGCCGGGCGCCAAGGAAAGCTTCATGGACAGCGAGTGCGTGTCCTGCGGTGCCTGCGTCCAGGCCTGCCCGACCGCGACCCTGACCGAGAAGTCGATCATCGAGCACGGACAGCCCGAACACAGCGTCATCACCACCTGCGCCTATTGCGGCGTCGGCTGCTCCTTCAAGGCGGAGATGCAGGGCACCACGGTGGTCCGTATGACGCCGTGGAAGAACGGCGGCGCCAACGAGGGGCATAGCTGCGTCAAGGGCCGCTTCGCCTGGGGCTACGCCACCCACAAGGACCGCATCATGAAGCCCATGGTGCGCGAGAAGATCACCGATCCGTGGCGCGAGGTGTCGTGGGAGGAGGCGATCGCCTATGCCGCCGAGCGGCTGAAGGCGGTGCAGGCCAAGTATGGCCGGGGCTCCATCGGCGGCATCACCTCGTCGCGCTGCACGAACGAGGAGGTCTATGTCGTCCAGAAGATGATCCGGGCCGCCTTCGCCACCAACAACATCGACACCTGCGCCCGCGTCTGCCATTCGCCGACCGGCTACGGCCTGTCGCAGACCTTCGGCACCTCGGCCGGCACTCAGGATTTCCGCAGCGTCGACAAGTCCGACGTCATCCTGGTCATCGGTGCCAACCCGACCGACGGTCACCCGGTGTTCGGCTCGCGCATGAAGAAGCGGCTGCGCGCCGGGGCCAAGCTGATCGTCATCGACCCGCGCCGCATCGATCTGGTGCGCAGCCCGCACGTCAAGGCCGAATACCATCTCCAACTGCAGCCCGGCACCAATGTCGCGGTGGTGAACGCCATCGCCCACGTCATCGTCACCGAGGGGCTGGTGAACCGCTCCTTCGTTGAAGGCCGCTGCGATCCCAAGGAGTTCGCCAAGTGGGAGGCGTTCATCGCCGAGCACCGCAACTCGCCGGAATATCTGGAATCGCGCACCGGTGTCCCGGCCGATCAGGTCCGCGCCGCCGCCCGCCTCTACGCCACCGGCGGCAACGCCGCGATCTATTACGGCCTGGGCGTGACCGAGCACAGCCAGGGCTCCAGCACGGTGATGGCGATCGCCAACCTCGCGATGGCGACCGGCAACATCGGCCGCGAGGGCGTCGGCGTGAACCCGCTGCGCGGCCAGAACAACGTGCAGGGCTCCTGCGACATGGGCTCCTTCCCGCATGAGCTGCCGGGCTACCGCCATGTGTCGGACGACCTCGTCCGCCAGGAGTTCGAAGCCGCCTGGGGTGTCACGCTCGATCCGGAACCGGGCCTGCGCATCCCCAACATGTTCGACAGCGCGCATGACGGCAGCTTCCGCGGCCTGTTCGTGCAGGGCGAGGACATTGTCCAGTCCGATCCCAACACCACCCACGTCACCTCGGCGCTGGAATCACTGGACATCGTCATCGTCCAGGACCTGTTCCTGAACGAGACGGCGGCCTTCGCCCACGTCTTCTTCCCCGGCACCTCCTTCCTGGAGAAGGACGGCACCTTCACCAACGCCGAGCGCCGCATCAACCGCGTCCGCAAAGCGATGCCGTCCAAGGTCGGCAAGGACGAGCATTGGGTCGCCTGCGCGCTGGCGACGGCGATGGGCTACCCGATGCATTACGAGACCACGTCCGAGATCATGGACGAGATCGCCCGACTGACCCCGACCTTCCGCGGCGTCAGCTTCGAGAAGCTCGACCGCGTCGGCAGCGTCCAGTGGCCCTGCACCGGCTTCGAGGATGACGACACCGGCATGGCGATCATGCATGGCGAGACCTTCGCCCGCGGTCTCGGCCGCTTCATGATCACCGAATATGTGCCCACCGACGAGCGGACCACGCGGATGTACCCGCTGGTGCTGACCACCGGCCGCATCCTCGCCCACTACAATGTCGGCGCCCAGACCCGCCGCACCGCCAACGTGGCCTGGCATCCGGAGGACGTGCTGGAGATCAACGCGGTGGATGCCGAGATCCGCGGCGTCAAGGACGGCGACATGGTGTCGCTCGCCAGCCGAATGGGGGCCACGACGCTGCGCGCCGTCATCTCCGACCGCATGCCGGCTGGCGTCGTCTACACCACCTTCCACCACCCCGTGACCGGTGCCAACGTCATCACCACGGAGAATTCGGACTGGGCGACCAACTGCCCCGAATACAAGGTGACCGCGGTGCAGGTCGCCCGCAGCAACCAGCCGTCGGACTGGCAGGTCGACTATGCGAAGAACGACGTCGAGCGCAAGCGCATCGCCGCCGCCAACGTCCTCGCCGCCGAATAACGTCCTGGGGAGTGGGAAGCATGACCGCGATGCCTTCGGGTTCCATCCGTCCTGACGACAGCCTCATGTGCTCCATCGCCGTCACCGGCACCGGCTTTCCCGCCGGTGTCGGGGTGGAGGAGGGCGCGGACGTCGAATGGCAGGTGCCGGAGGAAACCGCGGTCGCCTTCGAATACAACGGCCGGTCCCATGCCGTGATGATGGCGACCCCCGCCGATCTGGAGGATTTCGCGCTGGGCTTCAGCCTTGCCGAGGAGATCGTCGGGTCCGCCGCCGATATCGAGAAAATCTTCGTGCGGGAAACGCCGCTGGGTTTCGTCGTCAACCTGACGGTCGACCCGCTGCGTCTCCTGCGCGGAAGTCTGCGCAGCCGCTCCATGGAGGGGCGGAGCGGCTGTGGCCTGTGCGGCGTGGACAGTCTTGTCCACGCCGTTCGGGAGCCCCGCAAAATCGAAACCTCGCTGGAGGTGGACCCGGCCGCGGTGGCCGCCGCCTTCCGCGCCCTGCCGGACCACCAGCCGATGAACCGGGCCAACCGCTCGGTCCATGCCGCCGCGTGGTGCGCGCCGGACGGGACCATCCGGCTGGCCCGCGAGGATGTCGGCCGCCACAACGCGCTGGACAAGCTGATCGGCGCCATCGCCGGTTCGGGTGCCGACCCGGCGACCGGCTTCGTGGTGATGACCAGCCGCTGCAGCTTCGAACTGGTGCAGAAGACCGCGGCGGTGGGCATCCCGCTGCTGGCGACCATCTCCGCCCCGACGGCTCTGGCGCTGGAACTGGCGCGCAACGCCAACCTGACGCTGGGCGCGCTGTCGCGCCGCGACACCGTCATCCTGTTCCGTTGATTTTCAACCCATTCCGGAGACACCGATGAGCCACACGAACCATGCCAAGGATCTGGTCCGGATGGCGAACCAGATCGCCGTCCATTTCGCCACCTACCCGCATGAGGAAGCGGTGACAGAGACGGCGACCCACATCCGCAAATTCTGGGATCCGCGCATGCGCGCCGGCCTGTTCGCTCATATCCAGGCCGGCGGCGAAGCCGACCTGCACGAGGTTGCCCGCGGTGCGGTGGGGGTGCTTCAGGCGCGGTGAGGGGGTACCGATGATAACGGACCAAATCCCCTCTCCCTCCCGGGGAGAGGGTTAGGGTGAGGGGGACGCGTGGCAAAGATTGTCGGGAAAGTCACGCAGTGCCTCCCCCTCACCCCGACCCTCTCCCCGGGGGGGAGAGGGGGATTCGCCCAATTTCACATCCCGGTCGATGACGGCAACGGCTTGGCCGGTGCCGGGACCGAGGCGGAGGACAGCGGCGTCGGCGCATGGGCGGCTGGGACCGGCAGCGGAGCCGGCTTGGACAGCGGGCGCGGCGTCGACACTGGGGTCGCCGCGGTGCTGCCCGCCGGATTGGCCGACATCGCCGGAGCCGCCGAACCAGACTGGCCGGCCGGGGTGGAAAGGGTGGGCGGGTCCTCGTAGATGTCGGGATGGACGCGCACCACGCCCGCGGTGTCGACCGAGGCGTTCCAGTAGACGAAGCGCACGGGGATGGCGTTCGGCAGCCGGATCGTCTTGGTCTCCCCGGTGTCGAGTTGCTGGCCGATGCTGGCCGGCGTGATCTTCGCCGCACCGAGCAGCGTTTCCGCCATCATCCGGGCATCCTCCAGCCGCACGCAGCCGGAACTGGCGGCGCGCAGGTCGCGGCTGAACAGCCGCGGGTCGTTGGTGCCGTGCAGGAAAATGCCGTCGCCGTTGGTCAGGTTGAAGCGGAAGCGGCCAAGCGCGTTGTCGTCGCCCGGCTTCTGGACGATGCGGACACGGCCGGGATCAACCCCCCACCAGTTGACGGACTGCGTGTTGACCACCTCCGTCCCGTCCAGATAGACGGCGGCGTTCTTGATGCCGGTGGTGCCCTTCTTGCGCAGGGCCGGCAGCTTGTCCTCGCTCAGCACCGTCGGCGGAACGGTCCAGGTCGGGTTGATGGTGACGCTGGTGACCTTGTCCTGCAGCAGCGGCGTCTTGCGCGACGGGCGGCCGACCACCGCGCGCATGGTGAAGCTCGGGCGGCCATGCTCGATCAGGGTGACCGACTGGCCGGGCAGGTTGACCAGGATGGTGGTCTCGGGGATGGAGGCCTGTTGCGCCCGCATCGCCGTCGCTGCACGGCGCAGAAGCGCGACGGTCTGGGCCGGCGTGCGGTCCATCGCCTGGCGCGTCACCTCGCCCACCTTGCCGTCGGGCTGCAGCCCTTCCGCCAGCTGGAAGGCGCGCACGGCGGTCTCGACGTCGTCGTTGAAGCTGTCGGTCCACTTGTCGGCGGGCAGGAAGCCCAGCTCGATCAGGCGGCGCGACACCCGGCCAACCCGATCGGCCAGCGGCGAGCGCACGGTGATGACCACCGGCGGTGCCGGCTCCACCGGTTCCAGGCCGGGCAGGGTGGGGGCCTGGGCCTGCTGGACCTCCGCCGGCGGCAGCTCCACCGCCGGGGCGACGCTCTCAATCATGCCGCCGTCGCTCTTCTTGACGACGGCGCCATAGCCGATGCGGGTGGCCTGCGCCTTGGGCGCGTTCTGGATTTCCAGCGCACGTCGTTCCAGCGCCGCGGCCCAGCCGGCGACCAGCGGAGGCTTGGCGGCCTGCGCCGCCTCCTTCTGCGGTGCGGCCAGCGCAGGACCGCTCAGGATGACGCCGACCAGCCCGCCGACCATGCAGAGGGCGGCGGAGCGGCGGGAGATCAGGCGGCGGTGATCATGCATGGCGATGGGACCGGAACGTGAACGGATAGGATCGAGCGCTGTATCCTTCAGCCAGCCATCCGGGATCCGCAAGCGACATTTGGTGTCGTCAGCTCTGCTGTTCACACTGTTGCTCCCGTGCATCGCCCCGTCACTCGCTGGAGGCCATCATCGTTACACGCGTTCATCAGACAGGTGGACGCCGCCGCATCGGTTTTATTCCGAACCGCCGCCGGTGGTACCGCCGGAAATGCTGGGGCGTGGCCGTATGTGTCATTTGACGTAGATACGGTCTTTCGCATGCGCGGTAGCCTTTCTTCCGACGATGTGGCGAAGCCCCGGAGCAACCGGGGCGCCAAAGGAAGGGGGCAACTTCATGCGGACCAAGCAACTGACGTCGAGCTTCGGGATCAGCGCGCTGGCCGGTCTGGCCATGGGCGCGATGGCTGCGATGTCCGCGCCGGCGATGGCGCAGGACACGATCAAGGTGGGCATCCTGCACTCCCTGTCCGGCACGATGGCGATCAGCGAGACGACGCTCAAGGACGTCATGCTGATGCTGATCGACGAGCAGAACAAGAAGGGCGGGCTGCTGGGCAAGAAGCTGGAGCCGGTGGTGGTCGATCCCGCCTCCAACTGGCCGCTCTTCGCCGAGAAGGCGCGCGAGCTGATCAGCAAGGACAAGGTGTCGGCTGTGTTCGGCTGTTGGACCTCGGTCAGCCGCAAGTCGGTCCTGCCGGTGTTCGAGGAGCTGAACAACATCCTCTTCTACCCGGTCCAGTATGAGGGCGAGGAGTCCTCCCGCAACGTCTTCTACACCGGCGCCGCCCCGAACCAGCAGGCGATCCCGGCCGTCGATTACCTGATGCAGAAGGAGAAGGTCCAGCGCTGGGTGCTGGCCGGCACCGACTACGTCTACCCGCGCACGACCAACAAGATCCTCGAAGCCTATCTGAAGGGCAAGGGCGTGAAGCCCGAGGACATCATGATCAACTACACGCCGTTCGGTCATTCCGACTGGCAGTCGATCGTGGCGGACATCAAGAAGTTCGGGTCGGGCGGCAAGAAGACCGCCGTCGTCTCCACCATCAACGGCGACGCCAACGTCCCCTTCTACAAGGAACTGGGCAACCAGGGCGTGAAGGCGCAGGACATCCCGGTCGTCGCCTTCTCCGTCGGCGAGGAAGAGCTGGCCGGCATCGACACCAAGCCGCTGCTGGGCCATCTGGCCGCCTGGAACTACTTCCAGTCGGTCGAGACTCCGTCGAACAGCGACTTCATCAAGGCCTGGAAGGCCTACACCAAGAACGACAAGCGCGTCACCAACGACCCGATGGAAGCCCATTACATCGGCTTCAACATGTGGGTGAAGGCGGTCGAGGCGGCCGGCACCACCGAGCCGGACAAGGTCATCGACGCCATGGTCGGCGTGGCCGTGCCCAACCTGACCGGCGGCTATTCGGCGATGCTGCCGAACCACCACATCACCAAGCCGGTCCTGATCGGCGAAGTGCAGGAGAACGGCCAGTTCGACGTCGTCTCCAAGACCTCGGGCCTCGTCCCGGGCGACGAATGGTCGGACTTCCTGCCGGACAGCAAGGACCTGATCGCCGACTGGCGCAAGCCGATGTCCTGCGGCAACTTCAACGTGAAGACCGGCAAGTGCGGCGGCAAGGGGTCGTGAGGGCTGGCGTTCCCTCGCTGATCTGAGTGGTTGCGACGCTTGCCCTTTCCCCTTTCCCGCCGGGCGGGGGAGGGGAGAGAGCAAGCGTTTCGCGTTGTTAGCACCCCCCGCACCGAAGGACCCGCGATGCGACGCGCTCTCCGCTGGCTGATGGCGCTCTGTGTGGTGGTCGCCACATCGACCGCCGCATTCGCCGCCGACCTCCGTCCTCTCGTCCAGGCCCTGGGCAGCGGCGGCTATTCCGGAACCGAAAAGGCCCTGGCGCAACTGTCGGAGGCCGGCGACCCGGCCGCCGTGCCGGTGATCGAAGCGCTCCAGGCCGGCGACCTCTTCGTGCGCAAGGCCGACGGCACCGTCGTCATCGCCCGCAAGGCCGGCGACGCCTATACCCTGACCGACCCGCTGACCCGCGCCGCGCTCGGCGATGCGCCGGCCGCCGCGGTCGAGAAGATTCGCATCAACAATGCCCTCCGCCGCGCCATCAGCGCCTCGCTGGGTGCCCTCACCCTGATGAGCCCCGATGCCGGCGTCCGCCGCTCCGCCGCCGATGCGGTGTTCAAGAGCCGCGACGCCCAGGCGCTGGAGACGCTGAACGCCGCCATCGCCAAGGAGCAGGACAAGGGCGTGCGCGCCGCCATGGAGCAGGCACGCGCCGCCATCCTGCTGACCGGCGAGGCCGCGTCGAAGATGTCCGACGCAGAAATCCAGTCGGCGACCGACACGCTCACCGCCCGCGGCGACCGCGACGCGCTGGTGCTGCTGAACATGGTCGCCGGCTCCGGCGCGTCGGACGTCACCAAGCGGTCGGCCGCCGCCGCCGTCTCCACCCTGGAGCAGAAACTGGCCTTCTGGGCCGCTCTGCAGAATCTCTGGTACGGGCTGTCGCTGGGCTCGGTGCTGCTGCTGGCCGCCATCGGGCTCGCCGTCACCTTCGGCGTGATGGGCGTCATCAACATGGCCCATGGCGAAATGGTGATGATCGGCGCCTACACCACCTTCCTGGTGCAGGAGGCCTTCCGCGCCTACGCCCCCGGTCTGTTCGACCTGTCGATCCTGGTGGCGCTGCCCGCCGCCTTTCTCGTGTCGGGCGGTGTCGGCATCATCATCGAGCGCAGCGTGATCCGCTGGCTTTACGGCCGTCCGCTGGAAACGCTGCTCGCCACCTGGGGCCTGTCGCTGGCGCTCCAGCAGGCGGTGCGCAGCATCTTCGGCCCGACCAACCGCGAGGTCGGCGCGCCCAGCTGGATGTCCGGCGCCTTCGAACTGGGCGGCCTGACCATCACCTATGGCCGGCTGTGGATCGTCATCTTCGCCTTTGCCGTCTTCGCGGCCCTGCTGGTTGCGCTGAAGCGCACCTGGTTCGGCCTGTCGATCCGGGCGGTGACGCAGAACCGGCCGATGGCCAACGCCATGGGCATCCGCACCGCGCGGGTCGATGCGCTGACCTTCGGTCTCGGCTCCGGCATCGCGGGTCTGGCCGGGGTGGCGCTGAGCCAGATCGACAATGTCAGCCCGAACCTGGGGCAGGGCTACATCATCGACAGCTTCATGGTCGTGGTGTTCGGCGGGGTGGGCAACCTGTGGGGCACGCTGGTCGGCGCCCTGACGCTGGGCTCCATCAACAAGTTCCTGGAACCCTATGCCGGTGCGGTGCTGGGCAAGATCCTGGTGCTGATCTTCATCATCCTGTTCATCCAACGGCGTCCGCGCGGCCTGTTCGCGCTGAAGGGCCGCGCGGTGGAGGCCTGATCCGATGCTGCTGCGCTTTTTCCTGATGGGGCTGGACCGCAAGGCCGGGATCGTTCTGACGATCCTCGCATTCCTGGCGGTGGCGGTCCCGGTGATGACGCTGTGGGTGCCGGCGGACTCGCCCTTCCACCTGTCGGTCTTCACCGTCTCGCTGCTGGGCAAGTACCTGTGCTTCGCGCTGCTGGCGCTGGCGCTCGATCTGGTGTGGGGCTATTGCGGCATCCTGTCGCTCGGCCATGCCGCCTTCTTCGCGCTCGGCGGCTATGCCATGGGCATGTACCTGATGCGGCAGATCGGCCCGCGCGGCGTCTACGGCAACCCGGAGCTGCCCGACTTCATGGTCTTCCTGAACTGGACGGAGCTGCCCTGGTACTGGTGGGGCTTCGACCAGTTCTGGTTCGCGGCGCTGATGGTGCTGGTGGTGCCGGGCGCGCTGGCCTTCGCCTTCGGCTGGTTCGCCTTCCGCAGCCGCGTCACCGGCGTCTACCTGTCGATCATCACCCAGGCGCTGACCTTCGCCCTGCTGCTGGCCTTCTTCCGCAACGACATGGGCTTCGGCGGCAACAACGGCCTGACCGACTTCAAGGACATCCTCGGCTACGACATCCAGGCCGACACCACCCGCGTCGCGCTGTTCGTGGCGACGGTGGCGGCGCTGGCGCTCTCCTACATGATCGCGTCGGGGGTGATCGCGTCCAAGCTGGGCAAGGTGCTGGTGGCGCTGCGCGACGCCGAAGGCCGCGTGCGCTTCATGGGCTACGACACCGAAAGCTACAAGCTGTTCGCCTGGACCCTGTCGGCCTGCATGGCCGGCGTCGCGGGTGCCCTCTACGTCCCGCAGGTCGGCATCATCAACCCGTCCGAATTCGCCCCGGCCAGCTCGATCGAGGCGGTGATCTGGGTCGCGGTCGGCGGGCGCGGCACGCTGGCCGGCGGCATCCTGGGCGCGGTGCTGGTCAACATGGGAAAGAGCTATTTCACCGGCGCCCTGCCGGAGCTGTGGCTGTTCGCGCTCGGCGGCCTGTTCGTGGCGGTCACCCTGTTCCTGCCCAAGGGCCTGCTGGGACTGTGGGGCCAGCTGACCGCGAAGCTGCCCCGCCGCAACAAGACCTCGCCCCTTCCCAACGCCCAACCTGCAAACCAGACCGCTGGCCAGAAGGGAGCCTGACCCATGAGCGCGGAATCGACCCTTCTCTATCTCGACGGCGTGTCTGTCAGCTTCGACGGCTTCAAGGCGCTGAACAGCCTGTCACTGGTGATGATGCCCGGCGAGATGCGGGCGATCATCGGCCCCAACGGCGCCGGCAAGACCACCATGATGGACGTCATCACCGGCAAGACCCGCCCCGACATCGGCACCATCCTGTTCGAGGGCCAGACCGACCTGACCCGCCTGCGCGAGGCCGCCATCGCCAATCTCGGCATCGGCCGCAAGTTCCAGCGCCCGACCGTCTTCGAACCCCACACGGTGTGGGACAACCTGGAACTGGCGCTGAAGGCGCCGCGCCGGCCGCTGAAGACGCTGACCTACGCCATCAGCCGCGACGACCGCGCCCGGATCGATGAGATCCTCGACATCACCCGCCTGTCGCCCTTGCGCGGCCGTCAGGCCGGCAGCCTGTCGCACGGGCAGAAGCAGTGGCTGGAGATCGGCATGCTGCTCGCCCAGGATCCCAAGCTTCTGCTGGTGGACGAGCCGGTCGCCGGCATGACCGACGCCGAGACCGAACAGACCGCCGAGCTGCTGTGCAGCATCGCCGGCAAGCATTCGGTGATCGTGGTGGAGCATGACATGAGCTTCGTCCGCGCGCTGGGCGTCAAGGTGACGGTGCTGGCCGAAGGCTCCGTCCTGGCGGAAGGCTCGCTGGATTCGGTCAGCGCCAACGCCCAAGTCATCGACACCTATCTCGGCCGCTGACGGGAGACCCCACGATGTTGGACGTTCGTTCCCTCGATCTGCATTACGGCGCCGCACAAGCCCTGCGCAGCGTTTCCATGAAGGCCGAAATCGGCAAGGTCACCTGTCTGGTCGGCCGCAATGGTGTCGGCAAATCCAGCCTGCTGCGTGCCATCGTCGGATTGAAGCCGGTGTCCGGCGGCTCCATCGGTTGGGATGGCGCCGACGTGACCAAGTTGGCCCCGGCCGACCGGGCGCGCCGCGGCATCGCCTATGTTCCGCAAGGGCGCGAGATCTTCCCGCTGCTGACGGTGCGGGAAAACCTGCTGACCGGCTACGCTCCGCTGCCGCGCTCGCAACGTTCGATCCCCGACGAGGTGTTCGAGCTGTTTCCAGTGCTGAAATCCATGCTGGACCGCCGCGGCGGCGACCTGTCCGGCGGTCAGCAGCAGCAGCTCGCCATCGGCCGCGCCCTGGTGACCCGCCCACGCCTGCTCGTTCTGGACGAGCCGACCGAGGGCATCCAGCCCTCCATCATCAAGGACATCGGCCGCGCCATCTCCTACCTGCGCGACAAGGGCACCATGGCGATCCTGCTGGTGGAGCAATACTTCGACTTCGCCCGCGACCTTGCCGACGACTGGGTGGTGATGGAACGTGGCGAGGTGATGCTGTCCGGCCCGCGCAGCGGCCTGGACGAGCAGGAGGTGCGCAAGTACCTGACGGTATAACACTGCTTGCGGTAATTTTCTGTGGGCGAGCTGCGGAATAACCGGACCGCCATTGCGTCTTTGATCCATCGGGCCTGCCATCCGGCGGGCCTGCTTTGGGAGGAACCGCGCAATGAAATCCGCAATCCGTGTCGCCGCAGTCGCCTTTCTGGGGGTCGCCCTGTTTGGCGCGCCTGCCTTCGCTCAGGATAAAGAACCGGCCATGATGGGGAAGACCGCAATGGGTCCCGTCCTGACCGACGCGAAGGGAATGACGCTCTACGTCTTCGACAAGGACACGGCAGGCAAGTCGGCCTGCAACGGGCCTTGCGCAACGAACTGGCCGCCGCTGATGGCTTCTGCCTCCGCCAAGCCGATGGGCAAATACACCGTGGTCACCCGCGACGATGGATCCAAGCAATGGGCGTATGACGGCAAGCCGCTCTACACCTGGGCCAAGGACGCCAAGCCCGGCGACACCACCGGTGACGGTGTGAACAACGTCTGGCATGTGGCGAAGCCGTAACATCCGTTCCATCACGGCGCCGCGGCGGCTGTCGCTCAGCGCCGCGACGCCGCGTTCGCCGGGAGTATACTTATCCGGTCGAGGTAATGCACAAACGTCGACTTGGCAGGCGGTGCTCTTTAAAGGTCGTTAAGGATCGAAACCGCATGATGGCGTCACCGTCATCTTGCTCATGGAGCAGCAGGCCATGTCGATCTACAACGCCACCTCTTTCGAAGCCGCCCCGTCCGCCGAGCCGAAAATCCGCAAGATGCGCGGTTTGCCGCGTCTGGCCGTGTGGACGGTGATGATCGGCGCGCCGTGGGTAGTGATCGTGCAGGCGGTGCGCCTGATCTTCTGAGAGTTCGTCTCAGACCGGCGCACCCCCATACTTCACGCGCTTACTGGGCCGGCGCCACCCAGGGTTCCAGCGCACCGATTTTCTTGGCCCGCTTCTCGTCGGCCGAGAGTTTGAAATTGTGACCGTAGGGCGCGCTCTCGAACGAGCCGTAGCCGGGATTGGCCAGCATCAGCCAGTCGCGCCCGAAACGCTCCTTCGCCGACTCATAGGCCTTCAGCCTCTCTGCGTCGCTGCCGTTGTAGGCGTCGGAGAAGTCGCCGAAATTGTCGCCGAACAGCAGGACGATCCGGTAATCCTTGGCGATGGCCGCGCGCCGCGTGCTCTTCGCCGAACCCCAGTCGGGCTTTTCCTTGGACATCAGGAAGGTATCGACGTTGCCGCCCATCGGGAAGCCCAGCGCCTGCGCGTTGCGGCGGGTCGGCTCTTCCTGGTCGGCGCTGCGGTTGGTGACGTAGAAGACCTTGACGCCCTTCGACTCGGCATATTGGGTGAACTCCACCGCGCCCGGCACCGCCGTAGCCTTTTCCGCCTTCACCCATGCGTCCCAGGTCTTGGGCGAGAAGTCGGTGCCGGTGGTCACGAGGCCGGTCTGATAGGCGGAGTTGTCCATCGCCGTCTCGTCCAGGTCCAGCACCACGGCCGGCGGCAGGTCCTGGTAATTGCCGGTCTGTTCGGTCGCCGCCGTCCAGGTCTTGTCGGCCAGCGCCTTGTCCAGCTGGATCCTGCCCAGCGCATAGACCGCCAGCGCGTTGGCCTTGTATTCGACCGACCGCTGCATCCACAGCTCGGCGTTCAGCAGGTCGTTCTGGGGCACCGGACCCTGTTGAGCCGGGCTCTGAGGAGCAGGATCGGCCGCCAGGGCAGGCCCGGCCAGTAGGGAGAGGGCAACCGCACCGGACAGCAGCGACCAGCGCCCGGAACAGGCGGATTTGCGCATCGACACACCCATCCATCAAGTGTCATGGAACCGTCATCGAAGCATAGTTTCGGGTGCTTGGCGATGGTCCAGTGACGCTTGCGTCAGGGTGTCCCGCTACCGTCCTCCAATCGGAACCAGCGCAGCGGGATCGCGGCCTTCCGCCGCCACCCGCGCTCCACATGCAGGCTCCAGCTTCGCTGGGCATTGGGCAGGGCAGGGTCGGGGTGCCAATCGATGCCGACCGCCCCGGTCAGGTGCAGCACGTCGCCGCTGGCGGCCTCGGCCAGCAGCAGCCCGGCGCGGGGGTTCAGCAGCATGTTGCCCAGCGTGTTGAAATAGCGGTTGCCGGCATAGTCCGGAATGATCAGCCGGTCGCCGTCGATTCCGATGAAACCCGCCGGCCCTCCCCGGTGCGACATGTCCAGCCGGCCGTCATGGCCAGCCGACGAGGCGGAGGCGACGAAGGCGGTGTCGGCTGTACCGATCAGGCGCCGGGCCTCACCGTCCAGTCCGGCCAGCGCCTCCACCGCTCCGGCGGGGGAGGGGGGTACGGCCTCCGCCCGGCGGACATGGATGTATTGCGGGCAGTTGCCGAAGCTCTCCTCCACCGCGATGGCGAATGCCACCCCGTCGCGTGCCGCCACCCGTCCGTTCACCCGGTTGCGGCGGCGGGTGCCGAGGTCGATGCCCAGCGCCGCCACCGGCTCCCCCACCGCCGGTCCGGTCGGCCAGGGCTGCCACGCGCCGTGGTCGGGCCGCACCCACAGCGTCCGCGGGTCGGCTGCGGCGACGAAGCCGGGGGCGCCGGTCAGCACCCCGGCCGCCGGGTCACCGGCCTCGTCCCGTGCGGCGACCAGCAGCCAGGGCAGCAGCGGATAGAAGTCCTGGTGCTGCGGTATCAGCCGATCGCGGATCGGCGCCGACGGCACGCGGAACCCGGCCCGCGCCTGCGCCTCCCGCTCGCCGGGATGGAAGGGATCGGGGATGCGGTCCTGGTCCATGGCCGTGCTCCTTTGTTCGGAATGGCGGGAGAATGTTCAGGCGTGCTGCGGAATGGCGCTTGGAATGGCGCTCTGGGGCATCGGTGTCAGCGCCGGGATCGCTTCCACCCGTTCCAGCCAGCGGCGGACCGCCGGATAGGGATCGAGCGGGATGCGGCCTTCCGGGGCGCGGGCGACATAGGCGTAGCAGGCGATGTCGGCGATGGTCGGCCGCTCCGCCGCCAGCCAGTCGCGGCCGGCCAGATGACCGTCCATGAAGCGCAGGACGCGCTCCGCAATTCTCTGCGCATCGGTCAGCGAACCAGCCCCGCCCCACAGCGTCAGGATGCGCGCCAGCGCCGGCCCGAAGCGCAGGTCGCCGGATGCGATCGACAGCCAGCGCTGCACCTGCGCCGCCTCTTCCGGCGCCTTCGGATTCCAATGGCCGGAACCGTCGTAGCGGTCAGCGAGATAGACGAGGATTGCGACGGAGTCCGGCAGGACGAGGTCGCCGTCGACCAGCACCGGGATCTGCCCGAAGGGATTCAGGGCGAGGAAGGTCTCCGATTTCCGCACCTCGGCATTCGCATCGACGTAACGGTATGGCAGGCCGAGGATGTTCAGGAATGCCTCCACCCGGTGGGCATGGCCCGACAGCGGCGTGCCGTAGAGCGTGATGGCGGGTTGGGTGCTGATGCTCATGACAGGGCTCCTCTCTCTCGGATCGCGGATGCCCATAGCCAACCACTTGCACCCCGGCGCAGGAATGCGCTTTGATCAAAAGGCACTCTTTCGGAAAACGGAATAATCGTGGACCGGCTGGACGAACTGGCGATCTTCGTCGCGATCCTGGAGGCCGGCAGCCTCGCCGGGGCGGCCAAGCGGCTGCGGCGGTCGGCGCCCGCCGTCACCCGCGCGCTGTCGGGGCTGGAGGAGCGGCTGGGCCTGCGGCTGATCGAGCGGACCACCCGCAACCTCGCCCCCACCGACGCCGGGCGGCGGTTGGCCGAGCAGGCGCGCCGGCTGCTGTCCGACTATGACGAGGCGCTGGCCGCCACCGGCACCGACCGGCCGCTGCGCGGGCGGCTGCGCGTCACCGCTCCGGTGATGTTCGGGCGCAAGCATGTGACCCCGCTGGTCCTCGACTTCATGCGCGCCTTTCCCGACATCCGGGTCGAGCTGGTGCTGTCCGACGGCAATCTCGACCTGATCGAGGAGGAGTTGGACGTGGCGATCCGCATCGGCCCGCTGCCCGACTCCGGTCTCGTCGCCCGGCGGGTGGGGCAGGTCGCGCGCTATCTGGTCGCCAGCCCCGGCTATCTGGCGCGGTGCGGCACGCCCTCGATGCCGGAGGATCTCGCCGGCCACGACATCATCCTGTCCACGGCCCGTCCCGGCCCGCCGGACTGGCGATTTCTGGTCGACGGGCGGGAGCGGGTGGTGCGCGTCACCCCGCGTCTGGCGGTCAGCCACATCGAGCCGGCCCTGCTCGCCGCGCGCGACGGGCATGGCATCGCCCGGCCGCTTTCCTATCAGGCGGCCGACGACATCGGCGCCGGAACCCTTGTGCGCCTGATGCCGCATGCCGAGCCGGCGCCGCTGCCGGTCCATGTCGTGGTGCCGACGGCGCGGCTGATGCCCGGCCGGGTGCGTGCCTTCCTCGACCATGCGGTGCAGGAGCTGTCGGCGCTGGCTGTGCTGCGAACCTGAGCGAACGGCATTGGCCGGAGGATCAGGGATCGCGGACGACGCGGAATCCGTAGGCGGCAAAGCCGATTTCGGCCTCGTTCTCCCGCTGCACGGCGGAGCGGATGTAGCGCGGGTGGCTGTGCCACGACCCGCCGCGCATCCGCCGCCGCGGGCAAGCCTCTCCGGCCTCCACGGACCCGTCCGTCGCGCAATCCTCCACCCACTGCCAGACATTGCCCAGCATGTCGTAAAGGCCGAAGCCGTTGGGCCGATAGCTGCCGACCGGGGCGGTGAACAGGGCGCCGTCGCGGCAGGCCGCCACCTCCCAGTCGGTGAAGCGGTCCTTGGCGGTCAGGTCGGCGCCGTTCGCCGCGCCGCATCCCGTCGCGGGATCGTCGCCCCACCAGCGGGCGGTCGCGGTGCCGGCACGGGCCGCATACTCCCACTCCTCCTCCGTCGGCAGGCGATAGGCGTGGCCGGTGCGGCGGCTGAGCCAGTCCACATAGGCCTTGGCATCGTACCAACTGACGCAGACCGCCGGGTGGGCGTTCGTCTGGTCGAATCCAGGCCGGCGCCAGGAAAAATGCCAGCGCGGCAGCAGTTCGGTTTCGCCGGCATAGCCGCGGCAGATGGTCTGCGACCGGTATCCGCTGTCCTCGACGAAGCGGGCGTACTCGCCACGGGTGACCGTGTATTTGCCGAGCGCGAATGCGTGCCGGATCGTCGCCGGCCGCTGTATCGCTTCTCCCGGAAAACGCTCCGCCTCCGTCTCCGGCGAACCCTGGAGGAAACTGCCGGCCGGCACCGTCACCAGCACCGGCGCGTCGGGATGGTCCCAGATCTCGCGCGCCGCGCCTCCGGCCTGCCAGACTTGGAAGGCGGCCAGCCGTTCGGCGCGCCAGCCGGTCAGGTCCACCGGTTCGGCCCGGCGCCAGGCGGTCAGACCGGTCAGCAGAAGGATGAGGACGGCCACGACGCCCAGCGAACCGGGCAGGGCGCATCTCATGGTGCGGATGTCTTTTGCAAGAGAGGTGCAGTGGGTCATCCCGTCATTTCCCCGGTGCAACCCGTTCCCGGCAACCGTGCGTCCGTGTCCTGGTCGGGGCACCTCCCGCCCGGTCCGGCAGCCGAGGGACCGTCCGCCTGTGCCATCGGGGTAGGTCGAAAGCGGTGGGGCGTCGAAAGCGTGGCCGCCCTGTTGGTGCGGGCAGACGTTCAACGGAACATTGACACCACAGGAGCATACTCATGGCCGCCTATCCCGCGGATCTCACGCGCGCGCTGTTCGTCACCGGTCTGCGCAACGCCCATGCGGTCGAACAGCAGGCGCTTGCGCTTATGGACCGCCAGCTTGATCGTCTCGTAAATTATCCGGAAGTCGCCGACCATCTGCGCATGCACCGCGGCGAGACCGAGGCGCAGATCACCCGTCTCGACCAGATCCTGGACCAGTTGCAGGAAAGCCATTCCGGCCTGAAGGACACCGCCCTGTCGATCATGGGCAATCTGGCGGCGCTGGGCCACAGCTTCGCCGAGGACGAAATCCTCAAGAACTCCTTCGCCAACTACGCCTTCGAGAATTTCGAGGTGGCGAGCTACCGGTCGCTTCTGACCGTGGCGGATGCCGGCAACTTCGCCTTCGCCGTGCCGCTGCTGCAGACCTCGCTGCGCGAGGAGGAGGCGATGGCGTCCTGGGTGATCGAGAATGTGCCGACCCTGACCCTGAAATACCTGTCGCTGAAGGCCAGCGACCAGACCGCCGGCCGCTGACGCCGGACTCTATCCGTCCACATGGAAACGGCCGGGGAAGACAGGCTCTTCCCCGGCCGTTTCCATTGCACCCCGCCCGTGGCGCCGGGGGGATCAGACGTCGTAGATGGGCCCCGGGGTCTTCTTGTTGGCGCCGCCGGCCTTTTCCTCCGATTTCTCGGTCAGGGTCTTGTCACGGTCCTGGTCGGTGCCGGCGGTGGATGGTTTGCCGGACTTGGCCGTATCGTTTTCCGGTTTCCCCTGCTTGGACGCTTCGTTCATCGTGGTTGCTCCCGGTTGTGACGATGCCTTCCCAACAGTGCAGGGGCGCAGCCGTTGCCGACGATCCGTCACCGGGCATCGCCGCACCGCAATGCAGCCTTCCGGCCTTGTCCGGATTTTGCCCGGTGACGAGCAGGCTTGCTTTGCCGTAAGAGACAGGACGGGTCTCAAAACGGATGGATCCCCCGTGCTCAGATCGGTTTCCCTTTGCCTGTTCGTCGCCGTGGCCGGCGGTCTTGCGGGCTGCACCTCCGACTATTCGCCCAACACCTACTCCTCCAGCGCGGTCCAGCAGGCCAACAAGGTGGAGCCGGCGGTCGTGGTCGGATTTCGTCAGGTGGCGATCAGCGCCAACGGCACGGTCGGCGCCGTCAGCGGCGGCGCGGCCGGTGGCATCCTGGGCGCGCAGGTCGGCTCCGGCGGCATGAACGCCGCGCTGGGCACCGTCGGCGGCACGGCGATCGGCGGACTGCTGGGCACGGCGATGGAGCACATCGCCGGCGACACCACCGGCTGGGAGTACATCGTCCGCAAATCCAACGGCGACCTGCTGTCGCTGACCCAGAAGGAACCGCAGCCGCTGCCCATCGGCCAGAAGGTTCTGGTCATCACGGGCAGCCAGGCCCGCATCGTGCCTGACTATTCGTTGCCCGCCGAGTCCGCGACCGCCAAGGCCGATTCGGCCCAACCGAACTCTGCCAGGACAGACGCCGCGGCGGAGCCCCCGAAGCCGGAAACGCCGAAATCGGACATCAAGGCGGTGCCGCTCGCCCCGCCTGCAGCACCGGCTCCGTCGGAATCCGCCGCCGGCCCTGCGCCGTCCAGCGGCGGCGGTCCCATCCGCCTGACCGCCCCCACCGACAACGTTCCGGCGCCTGCAGCCTCCACCCCGTCCGCCGCCCCCGTCCCGGCGGAAGAGAAACCGGCCGAATAGCTCCATACTTGTCCGAATGGACGGGATGGCGCACAGTCCGGTGGTCCAACCGTAAGACCACCGGCCGAGGGTCCATGTCCGCCGTCGATTCCGCACACAGCGCCGCTCCCGCCCCTACTCCGGCCCCTACCCCGGCAATGACCAGGGAGGAGTTGGAGGAACTGATCCGCGAGGGGGTTCCCCTGGTCGGCAACTTCGGCATCGTCGTCGACAGCCTCGGCGCCGGCACGATCCGCCTGCTCCTGCCCTACAAGGACGATTTCGTCCGGCCCGGCGGCACGGTAACCGGTCCGGCCATGTTCGGGCTGGCCGATGTGGCGCTCTATGGCGCGGTGCTGAGCCTGATCGGGCGGGTGGAGCTGGCGGTGACCACCAGCATGACCATCAACTTCCTGCGCCGCCCGCCTCCCGTTGCCATCATCGCCGAGGCGCGCGTCCTGAAGCTGGGCAAGCGGCTGGCCTATGGCGAGATCCTGCTGTTCTCCGAAGGCGATCCGGAGCCGGTCGCCCATGTCACCGGCACCTATTCCATCCCCCCGCACGATCCCGTCACCGTTGCGGTATCTCATTACCGTGTGGATGAAGCCTTATAAAAACCTGTTTATTATCAATAGGTTTGGCGGAGCGGTATCTAATTACCGCTCTCGCAAAGCATTGATTCAAAAGGGAAATTTTTCGGTTGACAGAGGTGTGCCGCTGCCCGTAGAAAGCCGTCCGCTTCGGCGCCCCGGATTCGGCGGCCTGCCGATCCGTATTCGAAGAAACGAGTGTGGCGATGAAGACCTTCAATCTGAAGCCGACCGAAATCGAGAAGAAGTGGTACGTCGTCGACGCCGACGGCCTCGTTCTCGGCCGGCTCGCCAGCATCCTGGCGAACATCCTGCGTGGCAAGAACAAGCCGACCTACACCCCGCACATGGATTGCGGCGACCATGTCGTCGTGATCAATGCTGAGAAGGTGAAGCTGACCGGCAACAAGCGCGATGCCGACATCTTCTACTGGCACACCGGCTATCCGGGCGGGATCAAGGGCCGTTCCAAGGGCCAGATCCTGGACGGCAAGTATCCGGAGCGTGTGATCGAGAAGGCCGTGGAGCGTATGGTTCCGCGCGGTCCGCTCGGCCGTCAGCAGATGACCCATCTCAAGGTCTACAAGGGCGCCACGCATCCGCACGATGCGCAGCAGCCGGTCGCCCTCGACATCGGCGCCCTGAACCCGAAGAATAAGCGGAGCGCGTAAGCATGGCTCAGGTCACCACCACCCTCTCCAGCCTTAAGGATCTGACGGGCGCCGCCGCCACCGCGACCGTCACCGAAGAGCTGGCCGCTCCGAAGCTGGACGCCCAGGGCCGCGCCTACGCCACCGGCAAGCGCAAGGACGCCGTCGCCCGCGTGTGGATCAAGCCGGGCACCGGCAAGGTCACCGTGAACGGCCGCGACCAGACGGTCTATTTCGCCCGTCCGGTGCTGCGCATGATGATCGCCCAGCCGTTCGGCGTGACCGAGCGTCTGGACCAGTTCGACGTCGTCGCCACCGTCGCCGGTGGTGGTCTGTCGGGCCAGGCCGGTGCCGTTCGCCACGGCATCTCCAAGGCGCTGACCTACTTCGAGCCGGCCCTGCGCCCGCCGTTGAAGGCCGCCGGCTTCCTGACCCGCGACGCCCGTACGGTCGAGCGTAAGAAGTACGGCCGCGCCAAGGCCCGCCGCAGCTTCCAGTTCTCGAAGCGCTAATCCCTACACGGGCCCGCGGCTTTACGGTACAAGCGAGGGGCGTCCCGAAAGGGGCGCCCCTTTCTTTTTGTCCGGTATCACCAATCAAGCGTTCCTCCCGTCAAGCGAAGGACATCGCCTCCATGGCCTCGATCAGCATTCCGGGCAGCACTCCCGGCGGTTCGAAAATCCGCGTCGGCATCCTGGGCGCCTCCGGTTACACCGGCGCCGAACTGGTGCGCATGCTGCTGCGCCACCCGAACGTCGAGATCGCCGCCCTGACCGCAGAACGACAGGCCGGCAAGCCGATGGCGGAGGTGTTCCCGCATCTGGGCGGCTATGGCCTGCCCGATCTGGTGAAGATCGAGCAGCTGAAGTGGGACGGCCTGGACTTCATCTTCTGCGCCCTGCCGCACGGCACTACGCAGGAGGTGATCGCCGGCCTGCCCAGCGGGCTGAAGGTGGTCGACCTGTCCGCCGATTTCCGTCTGAGCGACCCGACCGAATACGCCACCTGGTACGGGCATGAGCACCGCGCCGTCGGCCTGCAGAAGGAGGTCGCCTACGGCCTGACCGAATTCAACCGCCAGGGCGTGCGCAAGGCGCGGGTGGTGGCGAATCCCGGCTGCTACCCGACCTGCTCGCTGCTGCCGCTGCTGCCGCTGCTGATGGAAAACCAGATCGAGCCGGGCGGCATCATCATCGACGCCAAGTCCGGCGTGTCGGGCGCCGGCCGCGACGCCAAGCAGGCCAACCTGTTCACCGAGGTGTCGGAGGGCTTCAACGCCTATGGCGTCGGCCACCACCGCCACATGCCGGAGATCGAGCAGGAGCTGCGGCTGGCCGCCGGCCGGCCGGTCACCGTCTCCTTCACCCCGCATCTGGTGCCGATGAACCGCGGCATGATGGCGACCATCTATGTCCGCATGGCCGATGGCGTCACCGCCGACGACCTGCGCACGACGCTGGCCGCCCGCTATGCCGACGAACCCTTCGTCGGGGTGACGCCGGCCGGCGTGGTTCCGGCGACGCGCCATGTCCGCGCGTCCAATCACAATCTGATCGGCGTGGTCGCCGACCGCACCCCGCGCGGCGCCATCATCGTGTCGGTGATCGATAATCTGGTGAAGGGCGCCTCGGGCCAGGCCATCCAGAACATGAACGTCATGATGGGTCTGGGCGAGACCACCGGCATCGATCAGGCGCCGCTTTTCCCGTAACAAGTCCGCACGAGGGGGCTGTGACAGCGTTGTGGCCCCCTGTCCGCACTGTTGCACGGAGGCACCAATCGGGATTTGCTTTGCCCTGTCAATGCGAAATCAGGTGGTGCCTTAAGCCTTACGGTGCTTCAATCCGGCCCGTCATGCACGACTTCGGTACGACCTGATGACCGGCCTTGTCCGCGCCTTCAACGGCATCCTGCCCACCATCGACCCGACCGCGTTCATCGCGGAAACGGCGGCGGTGATCGGTGATGTCGTGATCGGGGCGAACAGCAGCATCTGGTACGGCTGCACCGTGCGTGGAGACGTCAACGAGGTCCGAATCGGCGCTCGCACCAACATTCAGGACGGCACCGTGATCCACGTGGCCTCTGAAGGGCAGGGCACCTACATCGGAGACGACATCACCGTCGGCCATATGGCGCTGCTGCACGCCTGCACGCTGGAAGACGGCTGCTTCATCGGCATGAAGGCCTGCATCCTGGATGGGGCCTATGTCGAGTCGCGGGCGATGGTCGCCGCCGGTGCTCTGGTGACGCCCGGAAAGCGGGTGACGTCCGGATTCTTGTGGGCCGGCAGCCCTGCTAGACCGGTTCGCGAGCTGACGGAGCGCGATCTCGCGGTTTTTCCGGTTCTCAGCCACCGTTACACGGATTTGGCGGAAACCTACCGGAAAAGCTGCTATGGAAGTGGAGCATAGGTCCAAGAACAGGTACGGTTCGGCCAATCGGCTGAGGTGTCGGAACACCACCGCACACCACATGTTGGGATGGTCGCTGCCGCGCTTGCACATGGGCGGATGCTTCGATTGATAGGTTCATCCCCCGCAGGCACTCTGATGGGGAAGGGTTCTGGAAGGGAGTGAAGACAATGAAGACTATTGTTCGCGCGGGTCTGGCTGCCATCCCGGCCGCCATCGTCGCTTTCGGTCTGTCGGCGGCCGCCAATGCCCAGGACGCGAGCCTGGTCGGCAAGGGCACCGAGTGGTGCAACCCGGTCATCGGCTGGGGCAACGTCGCCGCCCGCACCGGTGACGGCGGCTACGTCATCCATCAGGGCAGCTATCCGTGCCCGCCGGCCGCCGCTGCTCCGGCTCCGGCCGCCGTCGCTGCGGTCCAGAGCGAATATCTGGTGTTCTTCGACTGGGATAAGTCGACCATCACCCCGGCCGCCGATCGCGTGATCGGTGACGCGGTGTCGGCCATCCTGAAGAACGGTGGCGCCAAGATCCACGTCGTCGGCCACACCGACACGTCGGGCTCGCCGGCCTACAACCAGAAGCTGTCGCTGCGTCGTGCCGACGCGGTCAAGAAGGCTCTGGTCGCCAAGGGCATCCAGACTGCCAACATCACGACCGAAGGCAAGGGCGAGAGCCAGCTGCTGGTCCAGACCGGCCCGAACGTGCGTGAGCCGTCCAACCGTCGTGCGCAGATCCTGCCGCGCCTGCTGAACGCTCCGTCGTCCTAAGGACGGCAGGCAGGGGGCCGCTCCGGGGGTTTCGGATCGGCCTTCCCGCCAGCGGAAGACTCCGCAAGAAAAAGGCCGCGCCGGGTTTCCCCGGTCGCGGCCTTTTTCCGTTCCCGCCTGGTCTCAAGCCTCGGTTTGGGCCTGGGCTTGGTCCTGCTCCGGCTCCCCGGCGGTCAGCCGCAAGGGCACCACGCCCGCCCACACCGGGTGGGCCATATCCTCCGGATCGTCGCTTGGCGGGCCGGACCGCCGCTTGGCCGACGCCTCGGCGATCGGGAAGGCCAGCACGGATGTGGCCTTCAATTCCTGCACATTGGGCGCCCGCACCTTGGCGCTGCGGCCGGGTTCGATCTTTTCCATCAAGGCATCCAGGGCGGCGCGCTTCTCCGCCTCCTCCATCACCAGCCGCGGCCGGCCGAACAGCATGACCGAGCGGTAGTTG
Organism: Azospirillum largimobile; assembly: GCF_977007025.2. Taxonomy (NCBI): domain Bacteria; kingdom Pseudomonadati; phylum Pseudomonadota; class Alphaproteobacteria; order Rhodospirillales; family Azospirillaceae; genus Azospirillum; species Azospirillum largimobile. Next base: position 80,643 of record NZ_CDRMUA020000002.1, read on the forward strand.
ACGGAGTGATGGAAGGCCGAGCGCGCCAGCACCCATCCGTCGATCAACGACAGGGTGATGCAGGCCTCGCCTCCCTCCTGCAGCCGTCGGATCATCCGGCTGGAGGATGCGCCGTGGATCATCAGTTCGTCCCCCACGCGCCAGGGAACCGTCGGGATCACCATGGGGGAGGGCGCGCCATGGCCCTTGATGGCGTCGTCGACGAAGCCGACGTGGCAGATCGGCGCCTCGTCGATGATGGCGTGGATCAGCGCGACGTCATGGCTGCCGCGGTCGCCCAGCCGCACCGGGCGGGTGCGCGGGGTCTGGGCCAGGGCGGTGGCGGAGTCGGCGGGGGTATCGGCGAGAAGGCTGGTCATGGTCGTGCTCAAGGCCGGGACTGTTGCGATGGCCCAGAATTGCCCGCAGAATGGCTCTCTCGAAAGGTCCGGAATGTCGATTTCATAGGGACCAATTTGCCTACCCTTTTGGAGGATCGCCATGGCCCGTGCGGCAGTTCCGGTTCTGTCCAGCCTTGGACCGGTGGCGCTCGACCGTGACGGGGCGGAGCCGCTGCATCGCCAGCTCTACCGTGCGCTGCGCCAGGCGGTGCTGGACGGCCGGCTGCGCCCGGGAGAGAGGCTGCCGCCCAGCCGGGCGCTCGCCACCGACTGGGGGCTCTCGCGCAACACCGTGGTGACCGCCTACGACACGCTGCTGGCGGAGGGTTACGTCACCGGGCGGGTGGGGGCCGGCACCTTCGTCGCCGCCTCCCTTCCCGATGCGGCGCCCGGCAGCCTTCCCGCCCGCGACGAGGTCCGCCGGGGTGTCGGCCTGTCCGTCCGTGGCCGTGTGTTGGCCGAGGCGCCGGCCATCGCCCGCGACCAAGTGGGGCGGCCCTTCGCGCTCGGCACGCCGGATCTCGGCGTCTTTCCCTTCGCCCTGTGGGCGCAGCTTCTCGGCCGCTGCTGGCGCCAGGGCGGGCGGACGCTGGCGACCGAGCCGGACCCGCTGGGCTACGCTCCGCTGCGGGCGGAGATCGCCGCCTATCTGCGCGCCGTCCGCGCCGTCCGTTGCGATCCGGAGCAGGTCGTCATCGTCTCCGGCGCGCAGCAGGGGCTGGCGCTGTTGGCGCAACTGCTTCTCGACCCCGGCGATGAAGCCTGGGTGGAGGAGCCCGGCTGGCCCGGCAATCGTGCCGCCCTGCTGGGGGCCGGGGCACGGCTGGTCCCGGTGCCAGTGGACGGGGAGGGGATCGACGTCGCCGTCGGCATGGCGCGTGGGGCCGGCGCCTGGCTGGCACTGGTCACCCCCTCCCACCAATTCCCCTTGGGCGTGACCATGAGCCTTGCGCGCCGCCTGCGCCTGCTGGACTGGGCGGCGACCCGCGACGCCTGGATCGTCGAGGATGATTACGACAGCGAGTTCCGCTATGCCGGCCCGCCGCTGGCCGCCCTCCAGGGGTTGGACGGCGCCGGCCGGGTCATCTATGTGGGCAGCTTCAGCAAGGTGATGTTCCCGGCGCTGCGGCTGGGCTATGTCGTGGTGCCGCCCGATCTGGTCGAGCCGGTGCGCGCCGCGCGGCGCCATTTCGACGGCGGAACCAGCGTGGTGCCGCAGGCGGCGCTGCACCGTTTCCTGGCCGATGGCCATTTCGCCTCGCACCTGCGGGCCATGCGCTCCCTCTACGCCGCCAAGCGTACCGCCATCCTGGAGTCGATCGCAGGCGCCTTCGACGGCTTCGCCACGGCCGAGGCGGGGGAGGCCGGCATGCATGTGCTGCTCCGCCTGCCGCCGGACTGCCCCGACCATGCCCTGGCCGAGCGCGCCGCCCGCATCGGCCTGACCACGCCGGCCCTGTCCAGCTACCACCGTGCCGCCGATGGGAATGCCGGCAACGGCCTGCTGCTCGGCTTCGCCGCCCACGACCCGGCGACGCTCGACCGAGCGGTGCGCGATCTGGCCCGGCTGGCGGCCGGGTGAGGTCGTTTTTTACGACCGGTATTGGCTTTCCGGCACGCGGATGTAACCCTTTATGCTCTCATCGGGTGTCCGCACGCAGATCTGAACATGCGTCTTGGACATGATCATCGAGTTATCGAACACCGGAGGCTCTTCCTGATATAGGCCACGCACGGTGTTGAACGGCTGGAGAGGTTCCGGCCAACTGGTCGCCCGGTAATCGTGAAGTGCGTTGATTACAGCGCAATCAAGGGCATGGGAGGGTCCACGCATGGTGCGCCTGTTCTCCGGCAGAGGCGTGCCTGCCTTTTCATAGATACTGACCAAGCTTTCATAAGCGGGCTTCAGAAGGTCGATTGGTCCACGCGACATCAGGTCGAGACAATAGCCGAGATGGATGACAGCGCCGATGACGAACGCCTCACTGGCACCGTAGCGGTCAAGCGCCCACTCGTATCCCCGCCGTGGGTCGGCTTCCCAAAAATACACTCCTGACCCAAGCCAATCCCACTTGTTCCTGCTGTCCAGCAGATGGGGAACCCTCCCGGCGAGAATATCCTCACCGACTGCCCTTCGGCATCCGTGATAGCCGAGAACGAACGGATTGGAGAGATCGGTCATTGCGCAGGATCAGTCTGCGTCGCCTTGATGGTTTGCAGGAGGAGCGGAGATCCGTTCGATGAACCGGCGGGCAGCTTCCGGCGATTCCAAAGCACGTTCCGTTGCCTGCCGGATCGCCTCCTTCATCGCTTTCAGATCTTCGTCGGTCATCGCCGTGCTCCTGTTGAAGGTCGCCATCTCGTTTTCTCCACCCAGGTCGCATCTGGAAACCGACCGGCACCTGACAACAAGATAACATGAAACTGCACGAACAGGATTGCCAAACCGCTAGACCGCCTCCGCCACCCGCTCCACCGCCGGCAGGTCCCAGGCCGGGTAGCGCAGGCTCAGCTGGTGCGTGCGGTCCTGCATGTCCAGCACCGGGCGCAGCACCGACGGGTCGGCGCGCATGGCGTCCTCGCCGGCCATGTGGACGATGCCCAGGCGACGGTTGGGCAGGTAATACTCCACCAGTTCCCCCTGCTCCGGGTCGAAACGCCAGGGACCGATGTAATTGCACCATTCCGGCAGCAACTCGACCGGCAGCCCGTCCAGATAGATGGCACCCGCCATCGCCAGCTGGTCGGAGGTGAACAGGCGCCCTTTGCGCAGCACCCGCTTCTGCCAGCGCTGGAAGGCCTCCCAATGGGGAGCGTCGGCCTTCAGCGCATAGGCGCCGGCATTCAGGGTCGGGCGGGTCGCCAGTGCGCGGCATTCCGCCTTGCTCAGGCCGGCGCGGCAGGAGTTCTTGAACAGGATGGACCGCACCCGGGCGAAGCGGCCGAACAGCCAGTCCAGCCGCAGCTCCGTCTCCGAAAAGCGGCCGAATTGGGCGACGATGGCGAAGCGGTTCAGCGCCGCCCCCCGCCGCAGCATCTCCACCGCCTCCCAATCCTGCACCCAGGCGTCGGCGTCGATCCAGATCAGCGTGTCGTAGCCGGGGAAGTAGGTCGGCAGGTGCAGCTTGGCGAGGTTGGCCTTCAGGTGGATGCGGTTGCGCAGCTTGTGCGCCGGGATGCCGACCGGCCAGGGCGGCGTCACCACCGCGGCGCCTTGGGCCTTCAGCTCCGTGATCTGCTCCTCGGTCAGCCCGGCGTCGATTACGCCGACGGGGCAATCCGCCGCCGGCCTCAAAGCCCGCAGCGAGATGATCAGTTCGCGAATCAGCGGATGGTAGCGGGAATCGCCGCCGGTCACGACGATAAAGGAACCCAGCATGGTCTATCCAATACGCCTTAGGCGTAAAGTTGTATGTAGGCCTACCCTGCCCGGATAACCCTTCGGCGTCAATCCATGTCCAGTCCGGATTGCTGCGCATTTGGAATGTCGGCCCGAAAGCCCCTCCAACCGTTGCGGCCCCTGACTTTCGCCGTCGAGCATATCCGGAAGTCAGGGGTTGCCTGATGGCTTGCCGGGTGAAACCTTCGACCCGGTGGCTTGTTTCCGTCCCGTGTTCCCGCGACACGTGTTCCGTCAATCGCTTGCGAAAGTGCTGGACCCATGATCGATCGGCAGGACCGGCTCTGGTACAAGGACGCCGTCATCTACCAACTGCACATCAAGGCGTTCTTCGACGCCGACAACGACGGCATCGGCGATTTCGCCGGCCTGACCCAGAAGCTGGACTATATCCAGGATCTGGGTGTCACGGCGGTGTGGCTTCTGCCCTTCTATCCGTCCCCGCTGCGCGACGACGGCTATGACATCGCCGACTACACCTCGGTCAACCCGACCTACGGGAACCTGGACGACTTCCGGCGCTTCATGGAGGAATGCCACAACCGCGGCCTCAGAGTGATCACCGAGCTGGTCATCAACCACACCTCCGACCAGCATCCCTGGTTCCAGCGCGCGCGGGAGGCGCCTCCCGGCTCCAACCACCGCGACTATTATGTCTGGTCCGACAGCGACCAGAAATACCAGGGCACGCGCATCATCTTCTGCGACACGGAAAAGTCGAACTGGACCTGGGATCCGGTCGCCAACGCCTATTACTGGCACCGCTTCTATTCGCACCAGCCCGACCTGAACTTCGACAATCCCGAGGTTCTGGAGGAGGTGCTGAAGGTCATGCGCTTCTGGCTGGACATCGGGGTGGACGGGCTGCGGCTCGACGCCATCCCCTACCTGAAGGAACGCGAGGGCACCAACAACGAGAATTTGCCGGAAACGCACGATGTCCTGAAGGCGATCCGCACCGCGCTGGACGCCGAGTATCCCGACCGCATGCTGCTGGCCGAGGCTAACCAGTGGCCGGAGGATGTGCTGCCCTATTTCGGCGATCCGGAGAAGGGCGGCGACGAATGCCACATGTCCTTCCACTTCCCGCTGATGCCGCGCATCTACATGGCGGTCGCGATGGAGGACCGGCATCCCATCGCCGACATCATGCGCCAGACCCCGGACATCCCGGCCGACTGCCAGTGGGCCATCTTCCTGCGCAATCATGACGAGTTGACGCTGGAGATGGTCACCGACAGCGAGCGCGACTATCTCTGGAACTTCTACGCCGCCGACCGGCGCATGCGGATCAACCTGGGCATCCGCCGCCGCCTGGCTCCGCTGCTGGAGAACGACCGCCGCAAGATCGAGCTGCTGAACAGCCTGCTGATGTCGATGCCCGGCACGCCGGTGCTGTATTACGGCGACGAGATCGGCATGGGCGACAACATCTATCTCGGCGACCGCGACGGCGTGCGCACGCCGATGCAATGGTCGATCGACCGCAACGGCGGCTTCTCGCGCGCCGACCCGGCGCGGCTCTACCTGCCGGCGGTGCTCGACCCGATCTACGGCTTCATGGCCGTCAATGTGGAGGCGCAGGCCCGCAACCCCTCCTCGCTGCTGAACTGGATGAAGCGGCTGGTGGCGGTGCGCAAGCAGCGCCAGAGCTTCGGCCGCGGCAGCTTCTCGCTGCTCTATCCCGGCAACCGCAAGGTTCTGGCCTATGTCCGTTGCCTGGAGACGGAAAACGGGTCGGAGATCGCGTTGTGCGTCGCCAACCTGTCGCGCTCGGCCCAGGCGGTGGAACTGGACCTGAAAAACTGGAAGGGCCGCATCCCGGTCGAACTGCTGGGCCGGACGGTCTTCCCGCCGATCGGCGACCTTCCCTATCTGCTGACCCTGCCGGCCTACGGCTTCTACTGGTTCGCGCTGACCGCGGAGGCTGAACTGCCGACCTGGCATGAAACCCCGCCGGAGCCGGTGCCGGACCTGCTGACCGTGGTGGTGCGCGACGGCTGGCACAGCCTCACCACCGGCAAGGCGGCGGACGAGCTGGGCCGCGACGTCCTGCAGGCCTTCTTGCCCAAGCAGCGCTGGTTCTCCGCCAAGGATCGCCGGATCACCCGCTCGCACGTCACCATGGCCGCCCAGCTGCCGGGCCCCGGCGACGGCTTCATGCTGGTCCGCACCCAGGTGGGCCTCAGCGGAGTCGGTGTAGACGGCGACGCGGCCGACCAGAGCTATTTCCTGCCGATGGCGATGAGCTGGGAGAATGGGGCGGGCGGCACCGGCTGGCCGCTGCTTCCCTACACGCTGGCCAAGGTGCGGCGGGGTCCCCGGACCGGCGCCATCTATGACGCGGTGCAGGCGGACAGTTTCGCGCTTGCCCTGATCGAGGCGCTGCGGCGCGGCGAGACGCTGCAGGCGATGTCCGCGCCGGGGATGGCCGGCAGCGGCAGCATCCGCTTCACCGCCACCGACGCGCTGGCCGCCATCGAGCTGTCGGAAGAGACCGAGGTGCGGCGGCTGGGCGTGGAGCAGAGCAACACCTCCGTCCTCGTCGACAGCCAGATCGTGCTGAAGGTCCTGCGCCGGCTGGTGGAGGGCGAGCATCCGGAGGTCGAGATGGGCCGCTTCCTGACGGAGGTCGGCTTCGCCAACACCCCGGCCCTGCTGGGCACCGTGGAGCAGGTTGCGGCCGACGGCACGCCGACCGCGCTGGCGGTGGCGCAGGCCTTCGTCCGCAACCAGGGCGACGGCTGGGCCAGCACGGTGGAGGAGTTGGAGCGCCAGCTGGAGGACATCCGCCTCGGCGTCGCCGGCACCACCGAGGACGCGGCGGAGGCGGGCGAGCCTTTCGGCATGCATCTGGTGATGATGACCACGCTGGGGCAGCGCACCGCCGAACTGCACAGGGCGCTGGCGCAGGCCACCGGCAAGCCGGCCTTCGATCCGGAGCCGATCTCGGCCGAGGATGTGGCGGGTTGGGCCGCCGCCGCCCGCGCCCAGGCGGAGGCCGCCTTCGCCGCCCTGCCCGGAACGCTGGACCGTCTGCCTGCCGACGTGCGCGCCGACGCCGAACAGCTGCTGGCCCGCCGGGCCGAGGCGATGGGGCGGCTCGACGCGCTGGCGGGGATGCGGATCGACGGCGTCAAGACCCGCATCCACGGCGACTATCACCTGGGTCAGGTCGTGCGGGCGCAGAACGACTGGTATATCCTGGACTTCGAAGGCGAGCCGGCGAAGACGCTGGAGGAGCGCCGCGCCAAGTCCAGCGCCCTGCGCGACGTGGCCGGCATGCTGCGCTCCTTCAACTATGCCGCATGGGCGGCGCTGTTCCGGCTGGACAGCGCGGGCGAGGGTGCCAACAGCGGTGACAGCCCGGCGCTGGCCGCCGCCCTCGACTGGGAACGCCGCAGCATCGACTCCTTCCTCGACGGCTACCGCACGGCGATCGAGGGCTGCCCGGCCTGGCCGGCGGAGAATGGGGCGGGGGACGAGGCCGCGCGCGGCCTGCTGACCCTGTTCCTGCTGGAAAAAGCCTTCTACGAGATCGGCTACGAGGCGGCGAACCGACCCAACTGGATCGGCATCCCGGTCAAGGGCGTGCTGGGCCTGCTCGACGATGCACGGGAGGACGGCGCGAAGGGGTGAAAGGCCAGATCCGCGGCGGGCATGGTGTGACGAAACCGCCGCGGGTATGTTCACGTGCGGAGAAGGCGATCCGGCGAGGCTTGCGCTATGCGACTCCTCGTCGGCCGTCATTCCCGCAAAGGCGGGAATCCAGGGCTCCTCAAAATGGAGCTTGGCGCGTAAGCCTGGATCCCCGCCTTCGCGGGGATGACGGGGTTGGGACAATAACGGTCCATGAAGACGATAGGGCCTCCACGAAGAAGGGCACTTGGCCAATGGCGAGCGACATGACGACGGACACCCGCAAGGACCAGGCGCAGACCGGCGTCTCCGAAAGCCGTTCCAACGAACAGCGCTCCACCGACCGGCGGGCGGAGGCCCTGCGCGCGGCGGCGGACGCCGTCGCGCGGGCCGACCATGGGGATCCCTTCGCCGTGCTGGGCATGCAGCAGGAGGCACCCGGCCGCCCGGTGGAGGTCCGCGCCTTCGTGCCCGGCGCCGAGCGGCTGTGGGTGATCGACAGTGCCACCGGCGAACCGGCGGGCGAGGCCGAGCGCATCCACCAGGACGGCTTCTACCTTGCGGTGATGCCCGACCGGACGGAACGCTTCCGCTACCGCCTGCGCGCCCAATACCCGCTGGCAACCCAGGAGTTCGAGGACGCCTACCGCTTCGGCAACATGCTGGGCGAACTGGACGTCCATCTGCTGGCCGAGGGCACCCACCTGCGCAATTACGAGAAGCTGGGCGCCCACCCGCGCGAGGTCGACGGCATTGCCGGCGTGTCCTTCGCCGTCTGGGCGCCGAGCGCGCGCAGCGTCAGCGTCGTCGGCGACTTCAACAACTGGGACGGCCGCCGCCTGCCGATGCGCCGGCGCGTCGAGGTCGGCGTCTGGGAGATCTTCGTCCCCCACGCCCATGCCGGCCAGCGCTACAAGTTCGAGATTCGCGGGCCCAACGGCAACCTGATGCCGGCCAAGGCCGATCCCTACGCCTTCCAGGCGGAGATGCGCCCGGCCACCGCCTCGGTCGTGCACGGCCTGCCGTCCTACGAGTGGCGGGACCAGGAGTGGCAGAGCCGCAAGGTCGCCACTTCCGACCGCACCGCGCCGATCTCCATCTACGAGGTGCATCTGGGCTCCTGGGCGCGGGTGCCGGAGGAGGACAACCGCTTCCTGACCTATCAGGAGCTGGCGGAGCGGCTGATCCCCTACGCCAAGGACATGGGCTTCACCCATATCGAGCTTCTGCCGATCACCGAGCATCCCTTCGACGGCTCCTGGGGCTACCAGCCCATCGGCCTCTATGCGCCGACCGCCCGCCACGGCTCGCCGGAGGATTTCAAGGACTTCGTCAACGCCTGCCACCGCGCCGGGCTGGGCGTGCTGCTGGATTGGGTGCCGGGCCATTTCCCGACCGATCCGCATGGGCTGGGCGATTTCGACGGCACGCATCTTTATGAGCACGCCGATCCGCGCCAGGGCTTCCACCAGGACTGGAACACCCTGATCTACAATTTCGGCCGGACGGAGGTTCAGAACTTCCTGCTGGGCAACGCGCTGTTCTGGCTCGACCATTACAAGCTGGACGGGCTGCGCGTCGATGCCGTCGCCTCCATGCTCTATCTCGACTACAGCCGCAAGGAAGGGGAGTGGGTCCCCAACAAGTTCGGCGGGCGGGAGAATCTGGAATCCATCGCCTTCCTGAAGCGCATGAACGAGCTGGTCTATGGCCAGCAGCCGGGCGCGATGACGGTGGCGGAGGAATCCACGTCATGGCCGATGGTGTCGAAGCCGACTTATCTCGGCGGTCTCGGCTTCGGCTACAAATGGAACATGGGGTGGATGCACGACACGCTGCATTACATGCAGAACGACCCGATCCATCGCCGCTACCATCACCACCAGATGACCTTCGGGCTGATCTATCAGTTCTCCGAAAACTTCGTGCTGCCGCTCAGCCATGACGAGGTGGTCCACGGCAAGGGCTCTCTCATCAACAAGATGCCGGGCGACGACTGGCAGAAATTCGCCAATCTGCGCGCCTATTACGGCTTCATGTTCGCCCATCCCGGCAAGAAGCTGCTGTTCATGGGCGGCGAGTTCGCCCAGTGGAGCGAGTGGAGCGAGGCGCGGAGTCTGGACTGGCATTTGCTGGACCAGCCCATGCACCGGGGCATGCGCGACCTCGTGCGCGACCTGAACGGCGTCTACCGCGAGTTGGAGCCGCTGCACAAGACCGACTGCGACCCGTCCGGCTTCGAGTGGATCGAGTCGAACGACAACGAGAACTCGGTGTTCACCTTCCTGCGCAAGGCCGACGACCCCGAGCACATCGTCATCGCCGTCTGCAACTTCACGCCCATTCCCCGGTACGGCTACCGCGTCGGCGTTCCGCTGCCCGGCCGCTATGTGGAGCGGATCAACACCGACGACGGCAAATACGGCGGCAGCGGCGTCGGCAATCCCGGCGGCGGCGTCTATGCCGAGGAAATGCCCTGGCACGGCCGAACCCACTCGCTGGACCTGACCATCCCGCCGCTGTCGACGCTGATTTTGGAGCGGAAGGCGGAGTAGGAGGGCGGAAGGCGCGCTGGGCCCGGCTGGATTGACGTGTCGGGCTTACTGCCGCCGCCCATCCGTGGTAGGAAGAATCCCCGATGGGACAAGTCCGATCCCGGATGAAGGAGGCTTCCGCATGTCCAGCCAGACGACCGAGTGCCGGATGCGCCGCTCTTCCGCCGGGACGAAGGATGGAACAGTGAAACAGGGGCTGGAAACATGTTCCATCCTGTTCCAATCCTCCATCGCGACTCCATCGACCCAACCCGACGGATCACGGTGGCGCCCATGAACGACTATTGCATCGCAAGCGGTTACCGCCACCGGGTCGACCCCGCCTACACCGAGGATACCGCCGACAGCCGGGTAGTCTGGCAACCTGATGTCTATGCCACGGCCGCGGTGCTGGCCGACCGGTATGGCGCCGCCACGATCATCGATATCGGCTGCGGCGGTGCCAAGAAGCTGGGACTGCTTGCCGGACGATTTTCGGTGGTTGGCATCGATTACGGCAGCAACATCGATTATTGCCGCGCCACCTATCCATTCGGCCGCTGGTTGGCGGTCGATATGGATGGGGAGGAGGCGCCGGCGCTGGCCGAAGCCCTGCGGTCGCTTGGGCCGGAAATCCTGGCCGGCGCCGTCGTCGTCTGTTCCGACGTGATCGAGCATCTGGTCCAGCCTGACGGGCTGCTGAAGGTGCTGGCCGGCATTGCGCCTGCAGTGCGGGCCTGTGTGATTTCGACCCCCGAGCGCGAGCGCACCCATCACCCCGGCCATGCCGGGCCGCCGCCCAACCCCTGCCATGTGCGGGAATGGACTCTGGCGGAGTTCCGCGCCCTGCTGGACCGCTTCGGGCTGCCGGTGATGTATGCCGGGCTGACCGCTTCGCACAACCGCGGCCGGCCGAAGAACACCATTCTGACGGTGATCGACCGCAATGCCCGGACGGCCGCGACGGCCCTGCAGGAGCGCCCGGTGACCGCGGTGCTGGTGGCCCGGGACGATGCCGAGCATGTCGAGGGGCTGGTCGGCCGGCTGCACGCCGACGGCATCCGCATCCACGCCATCGATCTGGGATCGACCGACGGCACCCATGAATTGCTGGTCGGCCAGTCGGCAAAGCTGGCGGCGTTGGAACGCATCGCCACCCCACGGGTCGCCGATGACGGCAAGCTCGACAGCTTCTGGCATCATGTCGAGGATGTGGCGATGTCCTGCCCAGGTCATTGGATGCTGCTGCTGGAAGGCAACCAGCGGGTGGTTCCGACCGGCTTCGGGCCATCCTTGCGGGCGGCCCTTGCCGGGGTTGAGGCCAGCGGCTTCAACGCGGTGAGCTTCACCGGGCTGGATTTCCATCCCGTCGACGGCGGCTTTAGCCGGGCGCTCGATACCGAGGCTTATTTCGGCATCTGTTCCTTCGCCCGCTCGACGGCCTCCCGCCACTTGACGCGTGCCTGGATCCAGCCGGATTCCCATCCCGTCGGGTTGGCCGATACTGGCGGCTGTGCGCCGCTGTTCATCGGCCGGCGTGATTTTCCGTACCGGTTCCTGATGAAATCCTATCCCAAGCGACGGTTCCTGCCGGAGGATCCCTGGCTGCCCGCTCGCATCGCACACAATGCCACCTGGGGCTTTCCGCCGGGCGGGCTGGAACTGATCGATTTCCACCAGCCCGATTTCATGGACCGCCATCTGACCGAATGCGTGTTCGGCGTCGGAGTGCTCCGCCATGATTTCGGTCTTTAGCCAGGACCGGCCGATCCGTTCCGCGGGCGCCATTGACTGCGGAATTTTCGGGACCCGGCAGTGTCGGGTCGCGTATCCGCTTGAACCGGCTGTGGTTTTCCCGCCATCTTCTTCCGTCTTCCCACACCGGTAGTCCGCATGCCCCCCACCCCCGCACGCACCCCGGTCTGGCCCGGCAAGCCCCATCCGCTCGGCGCCACCTGGGACGGGTTCGGCGTCAATTTCGCCCTGTTCTCCGCCAATGCCGAGCGGGTGGAACTTTGCCTGTTCGACAAGACCGGCCAGCGTGAGGTCGAGCGGGTCACGCTGCCCGAACACACCGACGAGGTCTGGCACGGCTACCTCCCCGACGCCCGGCCCGGCCTGCTCTACGGCTACCGCGTCCACGGTCCCTACGAGCCGGAGGAGGGGCACCGCTTCAACCCGAACAAGCTGCTGATCGATCCCTATGCCCGGGCTCTGTTCGGCGGCTTCAAATGGTCGGACGCCCATTACGGCTACCGGGTCGGCTCGACCAAGGAGGACCTGTCCTTCGACCGGCGCGACAATGCCCGCGGCATGCCGAAATGCCGGGTGGTGGACGGCGCCTTCACCTGGGGGCATGACCGCCACCGCCGGGTGCCCTGGACCGAGACGGTCCTCTACGAGACCCATGTCCGCGGCTTCACCATGCGCCATCCGGAGGTGCCGGCCCATCTGCGCGGCACCTTCGCCGGCATGTCGACCCAGAACGTGATCGAATATCTGCGGGCGCTCGGCATCACCTCGGTGGAGTTTCTGCCGGTCCAGGCCATCGCCGACGAGCAGCATCTCGTCACCCGCAACATGACCAACTACTGGGGCTACAACACCATCGGCTTCTTCGCGCCGGAGCCGCGCTACATGACCACCGGCGTCCTGTCGGAGTTCAAGACGATGGTCGCCCGTCTGCATGAGGCGGGGATCGAGGTCATCCTCGACGTCGTCTACAACCATACGGCCGAAGGCAACCATCTGGGGCCGACGCTGTCCTTCAAGGGCATCGACAATCTCAGCTATTACCGGCTGATGCCGGACAACCCGCGCTACTACATCAACGACACCGGCACCGGGAACACCCTGAACCTCAGCCACCCGCGCGTGGTGCAGATGGTGATGGACAGCCTCCGCTATTGGGTGACGGAGATGCATGTCGACGGCTTCCGCTTCGACCTCGCCACCGTGCTGGCGCGGGAGCCCTACGGCTACGACCCCGGTTCCGGCTTCCTCGACGCGGTGCGCCAGGACCCGGTGCTGGCCGACGTGAAGCTGATCGCCGAGCCGTGGGACGTCGGTCCCGGCGGCTATCAGGTCGGCAATTTCCCGCCGGGCTGGGCGGAGTGGAACGACCGCTACCGCGACACCGTTCGGCGCTACTGGCGCGGTGACGACGGCATGCTGCCGGAACTGGCCGGCCGCATCGCCGGCTCCGCCGACCTGTTCGAGAAGCGCGGGCGCCGGCCCTGGGCCAGCGTGAACTTCATCACCGCCCATGACGGCTTCACCCTGCACGACCTCGTCGCCTACAACGACAAGCACAACTGGGCGAACGGCGAGGAGAACCGCGACGGCCATTCCGCCAACTGCTCGTGGAACCACGGGGTGGAGGGCGAGACCGCCGATCCGGGCATCAACGAGCTTCGGGCCCGGCAGAAGCGCAACCTGCTGGCCACGCTGATGCTGTCGCAGGGCACGCCGATGATGCTGGCCGGCGACGAGCTGGAGCACAGCCAGGACGGCAACAACAACGCCTATTGCCAGGACAACGACATCACTTGGCTGGACTGGGCGAAGCGCGACGGGGCGCTGGTGTCCTTCGTCCGCCGGCTGATCGCGCTGAGGCGCGCCCACCCGGTCCTCCGCCGCCCCACCTTCCTGCACGGGCGCGAAACCGCGGCCAACGGGCTGAAGGACATCGTCTGGTACAATGCCCAGGGCGTCGAGAAGACCGCCGAGCATTGGCGCAACACCCAGGCGCGCTGCATCGTCCTGCTGCTGAACGGCCGTGCCGGCACCCATGCCGGGCCGGACGGGCAGCCGCTGTCCGACGGCGTGATGCTGATCGTGCTGAACGCCCATGCCGACATCCTGACCGTGACCCTGCCGGACGTGCCGGGCGGCCGGGGCTGGCGCTGCCTGCTCGACACCCGCGTCGCCGACGGGGCGGGGGACGAACGCCTGCATCTGGCCGGCCGGTCGGTGCTGGTCGATGGGCGGACGGTGCTGGTCTTCACCCTGGTGGAACAGGCGGGGATGTGAGCAACGGCATGGCTTTGGCTGAGCGTGCTCCGCCCCTGCGATCCTTTGCCCAATGGTATTTTCCCCGGTGAAGATGCTACCGCGACGGGCGGAGACAATGCGTGTTACCCTGCGGGACGTGTTGCCGTCACGATCGCAGCGGAGCTTCGGGTAGGGCGATGCCGGATTACGATTTCTCGCAGGTCGACGCCGCGATCATCGACAGCCAGCTCAACACCGCGCGCGTGTTCCGCGACGTGTTGATCCGCCTGGGCTTCCGCCGGGTGGAACTGTTCGATTCGGTGAAGGCCGCCGCCGGGCTGCTGACCGCCGGCATGCCGGATCTGGTGCTGCTCGACGCCGACGGCGAGGATTCGGAAGCCTTCCGCTTCATCCGGTCCCTGCGCAACGAACCGGCCGTGCCGAACCCCTTCGCCTGCGTCATCGTCACCACCTGGGCGCCGACCCCGGCGCTGCTGACCCGCGTCACCAATGTCGGGGGCGACGATCTGCTGATGAAGCCGGTGTCGCCCAAGCAGGTGCGCGACCGGATCGTCAGCCTGATCGAGGCGCGCAAGGGCTTCGTCGTCACCGCCGACTATACCGGCCCCGACCGCCGCAAATCCCCGCGCGAAGGCGCACAGGTGCCGGTTCTGGACGCCCCCAACACGCTCCGCCTGAAGGCTGTCGGCCAATGGACCCAGTCCGCCGCCCGCATGCTGCTGAACGAGGCGATTTCGACCGTCACCACCCAGAAGCGGCTGCGCGCCAGCATCCAGGTCGCCTTCCTGGTGGAATTCGCCCTGGACGGGCTGGCACGGCCGGCGCCGGACCGCATGGCCATCGACCATGTCGGTCGCATCGGCGGCTTCCTGGACGACCTTCTGCGCCGGCTGGGCGAGGACGGCGACCACGCCCCGGTGGAGGCGGTGGCCCGCGCCATCAAGACGCTGGCCGACAAGGTCCGCACCGCCGCGGAAGCCGGACCGGTCCCGGTCGACGACCGGGAGCAGCTGCAGGCCCTGTCGCGCGCCCTGATGCAGGCCGTCGATCCCGACCGTCCGTTGGAGGCGATGACGCGCGAGGTGTCCGCCGCCGTCACCGGCTACCGCAGCCGGCTGGAGCAGATCGCCCAGGCCAAGGCGGCCGCCGCCCTGCCGGCGGTTCCCGCCGACGACGCTTCCACCTCCTCTTCCTCCGCCCCGCCACCGGGTGCCGGAGGGCAGGCGGCATCCGCCCTTCCGGCCGGGTGACGGGGGAGGCGCCGATGGCATAGGCCGCCGGTCTGCATTGACGCCACGCACCGCGCCCCCCAATCCCTTAGCCCCACACCCTTTCCGTACAACCCGCGGGGACCCTGCATGAGTGATCTCGACCGGCTGGCCGATCTGCTTGGACTAGAACCCCTTTATCATGACATCTGGGGCAACCGGCGCGAGACCTCCGCCGCCACCAAGCGGGCGCTGGTCGCCGCCATGGGGTTGGCGACCGCCACGGACGAGGAGGTCGCCGCCAGCCTGCGCACGGTGGAGCGGCGGTCCTGGAGCCGCCCGCTGCCGCCGGTCCTGGTCACCGGGGAAGGGCAGGGGATCGGGCTGGGCGTCGCCCTGCCTGCCGGCCTGGATGACGCCACGCTGGTTTGGGAACTGACGCCGGAGGGCGGGGTCGCCCAGGGCGGTCGCGTCGCGGTCCGCGATCTGCCGGTGGAGGAGCGGGCCACGGTGGACGACACGGCCTATAAGCGCCGCGCGCTCGGGGGCCTGTTGCCGGTCTCGCTGCCCATCGGCTATCACCGGCTGGAATTGCATGTGGAGGTTCCCGGCGGCGCCGGTCCATCCGGTGCCACCACCCTGATCGTGGCGCCCGACCGCTGCGTGACGGTGGAGGAGATGGTGCCGGCCGGCCGCTGCTGGGGCATCGGGCTGCAGGTCTATTCCCTGCGGTCCGCCGTCGATTGGGGCATGGGGGATTTCGGCGATCTTTCCGGCTTCGCCGAGGTCGCCGGCCGGCTGGGCGCCGGGCTGGTCGGGCTGAACCCGCTGCATGCCCTGTTTCCGGCCGACCCGAACCATATCGGCCCCTATTCGCCGTCCAGCCGCCAGTTCCTCAACATCCTCTACATCGACCCGTCCTCCGTTCCCGAGTTGGCGGACGCCGACGACCTGCGCGCCCGGATCGCCGACCCCGCCTTCCAGGCCGCCCTGACCGCCGCAAGGCAGGCGGAATTGGTCGATTACCCCGCGGTCGCCGCGCTGAAGCTTCCGGTTCTGGAGGGGCTGCACGCCCGCTTCCGCAGCCTGCCCGACGGCCACCCGCGCAAGGCTGCCTACGCCCGCTTCCGGCAGGAGATGGGGGCGGCCTTGGACCGCCATGCCCTGTTCGATGCCCTGCACGAGCATTTCTTCCGCAAGGACCCGTCGCTGTGGATGTGGCGCAGTTGGCCGGCGGTCTTCCAGGACCCTGGGAGCGCCGAGGTCGCCGCCTTTGCCGCCGATCATGCCGGCCGTGTCGATTTCTTCGCCTGGGCGCAGTTCGAGGCTGACCGCCAGTTGGGGGAGGCGGCGGCGCGCGGCCGTTCCGCCGGGCTTGCCATGGGCTTCTACCGCGACCTCGCCGTGGCCGTCCATCCCGGTGGCGGCTCCGCCTGGGCCGACCCGTCGATGCTGGTGCAGGGCGCCAATGTCGGCGCGCCGCCCGACCAGTTCAACCTGAAGGGCCAGAACTGGGGTTTGGCGCCGCTGTCGCCGCTGGGCCTGCGCGAGGCCGCCTACCGCCCCTTCGTCGAGCTTCTGCGGGCCAACATGCGCCATGCCGCGGCGCTGCGCATCGACCATGTGATGGCGCTGCAGCACCTGTTCTGGATCCCGGAGGACGGCAGCGACGGCGCCTATGTCGCCTATCCCTTTCACGACCTTCTGCGCATCGTGGCGCTGGAGAGCCGCCGCAACCGTTGCGTCGTGATCGGCGAGGATCTGGGCACCGTTCCGGAGGGCTTCCGGCCGGCTCTGGAACAGGCCGGAATCCTCAGCTACCGCGTGCTGTATTTCGAACGCACTGCCGATGGCGGCTTCAAGTCTCCCGGCGAGTATCCCGCCGGTTCCATGGCGACGGTCAGCACGCATGACCTGGCACCCTTCAAGGGGTTCTGGACCGGCCGCGACCTCGATTGGCGGCAGCGGCTCAGTCTCTATCCCGACGATGCCAGCCGGGACAAGGACCGCTGGGACCGCGGCGTCGACCGCTGGCGCCTGTTGCAGGCCCTGTCCCGCGAGGGGCTGCGCCCGGACAGCTATCCCACCGATGACGGCGACCAGCCGTTCCGCGTCGAACTGTCCGCCGCCGTCCACGCCTATCTGGCGCACACCCCGTCGCGCATCGTGATGGTTCAGATCGAGGACGCGCTGGCGGACGACGAGCAGCCCAACCTGCCCGGCACCGTCGACCAGCATCCGAATTGGCGCCGCCGCCTTCCCCGTATGCTGGAGGAATTGGAGGCCGACTACGACCTCCGCCGGATCATCGCGCCCATGGCGAACGCTGTCCCACGCTGAATGAAAGGCGCCGCCGGTCCAGGGGAAAACCGGACCGGCGGTCAGCGCCCAAAAAAAAGTGCATCGGAAGCGAAAAAAGCTCTTCACAGCCCGGCACGCGGTCGCTATAAACCCGCCCACACCACGGGGCACGGCAAGCGAGCCGCCCCGGTGACGGTCTGGGGGATCGTCTAGCGGTAGGACAGCGGACTCTGACTCCGCCAGCCTAGGTTCGAATCCTAGTCCCCCAACCAACGCTCACGACTTCCCTTTGGAAACAGCCACTTGGTTCCGCCGCCCCTGCAGCGACCCGCAGGTGGTGCCCATGGCTGTAGCCCAAACCTGCTGCCCAGGCATCGCCCGGTCCCGTCAGAGTACCGAGCATGGGCCAAGCCGCTCACCTCGTCCTCCGCCACCAGTCCTGACACTGGCGTCACCAAGCCGCCATGCTGGCTGTCAGTGGTTCGCTTGTACCGGTGCCTTTGGTAGGCCTTCAGGTGGTTGTCGCGCATCAGGCGGGCGACGCGATGGCGACATACCGTCAGCCTTCAACTCGGCATGCATCCGTGAGCTGCCATAAGTTTCGCGCGACGCTGTGAACCGGCTGCGGATATGGGCCAACAGCACCAGGTCGGTTCATTGCCGAACACTGGCCTTGCGCGTCTTCTACACATAGTAACCGCTGACGCTCACACCCGAGAGCTGGCAAAGCCGGGAGACCGGAGCACCCGCTTTCTCTGCATCGATGAGCTGAGATCTCATCGACTTGTCTCCTGCCCCAAGAAAGCGGCTGCCTTCTTTAACAAGTCACGCTCCTGGCGTAAAACCTCGTTCTCACGACGCAGACGGACCAGTTCCTTGTGCACATCGTCATGTGGACCGCACAGAAGTTCAGCTTCCTGGTGGCGCGCTTTCCATCGCGTCAGTGTCGATTTGCCGATACCCTAATCAGCCGCCACGTTCCCGACTATCCGGCCGCTCGTTGCGATAAGCCGAACAGATTCCCGCTTGAGTTCTTCCGTCAGCTTACGCCGATGCCCGTCACCCATGCCAAAACTCCTGGTCTCTCGGACCATAGATGGAGGCTCTCCACCTTCTCCCGGCAAGTCCACCTCCCATACCAGCCGGATAATGGAACCACTAAATTGTACGTACTGCAAACTTGACCGCGCCGTCCGTCCGGCGCATGATGGCGACCGTGATGGATGGTGCCGAAAATGCATTGTTCCCACGACGCCGACCGGCTTGACGGCCGGCCGGAACCACGGCTGGAGTTCCAGAGGCAACGCCCTGCGGCCGCTGTCATGCGCGCCGTTACATGACCTGTTGCCCGTCCGGCTGAGCGGCGGCGGAGCCATACCCGGGTGGCTCCGCCGCCGATTGTTTTTTGGGCTTCGGCCCACGACGGCCCCATTCCCGTCCGATCCCGGCCATCCTCCTGCCTCATTCCTGTCACGTCCTGTCGCCCTCCGCAGGCGCCCCCACGACGTGGTCGATGTAGAATGGGTTTAACCGAATTGAGTACCACTTTTGAGGAAAGCGCCGGGAGTCCCCCGATGCATTCGCTCGAAATTCAAACGAAAATTCGCAAAATATTGGTAGGTTTTCGCAAAATGGGGGTATCTGCTGTGGCTTTAACGCGCCATTAACCAGGATGGACTGAGTTTAGGCTCATCAGACGCGGTCAACTCCAACTCAGACGCGAAGTCAACTTTGCGGTCAGATGGAAACGGCCGGTTCCGTGTTAATGCCGCTATAGCCGACCATCTCGTGTTTGTCCCTCCAGTGTTTGAAAGGCTCGCCCCCATGACCGTGCCGGCAGTCCTCCGCGATGTGGCGCAGTTCGGCGCCTACGCCGCCGGCCGGGGCCGACATGCGGGCCTGCTGGTCGCGGTCCTGCTGCTGGCCGGCTGCCCGGCCAACACGGTCGGACCGGGATGGGGCGGACCCGATGTATCGGCCGCCAACCCGAACGCCCGTCCGGCTTCCCCGCCGGTGCCCAGGCAGAAGCCGGTCCGCAAGATTGCCGACGCCGCATCGCTGGCGCCGACCCTGCCGATGCCGCAGCCGGGCCCGCCGGTGACGAACGGCGACGTGGCGGCGGCCAGCACCGACGCCAACGCCGCCGCCACCCAACTGGCGGCCATCGACCCCCGGACGGCGAACGCCTCGGCCATGCCGGCCGTGGGCCCGGCCGTGGGGCTGACGCCCACCCCTCCCGCAACCACCAACGCCGACCCCGACAGTCTTGTCGGGCTGGACGAAGTCCAGACTCTCAACCTCCTGGGGTCCCCTGTTGCAAGGGAAGAGGCGCCTCCCGCCAAGATCTGGCGGTATTCCAAGGGTGACTGCACCCTCAAGGTCTTCTTCTTCATGGATATGACCTCGTCCCAGGACTTCCGCGCCCTCTCCTACGATATGAAGAGCAGCCAAAATGTCCCTGACGCCGACCACCGATGCTTCGCCCAACTCCTCGCTCACGCTGACGCAGGGCGCCCTGTCCGCCCCGGGATTCAGTAAGGCGGAGTCGAACAAGGGAATGTCCGCAATGACCGAACCGACCATTGCCCGCATCGCTCTGGTGGACGACGACGATCTGTTCCGTGAGTCGCTCAGCCTCAACCTCGGCGACGAGGGATACGAGGTCATCACCTTCGACCGCGGCGAGCCGGCGCTCGATTTCTTCGCTGCCGACGGATCGGTCGACATCGTCCTGCTGGACTGGCGCATGCCCAAGCTGGACGGCATCGACGTCCTGCGCCAGATGCGCGCCCGCGGCATCGCCACCCCGGTGATCTTCCTGACCGTCCTGTCCGACCAGATTTATGAAGAGGCGGCCCTGGCCGGCGGCGCGCTGGATTTCGTGGAGAAGTCGCGCAGCCTGTCGATCCTGCTGAAGCGCATGCGCCTGATCCTGGACGGCACCAAGGGCGATGCGGTCAAGGGTGCCGAGGAGGCGGAGGCCGGCGGCAACGCCACCATGCATCGCCTGGGCGATTTGGAACTGCGCCTGGACAACAGCCGCGCCTTTTGGAAGGGCAAGCGCATCGACCTGACGCTGACCGAGTTCAACATCGTCAAGCTGATGTCGACCCGTCCGGAAGAGGACGTGTCCTACCGCGAGATCTACGACCTCGTCCACGGCAAGGGCTTCGTCGCCGGCTACGGCCCGTCGGGCTACCGCGCCAACGTCCGCGCCTTCATCAAGCGCATCCGCCAGAAGTTCCGCTCGGTCGACGCCAACTTCGCCTGCATCGAAAACTATCCGGGCTTCGGCTATCGCTGGGGCAAGGGCGAGAACCCGGCCCAGGGTGGCGACGAGGACGGCCTCGACACAGGCACGCGCAATGGAATGAGCGAGGACATGCTGATCAATGGCGCTGCTGCCGAGTGACCTCGCGATGCGGGCGCCCAGACAAGCGTCCGCCCGCCTGCTTTGGCTGTGGCGTTCGATGGCGAGCCGCCTGGTGCTGCTCACCGTCGTCTTCGTCGCCGTGCCGGTTCTGCTCTACGACCAGTTCCAGCGCGCCGACGAGGCCTCGCAGCAGCTCCTGCTGAAAAGCGCCCAGCGCCAGGGTGAACTGATCGCCCGGGCGTTGGAACCGGAACTTCTGGGTGTCGACCGCACGGCCCTCCCCAGCCTCAGCAGCGCGCTGGCCCGCTACGGCGACGACCGCACGCGGCTGAAGCTGCTGGTGCGTCCGCGCGTGGCGGCCACCGGGGCCGCGGCGCTCAGGACCGGACCGGAACCCTTCTTCTATGTCGCGGCGGCGCCCAGCCTGTCGACGGCCGACATCGATGCCGAACGGCGCCTGCTGCTCGAACAGGGCGTGCTGGACCGGCTGGGGTCGAGCTGTGCCGGCAACTCCACGCTGGCGATGCGCGTTCCCCATGCCGAAGGCGGGGAGGAGGTGCTGTCCTCCATCACCCCGATCAAGACCAGCTTCGGCTGCTGGGCGCTGGTGACCAGCCATGCGACCGAGGCCTACATCTCCTCCTCCATCGGCCGTCCCTATTGGAGCACGCCGGCGGTCCAGGCCGCCGCGGCGATCTATCTGGCGATGGCGGCCCTGGTGCTGGCCGTGCTTGCCGGCGTCTGGCGCAACCTGAACCGTTTCGGCGAACTGGCCCGCCGCATCGTCGGCGGCGAGGATACCCCCGACCATGAGGGCCGCAGCGCCTCCTTCGCCGCGCGCAACACCGTGCCGGAGTTGGCCGGGGTGGCGGAGGATTTCGACCGTCTCGTTTCCACGCTGCGCGACAGCGCCCAGTCGCTGCGCCGTGCGGCGGAGGACAACGCCCACGCATTCAAGACGCCGATCGCCGTCATCCGCCAGTCGGTGGAGCCGCTGCGCCGCGCCCTGCCGGCGGAGAACGCCCGCAGCCAGCGCGCGCTGATCATGATCGAGAAGTCGCTGGACAAGCTGGACGGCATCGTCTCCTTCGCCCGCCGCATGGACGAGGCGGCGGCCGACCTGCTGGCCCCTGCGCGCCGCCGCGTCGACCTGTCGGCGCTGGTTGAGCGGATGGCCGGCGGCTACACCGGCCTGCTTGCCGAACAGAGCCTGCACATGCGCTCGCGCATCGATGCCGGGCTGGTGGTACGGGCAAGTGAGGAGACGCTGGAGACCATCGTCGAGAATCTGGTGGAGAACGCCGTCAGCTTCTCACCGGCCGACTCCGCCGTCAGCGTCCGCCTGACCCGCAACGGCCGCTGGGCCGAGCTGGTGGTGGACGACGAGGGACCGGGCGTCGATCCCGCCAACCTGGAACGCATCTTCGAGCGCTATTTCTCCCACCGCGAACCCGGCCGCGGCATGCCGGAGGACGAGGCGGCCGCCCATCAGGCGGGGGCCGCGCATTTCGGCATCGGCCTGTGGATCGTCCGCCGCAACATCGAGGCCTTCGGCGGCCGCGTCAGCGCCGAAAACCGCCCGACCGGCGGGCTGCGCATGACGGTGATGCTGCCGCTGGCGGCGTAACCGGGTCCGCCGTCACCGGCAAACAGGCTTCGGAGTGGCGCGGTCGGAGCCGTTCCTGCTATGGTCGGTTCCGGGGTGGCCCCGTTCTTTGCCTGAAGATCGGGACGGCCTGCCGAACAGCATTCCGAGCCGCCGATGGACCGCAGCCTCGATTCCACCGACATCAAGATCCTGCGTGAACTGCAGGAGGATGGACGCCTCAGCAATGTCGAGCTGGCCCGCCGCATCAACCTGAGCCCGGCCGCCTGCCTGGAGCGGGTGAAGCGGCTGCAGACGGACGGCATCATCCAGCGCTATGTCGCGCTGCTCGACCCGCACCGGCTGGAAGCGGGGATGCTGGTCTTCGTGGAAGTGGTGCTGGACCGCACGACGCCCGACAATTTCGACGACTTCAAGGCCACCGTGCTGCGCATGCCGCAGATCATGGAATGCCACATGGTCGCCGGCGGCTTCGACTATCTGGTCAAGGCGCGGGTGCGCGACATGAACGAATACCGCCTGTTCCTGGGCGAACTGCTGTCCACCGCGCGCGGCGTGCGGGAAACCCACACCTATGCCGTGATGGAAGAGGTCAAGAGCGTCACCGCCATCCCGCTCGACGGGTTGTCCGGGGGCTCGTTGCGCGGCTAAGCAATTAGACCGTATAGCTTTTTTCAGTTTGCACCGTCCGCCGCGCCCGCCATTCTTTTCCGGACGCATTTTGCGACGAATTCGGCGGGAGGAGATCGCCCCTCCGTTGTATTCTGCCATGCAAATTGTTCGACCGCTAACAATCCATCGCGGCATGACGCTTGCAGCATGGCCTCCGGTTCGGGGGTGCGACCTATGCGGTTGTCTGGCGCTACAGTTTTCGCCTCCACGCCCGACCGTTTCCTGCGAGACTTTGGCTGGAGCGGAACCGCGTCATGCGCGTCAACACCCCGATCACCGACCGTGAGGTCCATCTGACCGACGGCGTCCCCCTGGTGTCGCGCACCGACACCGGCGGGCGGATCACCTTCGTGAACCAGGCTTTCGTCGAGATCAGCGGTTTCGACGAACATGAGCTGATCGGCGCTCCGCACAACCTCGTCCGCCATCCCCATATGCCCAAGGAGGCCTTCGCCGACCTGTGGGCGACCGTGAAGTCGGGACGACCCTGGGAAGGGCTGGTGAAGAACCGGACCAAGTCCGGCGATTTCTATTGGGTGCGCGCCAACGTCACCCCGGTGATCGAGAACGGCGCCGTCACCGGCTATATCTCCATCCGCTCCAAACCGTCGCGGGACGAGATCTCGGCGGCCGAGTCCCTGTATGCGGCCATGCGCGACGGACGGGCGGCGGTGGCGCTGGAGCAGGGCGCGCTCGTCCGCCGCAGCCGCGCGGGCCATGCCGCCGCCATGGCGTGGTCCAGCCTGTCCGGGCGTCTGGCCGGGGTGATGGTTCTGCTGATCCTGGCGATGCTGGCGGCCGGCTGGCTCGGGCTGGACGGCATGGAGGCTTCCAACCGCTCGCTTCGCACGGTGTATGAGGATCGGACTGTTCCCGCCTATCAGATCGGCGAGATCCAGAATCTCGCCCGCGACAGCCGGCAGCGCCTGACCGATTTCGCCGCCGATCTTCAGGCGGGCAATCTTCAGGCGGGTAAGGGAGCCGGCGACTTCGGTGCCGTCGAAGCGGAGGTTTCCGGCAACACCGCAGCCATGCAGCAACTGCTGACCGCCTACCTTGCCACCTACCTGACGCCGGAGGAGGCGGTCCTCGCCGACCGGTTCAAGCCGCTGGTCGGCTCCTATCTCCAGTCCGGCATCGGTCCGGCCCTGGCACTGGCGCGGGAGAAGAACGGTGCCGCGCTGGACGCCCATTTGCGCGGCACCGTCCGTCCCGCCTTCGCCGAACTGCGCCGGGTGTCGGACGCGCTGCTGGAACTCCAGATCCGGGTGGCGCGGGAGGAGTTCGACAAGGCCGAAGCCGACCATGGGCGGCGCATCGCCGTGGTCGACGCGGCGGTTCTGCTGAGCTGTCTGCTGGCCGCCCTGTTCGGCTGGCTGATCCTGCGCACGGTGCGCCGTCCGCTGTCGGTCCTGGAACAGATGTTCGAGCGCATCGCCCGCGGCGCTCTCACCGATCCGATGACGCCGATCACCGTGCCGGAATTCGCCCGCGTGGCATCCGAACTGAACGCGATGAAGGCGAAGCTGGCCTATGCCGCCCACGAGAAGCACGAGACCGAAGTGCGGCAGAAGGCGCTGACCCGCCAAGCCCTGCTGGAGACCTGCAAGTCGATCGAGAGCGATTTGGATTCCACCTGGATAGGGGTGGAACTGACCAGCAACCGCGCCGGCGACGGCATCCAGCACCTGATGCAGGCCCTGGGCGTGGTGCGGGAGAACACCATGGTGGTGTCGGCGGCTTCGGAGCAGGCCAGCGCCAATGCCCAGTCGGTCGCCGCCGCGACGGAGGAGCTGAACAGCGCCGGGCACGAGATCGCGCGGCAGGCGGCCCGGTCCAGCGAGGTGGCCCGGCGGGCGGTGGACAGCGCCCGCGGTTCCGCCTCCGCCATCGGCCAGATGGAGGTGGCGACGGAAGAGATCGCCAAGGTCGCCAACCTGATCAACGAGATCGCCGGCCAGACCAATCTGCTGGCGCTGAACGCGACCATCGAGGCCGCCAGGGCAGGGGAGGCCGGCAAGGGCTTCGCCGTGGTCGCCAGCGAGGTGAAGGCGCTCGCCAACCAGACGGCACGGGCGACGGAGGATATCGCCCGCCAGATCGACCAGCTGAAGCAGGCGGTCGGCGGCAGCGTCACGGCGATCCAGACCGTCATTTCCGTGATCGAGGAGATCGACGAGGCCGCCGCCGCCACCGCCGCCGCGGTGGAGGAGCAATCCGCCGCCAACGGGGAGATCGGGCGCAGCGCCACCAACTCGGCCGGCGGGGCATCGCAGGTGTCGGTCAGCGTCCTGCATATCCGCGATCAGGCCGACGGGATCACCGGCATCGCCACCGACGTCAGCCGCCGGATGGCCGATACCCAGACCGCCGTCGCCGACCTGAAGCGCCGGCTGGTCATCGCGCTCCGCCAGTCGGTTGCCGGCGACCGCCGCATGTCCGACCGGATCCCCTGCGAAGAGCCCGTCACGCTGGTCCTGGCCGGCGAACGCCGCACCGCCACCATGCTGGACCTGTCGCTGGAGGGGATGCTGGTGGAGGGCATGGGGCTTCCCTCGCTTGCCGAGCAGACGCGGCTGACCGTAACGCTGCGCGATGTCGGCGACCTGCCGGCCGTCGTCGCCGGGATCAGCGACCTTGGCCTGCATCTGGCCTTCGACGAATTGTCCGACGGTCAGGCGGACCGGCTGGGCCGGGCCTATCGCGCGATGGTGGAGGCCGACTCCGACGTCATCCGCACCGCGCAGGACACCGCCGCCGCCCTGTCGAAGGCTTTGGAAAGCGCTCTTTCCAGCGGCAGCATCGGTGAGGAGGCGCTGTTCTCCACCGACTTGGCGCCCATTGCCGGCAGCGACCCGGAACAGGCGCTGGCCCCCTTCACCGAGTTGGCCGACCGCCTGTTTCCCGCGATCCAGGAGCCGGTCCTGGCCTCCAACCCCCGCTTCCAGTTCTGCGTGGCGGCCAACAGCGCCGGTTACGTGCCGACCCACAACAGCCGCTATTCCGAGCCGCAGCGGCCGGGCGACCCCGCCTGGAACACCGCCCATTGCCGTAACCGCCGCGTCTTCGCCGACCGGTCGGGTCTTGCCGCCGCGCGCAACACCCGCCCGTTCCTGCTGCAGGCCTATCGCCGCGACATGGGCGGCGGCCGGATGGTGCGCCTGAAGGAGGTCGATGCGCCTATCGTCGTGCGCGGCCGCCACTGGGGCAATGTGCGGCTGGCCTATACGCCGTGAGGCGTCCCCAAAGGCGTCCCCAGCAGCGCTCCGAGCGGCGCTAAACCTGCGCCTCCGGCACCAGCACATCGGCGCAGATCGCCCGCACCACCTCGGCGCGGTCGGCCACCGCGCCGGGGGCGAGCAGCCCCTGGCCGAAGGCGAAGGCATAGAACAGATAGGCGCGGGCGAAGGCCTGATCGGGCGGCAGACCCAAGGCCACGAACAGGCCGGCGACGCTGTGCAGGCGCTCGCGGTCGACCTCGGCGATCACGCTTTCCGCCTCGGGATCGCGCCGGGCCCAGTCGCGCACCGCCAACTCTATCGCCATGCCCCGCGGCTTGCTGCCGCCATAGAGCGCCAGCAGGTCGCGCAGTTGGTGCGCCGGTTCGCGCCCGTCCAGCCGGGTCTGTTCCTTGATGGCGGCGATGCGTCCCAGCTTCCAGCTGTCGAGCAGGGCGTTCATCAGGTCGGTGCGGTCGCGGAAATGCCAATAGAAGCTGCCCTTGGTGACCTTCAGGGCTTTCGCCAGCACCTCCACCCGCACCTTGTCGACGCCGCCTTCGGCCAGCGCCGCGAAGGCGGCGGCCAGCCAGGATTCGCGGTTCTTCGTCTTGGATTCCATACCCGTCCTTCGCGCTCCCCCGGCGTCCGCCGCCGCATTCCGCCGCAGCGTTCTCAAGGGCGATCTATACCCGAAAACCGGTGCCGCTGCCTATTCGCCCTGCTGCATCTGGATCGCGTCGGATGCCCGGCCGCGGTAATGGATGTTGCCGTCGCCGTCCAGGAAGGCGCGGTCGCCGGTCAGGTAATAGCGCCGGCCGTGGCGGAAGCGCTGGGCGGTGCGCTCCGGGTTGTTGGCGTAGGATTCGAACCAGAACAGCGGTGAATGGTCGACGTCGATGGCGATCTCGCCGGCGCCGCCCACCGGCGCCTCCCGGCCGTCGGGGTCGAGAATGACGACACGGAATCCCGGCATCGGCCGGCCGAGCGAGCCGCTGGGCGGCTGGGCGGACTCACCACCGTCCGCCCCGTCGGATTCGTAACGGCCGATTCCGTCGGGATCGTAGCGATTGACGATGAAGATGCCGGTCTCGCGCTGGCCATACTGGTCGAGCAGGGGGACCTTGACCGTCCGGTTGGCCCAGGCGATCAGGTCGGGCGGCAGCGGTTCGCCCACCACCGACAGGATGCGCAATGCGAACTGGTGCGACACGCCGGGATCGGCGCCGTGCCAGGCGCGGATCTGCGACGGGGCGGCGGTCAGGTTGGTGACGCCGAACTTCGTCAGCATGCGGTAGCCCTGCCGCACGTCGTAGGGGCCGTCGCAGAAGATCGTCGTCCGCCCCAGCAGCAGCGGCCCGACCAGTCCGTAATAGGCGCCATAGGCCCAGCCGGGATCGGCCATGTTCCAGTAGATGTCGTCGTCGCGCAGGTCCAGGCCGATGCGCATGTACTGCTCGATCCCCGACAGCGCCTTGACCGGAAGCGAGACGCCCAGCGGCGTCGGCTCGGATTCCGACGTGTAGATCAGGGCGAAGGCGTCGCCTTCCCGATAGCGCGCCACCTCGGCCAGCGGTGCGGCCTCGTGCAGCGACGACCAGAAGGGCACCGCGTCGGGACCGAAGGCCTCGTCGCCCTCCACCGTCACCACCGGCCGGGTGTTGTCGCGCGGCACCTTGCGGCGCAGGAAGCCGTTGGTGACGATGGCCCGCGCGTCGCTGTCGGCTAGCCGGTAGGCCACGGATGAGGCGGTATAGGTGGTGAACAGCGGCATGTAGACGCCGCCCAGCCGCCAGATCGCCAATGCCGTGATCAGCAGTTCCGGCCCCTTGGGCAGCAGCACCGCCACCCGATCGCCCTGGCCCACCCCCATGCCGGCCAGCACGGTGGCGAAGCGCGCCGAATCATGGGCAAGGCGGGCGAAGCTCAGTTCCGTGGTCTGTCCCGCGACGCTTTCATGCAGCAGCGCCGCCCGCGCGCCGTCGGCGGCGCGGACATGACGATCGCACAGCAGCGACGCCAGCGCGATGGACAGGCCGCGATACTCCGGCCGCAGGAAGGCCGACGGCCTCACCATCAGGGCCGGCGGCGGCTCGGTCACCACCGCCGCCGCTTCCGGCGGCTGGGGCAGGGCAGGGGTAGGGGGAGCCGGCCGGTGCCGCAGCGCCGCCAGATCGCCCAGCGCCACCAGATCCGGCCCCAGGTGGTAGCGCTTGCTGCGCCCGTCCTGTTCCACCAGCCCTTCGCGTGCCAATGCCATCAGCAGCCGGTGGGCGGTCGCCTTCGAAAGACCGACTCCGGCCATCAGGTCGGCCAGCCGCGCGCCGTCGGTGCCCGCGTCGGCGACCGCGCGCAGCAGGGCGATGGCGCGCTCCAGGCTTTGGGTGCCCCCTGCCGCGTTCGGAGCGGCAGGGGGGGTGGCGATGTCGGCGTGACGGCTCATGAGGTCCATCATATGGACCGAGCGGCGGCTTGTCGCGTCAAAAAACATGCAATGGCGGAATGTCAGTGTTGAAAACAGAAAGGAACCCGGTATATAGTGCGGAAGTTGCTCATGAAACGGTCCACAATATGGACCACGCCGGCCACCAAAGAGCCGGGTCGTGACCCCGAGAAGCGGTACCAACAGCAACGGAGGAGGAAATGTCAGGCGCGCCCGTCGCACCACACCCCGGCCCTGCCAAAACGTCGCCCACCACCCAGGCGGAGACCATCTTCGAGGCTCGGGGCGTCAATCTGCGCTTCGGGGGCGTCCATGCGCTGACCGACGTCAGCTTCGGCATCCGCAGGGGCGAGTTGTTCTCGATCATCGGCCCGAACGGGGCCGGCAAGACCTCGATGGTCAACTGCATCTCCGGCCGCTACCGGCCGACGGACGGCAAGGTCTATTTCAAGGGCCGCGACGTGACGGGGATGACCCCGAACCATCGCGCCTCGCTCGGCATCGGGCGCACCTTCCAGAATCTGGCGCTGTTCGGGCACATGACCGTGCTCGACAACATCATGGTCGGCCGCCACCACCTGCTGAAGAACAACTTCCTGACCGGGTCGCTCTACTGGCTGACCGGCGCCAGGAAGGAGGAACTGTCCCACCGCCGCGAGGTGGAGGAGATCATCGACTTCCTCGAAATCCAGCATGTGCGCAAGGCCACCGCCGGCACCCTGTCCTACGGCCTGCGCAAGCGGGTGGAGCTGGCCCGCGCCATGGCGCTGAAGCCGGATCTGATCCTGCTGGACGAACCGATGGCCGGCATGAACCTGGAAGAGAAGGAGGACATGGCCCGCTACATCGTCGACCTGAACGAGGAGTTCGGCATGACCGTGGTCATGATCGAGCACGACATGGGCGTGGTCATGGACATCTCGCACCGGGTGATGGTGCTGGAATTCGGCAAGAAGATCGCCGAAGGCAGGCCGGAGGAGGTCCTGGCCGATCCCCGCGTCCGCCGCGCCTATCTGGGCGAGGACGACGAGGAAGAGGCGCCGGCGGCTCCTGCCGCGGTCGTGCCGCCGCGCAAGGAGGTCGCGTGATGTCGAACCTCACTCTGCCCGATCTGGCCCTTCCCGATCTGGCCGTCTACGACACCCTGCCGAAGCTGGTGGCATTGCACGCCCGCGACCATGGCGGCGACATCGCCATGCGCGAGAAGGATTTCGGCATCTGGCGGACCTTCACTTGGGGCCAGGTGCATGCCCGCATCCGCGCCTTCGCGCTGGGCATGACCAAGCTGGGCGTCGTGCCGGGCGAGGTGGTCGGCCTTCTCGGCGACAACCGTCCCGACTGGGTGATGGGCGAGATCGCGACCCATGCGGTGCGCGGCTACAGCCTGGGCATCTACCGCGACGCGCTGGACGAGGAGGTCGCCTACCTCATCACCTATGCCGACGTGAAAGTGGTGTTCGCCGAGGACGAGGAGCAGGTCGACAAGCTGCTGAACCTCGCCGACCGGCTGCCGACGCTGCAGCACATCATCTATTCCGACCCGCGCGGCATGCGCAAATACCATGATCCCCGCCTGATGCCGGTCACCGACCTGATCCGCATGGGCGAGGAACTGCTGGCGCAGCAGCCGGACCTCTACGACCGCATGGTGGCCGATACGAAGGGCGAGGAGGTCGCCATCCTCTGCACCACCTCCGGCACCACCTCGAACCCGAAGATGGCGATGCTGCCGGCGGGTCGCCTGATCCGCCATGTCGCCAGCTATCTGTCCGCCGATCCCAAGGGTCCGGAGGACGAGTATGTCTCCGTCCTGCCGCTGTCCTGGATCATGGAGCAGGTCTATGCCGTCGGCATGGGCGTGGTATCGCGGATGCGCGTGAACTTCGTCGAGGAAGCCGAGACGATGATGCACGACTTCCGCGAGATCGGGCCGACCTTCGTCCTGTTTGCCCCCCGCCTGTGGGAGGCCATCGCCGCCGACGTGCGCGCCCGGATGATGGACGCATCGCCCTTCAAGCAGAAGATGTACGATCTCGGCATGAAGCTGGGGCTGGAGGCGCTGTCGAAGGGCCAGCGCTCGGCGATGGCCGACGCGATCCTGTTCAAGGCTCTGCGTGACCGGCTGGGCTTCACCAACCTGAAATCGGCAGCGACCGGCGGCGCGGCGCTGGGGCCGGACACCTTCAAGTTCTTCCAGGCACTGGGCGTGCCGCTGCGCCAGATCTACGGCCAGACCGAAACGATGGGCGCCTACACCGTCCATCGCGGCACCGACGTGGATTTCGACACGGTCGGCGTGCCCTTCGACGACAGGATCGAGGTGAAGGTGATCGACGCCGACCACAACGGCGTCGGCGAGATCGTCACCCGCCACCCCAACATGTTCGCCGGCTATTACCGGAACGAGAAGGCGACCGTCGCCGACATGCGCGACGGCTGGATGCACACCGGTGACGCCGGCTTCTTCGACAAGAAGGGGCATCTGGTCATCATCGACCGCATCAAGGACATCGCCACCACCGCCCAGGGCGACCGCTTCAGCCCGCAATACATCGAGAACAAGCTGAAGTTCAGCCCCTATGTGGCCGAGGCGGTGATCCTGGGCGACAAGCGCGAGTATCTGTCGGCGATCATCTGCATCCGCTTCTCCATCGTGTCGAAATGGGCGGAAAAGAACCGCATCGCCTTCACCACATATTCCGACCTGTCGTCCAAGCAGGAGGTCTACGACCTGCTGCGGGCGGAGGTGGAGCGGGTGAACCAGACGCTTCCCGAGTTTCAGCGCATCTCCAAGTTCCTTCTGCTCTACAAGGAGCTGGACGCCGACGACGGCGAGCTGACCCGCACCCGCAAGGTGCGCCGCGGCGTCGTCGCCGAGAAATACGACACCATCATCGACAGCATCTATACCGACCAGCCGAAGATCGACGTGGACACCACGATCGCCTTCCAGGACGGCACCAAGCAGCGCATCCGCACCACGCTGACCGTCATCGACCTGGCTCCGACCGCCGCCAAGGCGCCGCAGCAGCCGGTCGCGGCGTGATCGGCCTATGCGCAAGGAACTGACCCCTCTCCCCCCCGGGGAGAGGATGGGTGAGGGGGATCCGCTTGCCGGACGCTCCTCGCCACGCGTCCCCCTCACCCCGACCCTCTCCCCGGGGGGGAGAGGGGGATCTGGATCCCAATTCGGCGAGGCCACGCCATGACCCTTCTGTTTCAGCTTCTCGTCAACGGCCTGATCGTCGGCGCGCTGTATGGCGTGGTCGCCATGTCCTTCGTGCTGATCTACAAGGCCAGCCGCATCGTCAACTTCGCCCAGGGCGAATTCCTGCTGATCGGCGCCTGGACCTGCTGGTGGCTTCTCACCAGCTGGCAGCTGCCCTTCTGGATCGGCTTCCCGATCACGCTGGTCTTCATGCTGGCCTTCGGCGTCATCCTGCAGATCGTCGTGCTCAGGCCGATGATCGGCGAGCCGATCATCTCCGTCATCATGGTGACGATCGGCTTGTCCATCGTCTTCCAGGCGGCGATGAAGTGGATGTTCGGCGTCTTCGCCAAGCCCTTCCCGCCGATCTTCGCCAGCCCCACCATGAACCTGTTCGGGCTGGAGGTGCAGACCGTCTATGTGATGTCGCTGCTGATCTCGATCCTCATCATGGCGGGCTTTGGCTGGTTCTTCAAATACTCGCGGACCGGTCTCGCCATGCGGGCCACCGCCTTCGACCAGCAGGTGGCGCAGTCGCTGGGCATCTCGGTCCGCCACATGTTCGCGATGAGCTGGGCGATCTCCGCCATGGTGTCGGCGGTGGCCGGCGTCACGGTGGGCGTGGTCAACGGCGTGTCGTCGGCCTTGTCCTTCTTCGGCATCAAGGTGTTCCCGGCGGTGATCCTGGGCGGCCTCGACAGCGTCATCGGCGCGGTGGTTGGCGGCCTGATCGTCGGCGTGCTGGAGAACATGGCGCATTACCTGGACAGCCAGTGGCTGAACTGGGGCAACATGTACGAGATCGCGCCCTTCTACGTCCTGATCGCCATCCTGATGATCAAGCCTTACGGCCTGTTCGGCACCAAAGACATCGAGCGCGTGTGAGGCCCCTATGGCGAACGTCAGCATCATTCCGAGTGGTGATTTCAAGACGTCCTACGGGACCGACACCACCATCTTCCCGACCAAGACCAGCCGCAACTTCGCGATCCTGGGCGTGCTCCTCCTGCTGGCCTGCCCGGCCTTCATGGACCGCTACTGGCTCAGCCTGCTGATCCAGATCAGCTATCTCGGCATCGCCGCGCTGGGCCTGAACATCCTGGTCGGCTTCACCGGCCAGATCTCCATCGGCCATTCCGCCTTCTTCGGCTTCGGCGCCTTCGCCTCGGCCTGGCTCAACAACAGTGTCGGCGTCCCGGTGGCGCTGGCCATCCCGCTGGCGGGCGTGGTCACCACGCTGGTCGGTCTGCTGTTCGGCATGCCGGCGGCGCGGCTGAAGGGCCTGTACCTCGCCATCGCCACGCTGGCGGCGCAGTACATCCTGCAGGACTTCTTCGCCCGCGCCGACTGGTTCACCGGCGGCACCGCCGGCACCATCGCCGAGCCGCTGACCATCTTCGGCTTCGCCTTCGACACCGACGAGCGGTACTTCTACGTCGCCCTGGTGGCGCTGGTGGTCATGTACATCCTCGCCACCAACCTGATGCGGACCCGCGACGGCCGCGCCCTGGTGGCGGTGCGCGACCATTACCTGTCCGCCGAGATCATGGGCATCAACCTGACGAAGTACCGGACGATGTCCTTCGGCATCTCCGCCTTCTACGCCGGCATCGGCGGCGCCCTCTACGCCCATTACCTGCAGTTCGTGTCGGTGGAGGGCTTCACCATCCTCTTCTCGATCCAGTTCCTGGGTATGATCATCATTGGCGGGCTGGGGTCGATCATGGGCACGCTGATGGGCACCGCCTTCATGGTCTTCCTGCCGGAAGCGATGCAGGCGCTCACCAAGCTGGTCAGCGGCACCGCCATCGATACCGCGCTGAACCTGAAGGACAACATCGCCTTCCTGCGCGAGATGTCGATCGGCCTCGTCATCATCCTGTTCCTGGTGTTCGAGCCCGACGGGCTGGCCCACCGCTGGAAGCAGATCAAGGCCTACTGGAAGCTCTATCCCTTCTCGCACTAAGTCCCGACGCTTTGCCGGTCAACAAACAGAACAGAATGGGGAGTCAACGCACCATGTCGATCAAGACCGCGCTCTTCGCCACCACTGCCGTTACTGGCGCCCTCCTGCTGGCGACCACCGCCACCGCTTACGCCGACATCCCGGTCGGCCATCTGGCCGACCAGTCCGGCGCCACCTCCGACGTTGGCGTGCCCTATGCGCAGGGTGTGGCGGACGCGCTCGCCTACATCAACGCCAAGGGCGGCGTCAACGGCACCAAGCTGGCGGTCGACACCGTCGACTACGGCTATCAGGCGCCGCGCGCGATCAGCCAGTACAAGAAGTGGTCGTCGGGCAGCGACAAGATCGCGGCCCTGCAGGGCTGGGGCACCGCCGATACCGAGGCGCTGACCGGCTTCGTCGGCAAGGACGAGATTCCGGCCTATTCCGGCTCCTACTCCGGCCACCTGACCGATCCGACCGGCAAGGGCCCGCACGGCTCCAAGCCGGCTCCCTACAACTTCTTCTACGGTCCGTCCTACTCCGACGCGCTGCGCGGCATGCTGATGTGGGCGGCGGAGGACTGGAAGAAGCAGGGCGGCCAGGGCAAGCCGAAATACGTCCACATGGGCGCCAACCACCCCTATCCCAACGCGCCCAAGGACGCCGGCGAGCAGCTGGCCAAGGAGCTGGGCTTCGACGTCCTGCCGGCCGTGCAGTTCGCGCTGACCCCCGGCGACTACACCGCCCAGTGCCTGACGCTGAAGCAGTCCGGCGTCAACTACGCCTATCTCGGCAACACCGCCGGCTCCAACATCTCGGTGCTGAAGGCCTGCCAGACGGTCGGCGCCAAGGTGCAGTTCATGGGCAATGTCTGGGGTATGGACGAGAACGCCGCCAAGGCCGCCGGTGCGGCCGCCGACGGCGTGGTGTTCCCGATGCGCACCGCAGTGACCTGGAACGCTGAAGTGCCGGGCATGAAGACGCTGAAGGACATCTCCAAGATCTCCGACGCGGCCGGCACCGCCTACCGTCCGGTGCACTACATGGCCGGCGTCTGCACCGCCTTCTACATGAAGGAGGCGATGGACTGGGCGTCGAAGAACGGCGGCGTCACCGGTCCGAACATCCGCAAGGCGATGTACCAGAAGAAGGACTGGGTCCCGGCCGGGCTGGAGGGCGTCTGCGTTCCCTCGACCTGGACCGAGAACGACCACCGCGGCATGACGGCGGTCAACATCTACCGCGCCAAGGTCGGCGGCGACACCGGCGCCGGCGTGGACGAGTTGGTCAAGGCCGGCACGATCAAGCTGGACAAGCTGACCACCGTCGACGTCCCGCGCAAGCCGGAATGGCTGGGCTGGTAAGTCGATAAGCACGCGGCGCCTCCGCTTTTTTCGCGGCGGGGGCGCCCCCCTTCTTCCGAACAGTTCAGGTGCTGCATGCAGACCACCGCCACGGCCGCTTCGACCAACGCTCCCGTCCAAGCCGGAATGCCGCCCGTCACGGCTGCGAAGCGGATGATGCTGTCCGTCAACAACATCGAGGTCGTCTACAACGACGTGATCCTCGTGCTCCGCGGCCTTAGCCTGGAGGTGCCGGAGGGTGAAATCGTGGCATTGCTGGGCGCCAACGGTGCCGGCAAGTCGACGACGCTGAAGGCGATCTCCGGCCTGCTGAAGACCGAGGACGGCGAGGTCACCCGCGGCGACATCACCTTCAATGGCGAGCGCATCAACGGCATCGACCCCGACCAGATCGTCCGCAAGGGCATCTTCCAGGTGATGGAGGGCCGGCGCATCATCGCCGACATGACCTGCCTGGAAAACCTGCGCCTGGGCGCCTACACCCGCCGCGACAACGGGGTGAAGGACGACCTGGACATGGTCTTCAGCTATTTCCCCCGCCTGAAGGAGCGCACCGGCCTTGCCGGCTATCTCTCCGGCGGCGAGCAGCAGATGCTGGCGATCGGCCGCGCGATGATGGCCCGGCCGAAGCTGATCCTGATGGACGAGCCCAGCATGGGCCTGTCGCCCCTGATGGTGAAGGAGGTGTTCAGCATCGTCCAGCAGATCAACAAGGATCTGGGCGTCACCATCCTGCTGGTGGAGCAGAACGCCCGCATGGCGCTGCAGGCGGCATCCCGCGGCTACATCATGGAAAACGGCAAGGTCGTGCTGGACGGCACCGCCGAAGAGCTGCGCAACAACGAGGACGTGAAGGAATTCTACCTCGGCGGCGGCAACGAAGAGCGCAAGAGCTTCAAGAACCTCAAGAGCTTCAAGCGGCGCAAGCGCTGGATCTGAGGGCGGCAACTCTCCGCGTCACCTCGGCCGACCCCTGAACGGACGAACGACCATGACCGACTTCTACGACGACCTCGAAACCCGTTCCTCCGACCGGCGCGAGGCCGAGCAGTTCGCGGCGTTGCCCGCCCACCTGCACCACGCCAAGGACGCGGCACCCTACTTTCGCCAGCTTCTGGCGGAGATCGACCCGGCTGCGATCCACGACCGCGCGTCGCTCGCCACCTTGCCGGTGACGCGCAAGGCCGACCTGATCGCGCTGCAGCAGGCGAACCCGCCCTTCGGCGGTCTGGCGGCGGTGGAGATCGGCCGCTTGGCCCGCGTCTTCGCCTCCCCCGGACCGATCAACGATCCGGAGCCGCATGGCGTCGATCCCTGGCGCAGCGCCCGTGCGCTGTTCGCCGCCGGCTTTCGTGCCGGGGATCTGGCCCACAACTGCTTCGCCTATCACCTGACCCCTGCCGGCTCGATGTTCGAGACCGGGGCGCACGCCGTCGGCTGCGCCGTCATCCCCGCCGGCACCGGCAACACCGAGATGCAGGCGCAGGTCGTCGCAAGCCTCAAGCCGCGCGGCTACATCGGCACGCCCGACTTCCTGAAGATCATCCTGGAGAAGGGCGACGCGCTGGGGCTGGACGTGTCGTCGATTCGCATCGCCGCCGTGTCGGGCGGTCCCTATCTGCCCGACGCCCGCGCCTTTTACGAGGCGCGCGGGCTGGACGTCTACCAGAGCTACGGCACCGCCGACCTCGGCATCGTCGCCTACGAGACCGAAGCCCGCTCAGGTTTGGTGGTGAACGAGGGCTGCATCGTCGAGATCGTCCGGCCCGGCACCGGCGACCCGGTTCCCGACGGCGAGGTGGGCGAGGTGGTGGTGACCATCTTCAACCCGGCCTATCCGCTGATCCGTTTCGCAACCGGCGACCTGTCGGCGGTTCTGCCGGGAACCAGCCCCTGCGGCCGGACCAACATGCGGCTGAAGGGCTGGATGGGCCGCGCCGATCAGACAACCAAGGTCAAGGGCATGTTCGTCCATCCCGGGCAGGTCGCCGAGGTGCTGCGCCGCCATCCCCAACTCTCCCGAGGCCGCCTTGTCGTCGGGCGCCAGGACGCCAGCGACACCATGACCCTGCGTTGCGAAGCGGAGGAGACCGGGGACGATCTGGCCGCCGCCATCCGCGAGACGCTGTCGTCGGTGACCAAGCTGAAAGGCGCGGTGGAGTTCGTGCCGCCGGGGAGTTTGCCCAACGACGGCAAGGTGATCGACGACACGCGGGGGTGAGAGTGTCGCGGCGTGGAGTTAGACCCCCACCTATCCTCCCCCGCTGGGCGGGGGAGGGACTGCCGCCGCCTCCCCGCTTAAGCACTTGTCCCCTCCCCCGCCCAGCGGGGGAGGGTTAGGGTGGGGGTCTAAGTTAGCGAGACGCTACCCTCAGCACTCCGCGTCCGCCGACGGCATCAGCTCATACTGCGGCTTGTAGCCCGGCTGCGCGCGGATGCGGTCGGCCCAGGCCTGCACGTTGGGGTAGTCCTTCGCCTCGATGGCCGATTCGTTCAGCAGGTCGATCCAGGGGAAGGCGAAGATATCGGCGATGGTCAGCCGTTCGCTCTGGATGAAGCTGTGGCCAGCCAGATGCTCGTCGAACAGCTTCATGCCGCTGGCGGCGGAAGCGTCGAGCCAGGGCAGGGCGTTGGCGTCGCCGTTGAACTTGCGCACGGCCCGGGCGCGCTGGACCGGCAGAAGCACGTCGGCCAGCCAGCTCAGCCATTCGGCGATGCGCAGCTTCTCGGCGTCGTCGCGACCGCCGAACTTGCCGGTCTGTTCGGCCAGATAGGTCAGGATCACGCTGGATTCGGAAATCGAATGGTCGCCATGCACCAGCGTCGGCACCCGGCCGAACCGGTTGATCGCCTGGTATTCCGGCGACTTCTGCTGCCCATTGCGCAGGTCGACATGCCGGTACTGGAACGGGATGCCGGCCAGCCGGAAAAACAGCGCCACGCGGGTCGCCGGCTGGGAATTCACGTTGCCGTAGAGGATGAAGGGCGCTGTCACGATGCTCTGTCTCCCTGGTTTGCGGACCCGGATGGTCCCCCCCGGATGATCGTGCGGAAGATCGATCTCCGGCTTTGCCGGGAGGATGGCCTCAACCGGACCGGTCGCGCCAGCGGAAAGCGCAGCTCCACTATTCATGGCACTACTGCAACAAGTTTCACACAACATCGGTGAAAGTGCCCTTCTCCAAAGCTGTGGGCTGCTTGACCAGCGAAACCAAAAGCCGTAGACACTGAGTTACATGTGAAATACCGCGTGGATATGCCGTGTGTGGTCCTGTGCGCCGGTTGGCGCCGCATGGCCGGCGGCACGGGGCGCGGAACCAAGGTCCGGATGACGAGATGGTGGACACGGTCGAAAAGACGCGGACGATCCTGGTGGTCGAAGACAATGTGCTGATGCGCAAGCTCTTCGTCCGTTGCCTGGAGGAAGGCGGCTTCGCCGTGGTCGAGGCGTCCGACGCGACCTCGGTTCTGTCGCTGATGCGCGAGATGGTTCCTGACCTGGTGGTGATGGACATCGTCATGCCCGGCCTGTCGGGGCTGGAGTTGATCAAGCAGATCCGCGCCGACGGCGATCTCGCCGCGACGCCGGTGCTGGCCGTGACCAACCTCGCCACCCCCGCCGACAAGCGTCGGCTGGCGGATGCGGGCTTCGACGGTCATGTCTCCAAGCCGATCAAGCCCAAGGAATTCCAGGCTGCCGTCGCCGGTTTCCTGACTGCCGCCTGAGCCTCGCTGGGCCGGAGGGGAGCGTCCTCCTTGCGCGATTTTCGCGCAAGCGCGGGATCCGGGGCCCCGGTCCTCGCGTATTTTCCACCATGGACCCAAAAGCGGAGGGAGCCGCAGCGATGGCGCGTTATCTGGTCACCGGCGGTTGCGGCTTCATCGGCTCGCACCTGATCGAGCGGCTGCTGGCCGCCGGGCACGAGGTCCGGGTTCTGGACGACCTGTCCACCGGCAAGCGCGAGAACCTGCCCCCGACCGTGCCGGTGACGGTCGGCGATGTCGCCGACGCCGCGGCGGTCGAGGCGGCGATGGCCGGCCCCGAAGGTGAGCGCGTGGACGGCTGCTTCCATCTGGCCGCCGTCGCTTCCGTCGACCGCTCGCGCGAAGCGTGGCTGGAAACCCACCATGCCAATCTGTCCGGCACCATCGCCGTGTTCGACGCCGCCCGCCGCGCCAATCCCAAGGGGCCGGTGCCGGTGGTCTACGCCTCCTCCGCCGCCGTCTATGGCGACAATCCGGCCATGCCGCTGACCGAGGACGCGGCGACCCGCCCGCTGTCCGCCTATGGCGCCGACAAGCTGGGCTGCGAACTGCATGCGCGGGTGGCCGACATCGTGCACGGCGTGCCGACCACCGGTTTCCGCTTCTTCAACGTCTATGGACCGCGCCAGGACCCGAAATCGCCCTATTCCGGCGTCATTTCCATCTTCGCCGGCCGGATCGTGAGGGGAGAGCCGGTCACCATCAACGGCGACGGCGAACAGGTCCGCGATTTCATCTTTGTAAAGGACTTGGTGCGATACCTGACCGCGGCGATGGATAACCCAAGGTCCGGCGCACCGGTCTTCAACGTCTGCACCGGCCGTCCGACTTCGGTCAATCGGCTGGCGGAGGTGCTGGCGGAGCTGTCGGGCCGGGCGCTCGACCGCCGGCACGGTCCGGCGCGGCCGGGCGACATCCGGGTGTCCATCGGCGATCCGTCGCGCCTCGTCGCCGCCTTCGGCATGAGCTGCGACACGCCGTTGGAGGACGGGCTGCGCGAGACGCTGGCGTGGCTGGGATGACCGTTCAGGTCGGGTAAGCGTCGGGAAGGGTTCGGCTGGCGTGATCGGTGGTCTGATCGGGCGGCGCGCTGTCGCCGTGGGGCTGGTTTCGGGTGCGGCGTCTCTGGCGCTGCCCAACCGCCCCTTGCGGGCCACCGAGGCCGGCCAAGCTTCCGCCTCTGCATCCTCCGCCACTCAATCCCCAAATTCTCCCTGGGCGGTCTATTACGCCGATGCCGCTCCGCTGTCGGCCTTCCAGCCCTACCGGTTGCTGGTTCTGGACAGCCGCACCCATCCGCCGCTCCAGCCGCTGGCCGACCGCGGCAAGACCCTGTTCGGCTATCTCAGCGTGGGCGAGGTGGAGACGCACCGCCCCTGGTTCGGCCGGGTGAAGGGCTGGGGCATCCTGGACCAGGAGAACCCCAACTGGCCCGGCAGCTTCTATGTCGACGTCCGCGACCGCCGCTGGGTCAAGCTGGTGGTGGAGGAGCTTGTGCCGGCGATCCTGCGCGAAGGCTTCCACGGCGTCTTCCTCGACACGCTCGACAACCCGCCGCATCTGGAGCGCACCGATCCAAAGCGCTGGCGCGGCATGACCGATGCTGCGGCGGCCCTGGTGCGGGCCATCCGCCGCAACTGGCCGGACATCGGCCTGATGCAGAACCGCGCGTATGAGATCCTGCCGCAGACCGCGCCGCTGCTGAGCCATGTGCTGGGGGAGAGCGTCTATGCCGGCTGGGACTTCGCCGCCAAGCGCCCGCACCGCCAGAGCGCCGAGGATTACCGGTTCCAGGTGGAGGCACTGAAGGCCGCCGGCGCGTCGAACCCGCGGCTCGGCCTGCTTACGCTCGACTATTGGGACCCGGCCGATACGGCAGGCGTCCGGGCCATCTATGCTCTGCAGCGGGCCAACGGCTTTTCCCCCTATGTCTCGACGGTCGAACTCGACCGCCTGATCCCGGAGCCGCCCCGGTGATGCGCATCGCCAAAGCGACAGCGGCGGTGGCGGCGCTGGCGCTCGGCCTTCTGCTGCCGGGGTTCGCGCTCGCCGCGGCGGCCGGCGTGCAGCCCGCGGCCGCAACCGCCCGGCAGGAGGTGCCGCGCACCATCCTGGCGCTGGTCGACCTGCGCGAAGAGGAAACGATTCGCCTCAGCCGCATCCACACGATGGCGGAATTGCCGCTGAA
Source organism: Azospirillum largimobile (assembly GCF_977007025.2). NCBI lineage: Bacteria > Pseudomonadati > Pseudomonadota > Alphaproteobacteria > Rhodospirillales > Azospirillaceae > Azospirillum > Azospirillum largimobile. The sequence continues at coordinate 121,904 of NZ_CDRMUA020000002.1, forward strand.
CCATCTGGGCCTGTCCGTCGTCTATTGGAACGTCGCCGACGGCCTTCCCGACCTGTCGCGCTATCCGGGCTTGCGCGGCGTCGTCACCTGGTTCGCCGGCGAGCCCTTTGCCGATGTCGGCGCCTACATCGACTGGGTGGGGCGGGCGATGGACCGCGGCGTCCGCTTCGCCGTGCTGGGCCAGCCTGGGGTTCGGCTGGAAAGCGGCGGCAGGCAGGTGCCGCTGGCGCTCGCCAACCGCTTCTTCGCGCGCTTCGGGCTGCGCGACGACGACGGCTTTTCCGACCTGACCTATAAATCCAAGCCGGCACTGGCCGACGGGATGATCGGCTTCGAACGGCCGCTGTCGGGCGTGCTGCCCGGTTACCCGCTGTTCCGCAAGACCGATGCGCGCGTCGCCTCCCATCTGGTGATGCGGCGGGCGGACGATCCGGCCAGCGACAGCCATCTGGTGGTGACCGGCTCGGCCGGCGGGCTGGCGGCCGAAGGCTACAGCCGCCATTTCGACGCCGAGTACAACCGGCGCCAATGGATCATCGATCCCTTCGCCTTTTTCGGCGACGCCTTCGCCACCGACGACCTGCCGAAGCCCGACGTCACCACCTTGTCGGGCCGGCGGCTCTATTTCAGCCACATCGACGGCGACGGCTGGCGCAACGTGACGGAGGTGGCGCCCCATGCCGTCAAGCGCGTCCTGTCCGCCGACATGGTGCGCATCGCCGGTATCGAGCCCTTTCCCGACCTGCCGGTGACCGTCGCCCCCATCGTCGGCGACCTCGACCCGACCTGGAACGGCACGCCGCAGTCGGTGGAGGCCGCCAAGAAACTGTTCGCCCTGCCGCAGGTCGAACCCTCCAGCCACACCTGGACCCACCCCTTCCAGTGGGCCTTCTTCAAGGACTACAGCCGGCAGAAGGAGGCCCCGTTTCTCGACCGCGACGGCACCTACCGCCCCGCCAAGGGCGACGACCATGCGGCGGAGACGGCGGGCGAGGTGTCGGACATCGGCCGCTATGCCCTGCCGCGGGCCTATCTGCAGCAGCCCTTCGACCTCGACCAGGAGATCGGCGGCGCGCTGGACTATTTCACCCGGCTGGCCCCCACCGGCAAGCGGGCGGTGCTGGTGCAGTGGTCGGGCGACACCTCTCCGTTCGAGGCGGCGCTGGCGGCGGTCCGCAAGGCGGGCGGCGTCAACATGAACGGCGGCGACGCCCGCTTCGACGCCGATTTCCCCTCCATCACCGGCCTGCCGCCCATCGGCCTGCCGGTGGGGGCGGAGCGCCAGATCTACGCCGCCGGCAGCAACGAGAACACCTACACCGACCTGTGGACCAGCCGCTTCTACGGCTACCGCAATCTGGTCAACACCATGCGGCATGCCGGCGACCCGATCCGGCTGAAGCCCTTCAACGTCTATTACCACATGTACAGCGGCCAGAAGGCGGCCAGCCTGAACGCGCTGGTTTCGGTGCTGACCGCTGCCCGCGGCCAGGAACTGGCGCCGGTCGCCGCCTCCACCTATGCCCGCATCGCCGAGGGCTTCTATACCGCGCGATTCGAGCCGTTGGAGGATGGGCGGCGCTGGCGCGTGCGCGACCGCGGGGCGCTGAACACGCTGCGTTTCGACCGGGCCAGCGCCAGCGCGGTCGATTTCGCCCGCTCAACCGGGGTGCTGGGCCAGCGCCACAGCCAGGGCAGCCTCTATGTCGCGCTCGACCCTACGGTGGCTGAGCCGGTGGTGGCGCTCGCCGAGATCGACCGCGCCGACCGCGATCCGCCCGCGTCCTTGCCCTATCTGGTGGAGGGGCGCTGGGCCTTCTCGGCGCTGGCCGGCGAAGGGCAGGGCTTCCGTGTCGCCGCCACCGGCTATGGCGAAGGCGCCATGGTCTGGCGGGTTCCCCGTCCCGGTCCCTGGACGATCACGGCCGAGCGCGACGGCGCCACCCTGTGGACCGGCAGCGCGACCGCGGATGAGGATGGCCGGCTGGCGCTGACCGTCCCGGTGCCGGGCATCGCTCCGCTGCTTTTGCGGCTTCGCCCCATCCTTCGTCCCACCGGCGGCGTGGCGGGGTAGGGCGGCGATGCGTGCGAACATCCTGGTCGTCCTGCTGGTGCTGCTGGTGGGCATCGGCGCCAGCCTGCTGCTGATTCCGCGCGGCGGCGAGCTTGCCCTGCAGAAATTCCGCGACCGCGATTACGACAGCGCCCGCGCCGTCTATGAGGAGCGCTATGCCGCCGGCGACCGCGGCGGCGCCACGGTGATGCCGCTGACCCGCCTGTCGCTGGCCCAAGGCGACGTGGAGCGCGCCATCGCCCTGACCGAGGAGTTCATCGTCGCCGAACCGTCCTCGATCGAGGCGCGCGAACTGCTGAACCGCCTCTACCAGGATGCCCAGCGGCCGGGCGACTACCTGGAAAACCTGACGGTCCTGGCGGAGCTGCGGCGCAGCGCCGACCTTTACCGCGAACTGGCCTATGCCGCCGGTTTCCGCAACCGGATGGCGCTGAAGGCCGATGCGCTGGCCCGCTACTGCGCGCTGGCGCCCGAGGATGTCGAGGCGCAGCAGGAACTGGCCGCCCTACTGGCGGCGCGCGGCGACCATGCCGGCGCGGTGGATTGGCTTCTGCGCGCCGACGACCGTGCCCAGGGCAACATCGGCGCCGACAGCCGCGAATTGTTGATGAGCCTGCTGATCGACCTCGGCCGGGCGGAGGATGCCTTCGGCCGCGCCCGGCGCTGGCTCGGCGAGCAGCCGACCGTCGCCGCCATGATCGGTCTGGCGAGCCAGCTGGCGGCGGCCTCCCGGCCGGACCTGGGCCTGCGGCTGATTGAACCGCAGGTTTCCGGCCCGCAGGTGATCGGGCCGCAAGCAACCGGCCGAAAGCCCGCGCTGGCGCTGGAACTGACCTACATCGACCTGCTGATCGCCGCCGACCGCCGGGAGGAGGCGCGGACCCGCCTGTCGGCGCTGTCCGGCCCGGTGGAGGATGTCCAGTTCGGCCGGCTGCTGGCGCTGAAGATGAATGCCGGGCAGGCGCAGGAGGCCTTGCGGAACGCCAAGGGACGCGATCTGCGTCTGGCGCCCGATTGGGTGCTGGCCGGGCTGGCCGAGACGGCTCTGCGCGACGGCGACCGCCCCTTCCTCGACCGCCTGCATCGTGAACTGGGCGAAGGGTTCCTCGCCGATTACCCGGTTCTGGCGGCGAACATCGCGCTCGGCCGCGGCGACGCCGATTCCGCCGCGCGCTGGGCGGAGCGCGGTCTGGCCGGGAGAGCGCTGACCCTCGGCGACCGTCTGGCCGCCATCCGCATTCTCGACCGCGCCGGGCGTCGTGCCGCCGCGTCCACGGCCTTCGACCGTCTGGCGCTGTCGAACTCTCTCCCCGACGACCGGCTGCCCGACGACCAACTGGAGGAATTGGCAGCCCTGTTCATCGACCTGGACCGTGCGCCGGTCGGCCTGCACTGGTTCGTCGTGCGCCGGCAGGGCAAGCCCTCTCCGGCGGTCGAGCAGGGGTGGGCGAGGCTGGCGGCCAAGGCCGGCGATCCCGCTGCCGTCGCCGATTGGCTGACCGCCCGCCCGGTGCTGCCCGCCGCCCTGTTGCAGGACATCGCCGGCAGCGCGGCCGAGCGGGCTGTCGCTGACCGGCGTGCCGCCCCGCTGGCTCTGGCCGCCGCGCAGCGCGCCTTTGCGCTCGACCCCTCGCCGCGCAGCCGTCTGGCCGTCGCCGCCGCCCTGACCGCAACCGGAAAGCCGGCGGAGGCGCTGCCGCTGCTGGCCCCGCTGCTCGACCAGGGCGGTGCGGAGGTGGAGGCCGCCTACATCGCGGCGCTCGACGGCGCCGGCCGGTCGGAGGAACTGGCCCGCCACCTGACCGCCAAGCTGGCGAAGGGCGGCCTGACGGATGCGGAGGAGCAGGGCATCGCCTATCTGCTGCTCGACCACAAGGCCTACCGCGCCGCGCTGCCGCTGCTGCGCGCGCGGGCAGAGCGGCTGGGCGGCGACTGGCTGGCGGCTTATGCCGATGCCGCCGCCAAGGCGAACGCACTGCCCGATCTCGCCGCCCTGCTGCAACGGCAGGCCGCCGCCGCGCCACTGGCCGAGGCGGAGGATTCGCTCTATCGCGGCACGCTGGAAAAGCTGGGCCGCAAGGCCGACCTGCGCCGCTACCTGCTGGCCCGCGCCACCGACGACCGCCTGCCGGTGGAGCGGCGGCGGGAGCCGGCCTCCGCCCTGCTGGCGCTCGGCGACAAGGCAGGCGCGACGCAGGCTTTGCAGCGGCTTGCCGCCGGGCAGGGGCCGCAAAGCGACGATTTCAAGCAACTGGCCTATCTGTGGGGGCCGCGCCCGCCATCGGCTGCGCTGGACTGGCTGGAGACACGGGCCAAGGCGGCAACCGGCCCGGCGGAGCAGGCGGCATGGTACGATCGTCTGGCCGAACTCGGCGGCAGCGCCCGCGTCACCGCCGGCCTTGCGACGCAAGCCGGCCCGCCGGCCCAGTCGGCACTGAAGGCGCCCTACATCGAGGCGCTCGCGTCGGCCGGCAAGGGCAAGGAGCTGGCGGTCGCCGTGCGCGCCGCCCTGCGCGAGGAGACCGCGCCGGACCGGCTGCGCCGCTATGCCCGCCTCGCCGAACAGACCGGCCAGCGCACCGCCGCCGGGGAAGCCTGGACGGCCGTGCTGGCGCGGATGCCGGAGGATGCCGACGCGCTGCGCCAGCTTGGCATGCTGGCCTATGACGAGAACCGCCTCGCCGACGCCGAGCGCCTGCTGCGCCGCTACACCGCGCGTGGTCCCGACGATTACGAGGCGCATTACTTCCTGGGCGAGGCACTGACCGCCCTCAAGCGCCCGGCCGCCGCGGCACCCTTCTACCGTACCGCGCTGGCCCAGCTCCGCGCCCGCGGCAGCCGGGGCGACGCGGCGGTCCTGACGGAGGCGAACCTGCTGAACCGGCTGGGCAAGGTCGACGACGCCGTCACCCTGTTCGAATCGCTGCGCAAGCGCCGTCCGGGCGACCGGCAGCTGAAGGCGGACTATGCATCGATGCTGATCGAAAACGGACGACTGCCGGAGGCCCGCCGTGTCCTGGCTCTTCCGTGATGAATTCCGCGCCCTGACGCATTCCACCCCCTCTCCCCCCCGGGGAGAGGGTCGGGGTGAGGGGGTCACATCGCGTGACTTCCTGAGAATACTCGCCACGCATCCCCCTCACCCTAACCCTCTCCCCGGGGGGGAGAGGGGATTCTGGGTGCTTCTCCTCGCCCTCCTCCTCGCCGCCACCCCCATCCATGCTCAGCCGGCGCCATCCGCCGCACGCTTGGAAACGGTGCGGGAGGACCGCGCCGCCCGTCTCACCCTGGGCTGGACCGCTCCGGTCGCCACCGAGGTGGAGCGCCAGGGCCGTGAAATCGTCCTGCGCTTCAGCCGGCCGCTTGGCGAGGTCGCGCTTGACCGCGTGCCGGAGCGGCTGGAGTCCTGGATCGACAACATCCTCTATGGCTACGACAGCGTCGTGCTGGTCCTCGCCGCCGACGTGACGGCCGAGATCGTGGCGGACCCCAGGGGCGTCACCGTCGCGCTGGCCCGCGCCCCCGCCGCGCGCCCGACGCCGCAGGCCGAGGCGGCCGACCGTGCCGCCCAACGCCGCATCGACTATTTCCGTGCCCTGGCCCTGATGGAGGGCGGCGAGGTCCGGCCGGCGCGGGTGCTGCTGCGCGACCTGCTGGCGCAGGATCCGCGTGACGCCCAGTCCACCGCCCTGCTGGGCCAGGCGGAGGAACGGCTCGGCCGCTGGCGCGAAGCGGTCATGGCCTATGACAGCGCGCTGGAGCTGACGCCCGGCGAACCGTCGCTGGTCCAGGGCAAGGCACTGCTTCTGCATGCCAATGCCGACCGTATCCGCCTCGACGTCGATTGGCAGCAGGTGCGCAACGCCGACATGCAGCGCATCGCGCGGCTCAGCGGCGTGCAGGAGCTTGGCCGCTCCACCAGCCTGACCTGGGGGCTGGAGCGGCGCGAGGTGGATGTCGACGCTGCCCAGCGCGCCGACGGCCGGCTGGAGCCCTTCCACGGCGCACGATCCCGGCTGGAGGTCGGGCTGGTCCATGACTGGCCCGAGTTGCAGCGCTCCACCCTGTCCGTCTACGCCGCACCGCGGACGCTGGGCGCCGGCTACACCCATGGCTGGCGCGACGAGGAGTCTGAGACCCGCGCCGGCTTTGCCTGGAGCGAGCCGAACTTCGCCTTCCTGGAGGGCATCGTCGGCGGCGGGCGGCGCGACTGGGTTTTCCTGCAGCATGAGGAACGGCTGTCGGAGCGCTGGTCCCTGTCGCTCGGCGCCGGCTACAACCGCTATGGGCTGGCCGGGGCCGCCGATCTGGCGCGCAGCGCCACGGTTGAAGGCTCCCTGCGCTATATCCTCAACGCCGCCGGGCCGCTCGCCAGCGTCGCCTATGTGCTGGACGCCGAGTATGTCGGCCACCGCGAGGAACGGCAGAACGCGGACGGACAAGCCTACGTCCCGCTGCCGGCCGCGACGCGCGAGGTCCACGCGCTCCAGATCAATGTCGAGGACTATGTCACCGATTATGTCCGCTATGCCGCGCAGCTCGGCTACGCCTACGACCGGCGGGGGCGCAGCGGCCCGCAGGGCGCTGTTTCCCTGGGTTGGGAGCCGGCGGACGGGCTGGAACTGGGGATTCGCGCCGCCCACGCCCGCTCCACCGCCCGCGGCACGGCCAGCGCGGTGAACAGCGCAGGCGTCACTCTGGTCTGGCGATATTGACGGTGTGTCAACGTCTTCATGGTTAAAGGAAGGGAAACAGCGGAATGGGGATGCGTGACGCGATGGGGCCGACGGGCATGGGGATGAAAGCCAAGGGAATGCGGGCTTGCGGCGCGCTGCTGCTGGCCGGGATGCTGCTGGCGGGCTGCAGCGTCGGGCGGATCAACAGCCGCGACTTCGCCCAGCCGGGTGCCGCGCTGCCGGCCGGCGCAACCGTCGCCGTTCTGCCGTTCGAGAACCTGACCAACCACCCCAACGCCGGCCAGATCGCCGCCGATCTCGTCTCCACCGAACTGTACGGCGTCGGCAGCGTCCGCACCGTGGAGGCCGGCCGGGTCCGCAGCCGCCTTGCAACCCTGAAGTCGGCCGACGCCGGTGCCGCCGCGGTGCCGGAAGCCCCCGCCGATGCTCCGCTCGACGCGCAGGCCGCCGGCCGGGCGCTGGGGGTGGATGCGGTGCTGGCCGGCAGCGTGTCGGAATACGGCTATCAGCACGGCCTGCGGGAGGAGCCGGTGGTCGGGCTGAACGCCCGGCTGGTGCGGGTGTCCGACGGCGCCGTTCTGTGGACCTCCAGCCAGTCGGAGGCCGGGCGTGGCTATTTCAGCCGCGACAGCGTCAACAATGTCGCCCAGCGCGTGGCGACGCGCATGATCGACAGCCTGCGGCCGGTGGTCGCCGCCACTCCCTGAGGCTCGGTCCGACGATGAGCAGCCAGCCCCCCGCCGTCCCGGCAGCCACGATCCCCGCCGACGGTGCGCCCCGCCGCCGCTGGCTCGGCCTGCGTCCGGTGGCGCTGCTGGAACTCGTGCTGTTCTTCGCCGTGGCGCTCGGGCTGGATGTCTGGCTCGGCTCCGGGCTGCGGTTCGAGGGGGTGCAGCCGCATCCCTTCTGGATCCCGGTCCTGCTGCTGGCGATCCAGTACGGCACCAACGAGGGCGTGCTGGCGGCACTGGCCGCATCGGTGGCGCTGCGGCTGGGTAACGTGCCGGACGCCGGCATCAGCCAGGACCTCTACGACCATCTCTTCACCCTGACGCGCGAACCGATCCTGTGGCTGGTCGCTGCGGTGCTGTTCGGCGAACTGCGCATGCGCCAGCTGCGCGAGCGGGAGGAGCTTCGCGCCGGCCTTGCCACCGCCCGGCAGGAGGCGGAGGCCATCGCCCGGTCCTACCGCGCCCTGAAATCGGTGAAGGAAAGCCTGGAAACCCGCGTCGCCGGCCAGCTGCGCACCGTCTTCACCCTCTATCAGGCCGCCAAGTCCATCGACCGGCTGGACGAGGGGGAGGTGATGCTGGGCGTCGCCGACCTCGTGCGCACGGTCATGAAGCCTGAGAAGTTTTCGCTGTTCCTGCTGAACAACGACGTGCTGGAATCGGTGACGAACGAGGGCTGGGACGACGAGAACGACACCTACGCGCGCTGGTTCGACAGCGGCACCGCCCTGTTCCAGCAGGTGATCGCCCGCCAGCGCCAGGTCTGCGTCAGCCGCGCCGAGGACGAGCGCATCCTGGCCGGCGAAGGCGTTCTGGCCGGCCCGCTGGTCAGCAGCGACACCGGCGAGGTGGTCGGCATGGTGAAGATCGAAAGCCTGGGCTTCACCGACCTCAGCGTCAACACGGTCGAGAATTTCCGCATCCTGTGCGAATGGATCGGCACCGCGCTGGCCAAGGCGCGCCAATACCGCGCCGCCAACGAACAGCGGGTGTTCACCGACGACGCGCTCTATTCCTCCAGCTACATCGGCCGTCAGGCGGAGTTCCTGGCCCTGCTCGGCCGCCGCATGGGGTTCGAGACGACGGCCATCACCATCCGTCCGACCGGCATCGCCCGCCTGTCGGTGGGCCAGCGGGCGGAGCTTGCCGCCGCCATCGGCGAGGCTGTGCGCGGCAGCCTGCGCGACACCGACCTCGCCTGCGACTTCGGCCATCAGGGAACGTCCTTCGGCGTCGTGCTGGCCGGCACGCCGCTGGCCGGCGCCCGGCTGGTGGAGGCGAAGCTCGAACGGGCCGTCCGGCAGGCGCTTCCCGCTGCACTGGCCGACATCACCATCGGCTTCACCACGCGGCGGATCGAAGCCCCCGCGGATGGCCGGGTAGAGAACCGGCTGGACGGGCTGGAGGTGCGATGAGCGCCCCGACCCCCGCCGCTTTCGATGGTCTTCCCGGCGACCGGCCGTCCGCCGGCGTGGGCGAGCTGCTGCTGGTGGCGCCGGCCGCCGGCCTGCTCGACGCCGCGGTGGCGGCCTTTGCCCTCTCGGGACCTCCCTTCGCCCTGCCGATCGGCGCGGTGCTGCATCTGGCGCTCTGCGGTCTGGTCGGGCTGTGGGTGCGCGGTCTGGTGCGGCGCGGGCGGGACCTGCGGCTGGCCGGGCTTCTGCTGGTCACCATGGTGCCGCTGGGGCCGGTCGGAGCCGCCTGCACCGTGGTGACCGCGGCGCTGCTGGCGCTGTTCAGCCGCTATGCCACCGGGTTCCAGGACTGGTATCTCTCCCTCTTCCCCGACAGCGAGACCGGACCCGCGCGCGAGCTGTACGAACTGATCGTGACAGGGCGGGAGAACGCGCATCTCGCCGCCGGCGATTCCTTCACCGACGTGATGTGGATCGGCTCGCCGCAGCAGAAGCAGGCGGTGATCGCGCTCGTCGCCCGCCATTTCCGTCCCGCCTTCACGCCCGCGCTGAAGGCCGGCCTCGCCGACGCCGACCCGTCCGTCCGCGTCCAGGCCGCCACCGCCACCGCGCGGGTGGAGCATGAGTTCAACGAGCGTTGGCTTGCGCTGGACCATGCGGCACGCGACCGGGCGGAAGATCCGGACGCCCTGTCCGCACTCGCCCGCCATCTCGACGATTACGCCTTCTGCGGCCTGCTGGACGCCAACCGCGAGGCGGAGATCCGGGAAAAGGCGCTGGAAGGCTATCGCCGCAGCCTGGACCTTGCCCCCGACGACGACACCATCCGCCTCGACCTCGGCCGGCTGCTGCTGCGCTGCGGACTGGCGGCGGAGGCGGCGGCGCGGCTGGAGCCGCTGGTCGACCGCACGCCCGACCGCCGTATCCTCTACTGGTACGCCGAGAGCCTGTTCCGGCTGGGCCGCTTCGCCGAGCTCCGCGCGCTTCCCGCCCGCCGGCCCGACCTGCTGGGCGACGAGGAGGCGTTGCCCCACACGTTGCGCGACGTGTTCGCCCTCTGGCGCGACGATCCGCCATCGACACCGCCGGAGGCCGTTCCCCCGGTGGCCGGTGCGAAGGAGCTTGCCGCATGAGCCGCAGCACGCCTCTGCCGGAAGCACCCTTTGCCCCCAAGGCCGATGTCTGCCTGCTGATGGAGGGATCCTATCCCTATGTCGCGGGCGGCGTGTCGACCTGGACCCATGACCTGATCCGCTCCCATGCCGACCTGACCTTCCATGTCGTGGCGCTGGTCGCCGACCGCAGTGCGCGCCAGCTGGCATACGAGCTTCCGCCCAACGTCACCGGCTTGACCCATGTCTATCTCCAGGATCCGCCCGCCGGCTGGCGCTGGCAACCCGGCACCGCGCGGCTGGTGGCGGCGCTGGAGAAGCCGCTCGGCCGGCTGCAGCAGGGCGGCGGGCTGACTGAGGTGGCCGAGGTGCTGCGGCTGCTGGCGCCGCGGCGCGGCCGGGTCGGCAAGCGGGCGCTGCTGAACTCCGAGGACGCCTTCCAGATGGTGGTGCGCATGTGCAGGGCCGCCCTGCCGGACGCCTCCTTCCTCGAATATTTCTGGGGTAGCCGCGCGCTGATGAGCGGGCTGTTCGCCACGCTGCTGGTGCCGATGCCGCGGGCCTCCGTCTATCATGCCGTCTCCACCGGCTATGCCGGGCTGTTCGCCGCGCGGGCGAGGCTGGAGACCGGACGGCCGGCGCTGCTGACCGAACACGGCATCTACACCAACGAGCGGCGCATCGAAATCCTGATGGCCGAATGGCTGTTCGAGGGCGGCGACACCTCGCTGGTGCTCGACAGGAAGAAGCGCGATTTGCGGGATCTGTGGTTGGACACCTTCGCCAGCTACTCCAAGGCCTGTTACGACGCCTGCGACCGCATCATCACCTTGTACGGCGGAAACCAGGAGTTCCAGCGCCGCCAAGGCGCCGATCCGGCCAAGCTGATGATCGTGCCCAACGGCATCGACTACGCCGGCTATTCCCAGGTGCGGCGCGCCCCGGAACCGCGCCCGCCGACCATCGCCCTGATCGGCCGCGTCGTGCCGATCAAGGACGTGAAGACCTACATCCGCGCGGCCGCCATCCTGCGCGAGGACATCCCCGACCTGAAGGCGATGATCCTCGGACCGCTGGAGGAGGATCCCGGCTATGTCGAGGAATGCCGCACCATCGTGACCCATCTGGGGCTGGAGCAGACTGTGATCTTCGCCGGCCGGGTCAAGCTGACGGATTGGCTGGGCCGGGTCGACGCCATCGCGCTGACCAGCGTCAGCGAGGCGCAGCCGCTGGTGATCCTGGAGGCCGGCGCGTCCGGCGTGCCGACGGTGGCGACCGACGTGGGATCCTGCGCCGAACTGCTGCTGGGCCGCCCGGACGAGGTTCCGCCGCTGGGGCCGGGCGGGGCGGTGACGCCGCTGGCGAGTCCGCTCGACACCGCGCGGGAGCTGCGTGCGCTTCTGCTCGACCGCCCCTGGCGCGAGCGTTGCGCCCAGGCCATCGCCCGGCGCGTCGCCCAATCCTACGACAAGGTCGCCATCGACCGAATCTACCGCGCCATCTACGACGAGCACATCGCCATGCCGACACGGCCGACGCTTGACGAGTCCGAAGCGGGTGTGCCCGGCTCCGCCCTGAGCGGGGTGGCCTGAGATGGCCGGCATCGGCTTCGCGCTCCGCCGGCTGGCCCGGCGCGACGATTTGCTGGGCGTGCTGCAGGGCTACGCCCATTCCGCCTTCATCACGTCGGGGCCGTGGATGTTCACCATCTTGGCGCTGGCCGGCATCACCCTGATCGGCCGCGATCTGGTGGGGGTGGAGCAGTTGACGCTGTTCCGCGTGGTGGTGATCTACAATTTCTGCTTCTCGGTGGTCTTCACCGGGCCGCTGGTGATGGTCGCCACCCGCTATCTCGCCGACGCCATCTATGCCAAGGAGGTGGAGGCGGCGCCTGGAATGCTGCTGGCGACGCTGGGGCTTGCCTACACCATCGCCGCACTGACCGCCGGACCCTTCTATCCGCTGTTCAGCGGGCTGCCGCTGCCGGTGATGCTGGGCGGGTTGGCCAACTTCTTCCTGGTCTGCGGCATCTGGGTGGTGTCGATCTTCCTGTCGGCGCTGAAGGACTATCTGGCCGTCACCATCGCCTTCGGCGTCGGCATGGCGGTTGGCATGGCCGCCACGCTGCTGCTGGGCGACCGCTATGGTGCCGCCGGGATGGTCTGGGGCTTTTCCGCCGGGCTGGCGGTGATCCAGTTCGGTCTGATCGCGCGGGTGCTTGCCGAATATCCCTATCCCGTCGGCCGGCTGTTCGACTTCCTGTCCTACTTCAGGCGCTATTGGGACCTCGCCCTGATCGGCCTGCTCGCCAACGCCGCGGTGTGGACCGACAAATGGATCATGTGGTTCGCGCCGGAACGCGAGATCGTCTCCGGCGCCATGGCAATCTACAGCGCCTATGACGGCGCCATGTTCGTCGCCTACCTGACGACGCTGCCGGCGCTGACCCTGTTCACGGTGAACATCGAGACCCGCTTCTTCGAGCATTACCAGGGCTTCTACCGCGACATCCAGAAGCACGCGACCTTCGACCAGATCGCCCGCAACCACCGCGCCATCATCGCCGCCCTGCTGGACAGCAGCCGCAATCTGGTGATCCTGCAAGGCGCGGTCTGCGCCGTCTGCATCTTCCTCGCACCCACCATCGTCGGCGCCATCGGCCTGCAGTACCAGCAGATCGGCATGTTCCGCTTCGGCGTGCTGGGCGCCTTCTTCCAAGTGCTGTTCCTGTTCTGCACGGTGATCCTGGCCTATTTCGACCTGCGCGCGCGGAATCTGACGGTGCAGCTGGTCTATCTGGCCGCCAACGCCGGCTTCACCCTGCTGTTCAGCCGGATGGGCTTCCCGTGGTACGGCTACGGCTATTTCCTCAGCTCGCTGATCGCCTTTGCGGTCGCCTATCTGATGGTGGCGGACGCGGTGCGGCGACTGCCCTATTTCGCCTTTGTCGCCAACAACCCGTCGGTGCGATGACCCGCCTACTCCTGACCGTCGCGACGCTGGCCGCCCTCCTGCCTCATCTGTCCGCCGGAGCGCAGGAGGTGCTGCCCACCGACCGGACCGTCCCAGGCCATCTGCGCCCGCCCTTCCGCGCCTACGAGGCCCCGCCGCCGGGTCACGAGCCGCGCCCGCGCCGCACCGAAAGCCGCCGCGTCTACGCCCTGCCGCAGGGACTGAAGGGCCTCGCCACCTTCGACCGCACCCTGTCGCACCTGTGCCGGCGCGGCGCCTTCCTGCAGGAGATCGATGGCCTCTATTGGGCGGCGACGCCGGAGTTCCGCTATGGCGTCGCCTTTTCCGGCGGCGCCAACCTGTTGGATCCGCAGAACCGGCGCCAGCCCGGCAAGGTCTATTTCTTCCGCAACCAGGACAGCCGCTGCAGCGTCTGGATCGGCGATCAGGCGAAGCTGATGCCGCACTACATCGGCGGCTGACAGTCGGCGCCGCTCAATAACGCAGCGACAGCTTGAGTTTGGAGCCCGCGGCCGGGAGTGCGAAGGCCGACGCCTCGAAGGAGGGTGGGCCGGTCACTTCGGGATCGTTGCTCAAGGCATAGCCTTCCGTGGGGATCATGCCGAGGAAGCGGTTCATATCGCCGCTCGCGTCCTCGTCATGATAGGCCATGATCGCATAAGTGCCGGCGGGAAGGTCGCGGAAGACCACCTCCACCGTGCCGGGCGCCGCCGGAACAGCCTGGATGGCGCGGCTTTGCGCCTCCTTGCGGAAGCTGTCCGGGCGATCGTACAGGACGACCTTCACCTGCCCCGCCGCGTCCCGGACGGGGCCGACCGAAACGGCAAGGTCTGCCGCCGCCGCCGTGCCGTCCATGACCGTGCCGCCCGCGAACAGGGTTATGGCGGCGAGGAGAAGCGCGAGGTGTTTCATGGTCGTCCCTGTCCGGTCGTTCAGGCCGTGACCTTAGCCTTTTCCGCGAACTGGTCATAGGCTTCCAGCGCCTGCGCCGCATACATGACGGAGGGGCCGGCGCCCATGTAGACGGCCATGCCCATGGTCTCCATAATCTCCTCGCGGGTGGCGCCCTGCTTCACCGCGGCCTCGGCGTGGAAGGCGACGCAGCCGTCGCAGCGGATGGCGACGGCGATGCCCAGCGCGACCAGTTCCTTGGTCTTGGTATCCAGGGCGTTCGCCTTCAGCGCCGCCTGGGCCATGCCGGAAAAGGCCTTCATCACCTCCGGCGCGCCGCCGCGCAGTTCGCGGATGGCTCCGGACAGCTCGACCGTCATGTCGGGCCAGTTCTTGTGCATGAAACCTATCCTTCTGTGAGCGGTGGAGATCAGTTGAAGGCGCAGCCGGGGCGGGCGCCGGCCTTCTTCAGCACGATGGCCAGCGGGCAGAAGCCGGTGAAGGCGGCCTGCAGCATGTTCGCGCCGACGAAGGCGGGCAGCCACAGCCACGCCATGCTGTGAAGCTGCGACAGGGCGAGGCCGGCCAGGATGACGGTTCCGGCGAAGGCCATGACGATGCGGTCGATGTTCATGTGTCCACTCCGGTGAGAGTCCAACCGGGGCGTCGCCTTGCCCGGCGAGCCGCCAATGCATTCGTTGACGCTAAATTAGATTTATCTTATTAAATGGTCAAGCGTCAAACCGAGAGCCATAGGCCAGGGCTTCCCATCATGAGCACCCGCAAGAGCGCCCTTCCGGCGCTTTCCATTCTCGCCCTCCTGCTGTGTTGCCTTTCCACTCCGCTTGCGGCGGAGGAGGGCCGCGTGACCGTCGAAAGCCGCCCCGTCGAGGATCTGAAGTCCGTGTTCGCCACGGTGGACAGCGTCCGTCAGGCCAAGGCACGCACGCGGATCGGCGGCACGCTGTCCGGCCTGACGGTGCGGGAAGGCGACCGGGTGGCGGTGGGGCAGGTGATCGCCACGGTCGGCGATCCGAAGCTTCCGCTGCAGATCGCGGCGCTCGACGCGCGCCTGCAGTCGCTCCAGGCGCAGCAGCGCCAGGCGGAGATCGAGCTCGAACGCGCCCGCCAGCTTCGCGCCACCGGCATCGGCAGCCAGCAGAAGCTCGACGACGCGACGACCGCGCTCGACGTGGTGCGCGCCCAGATGGCCGCCATGAAGGCCGACCGCGCCGTGGTCGAACAGCAGCTTCGCGAGGGCAACGTGCTGGCCCCCGCGGCCGGCCGGGTCCTGCAGGTGCCGCTGGTCGACGGCGTCGTCGTGCTGCCGGGGGAGGCGGTGGCGACCATCGCCACGGAAAGCTATCTGCTGCGCCTGCGCCTGCCCGAGCGGCATGCCCGCTTCATGAAGCAGGGCGATCCCGTGCTGGTCGGCGCCCGCGGCCTTGCGCCGGATTCGGCGGCGGGCCTTTCCCGCGGAACGGTGCGTCGGGTCTATCCCGAACTGGAGGACGGACAGGTGGTCGCGGATGCCGAGGTCTCGGGCCTCGGTGACTATTTCGTCGGCGAGCGGGTGCGGGTTCTGGTCGCCACCGGCAGCCGCGAGGCGATCCTCATTCCGCAGGACTACCTGACCCGGCGGATGGGCCTGGACGTGGTGCGCCTCGCCGACGGGTCGGAGATCCCGGTGCAAGCCGGGCGGCCGGTTTCCGGCGACGATACGGGCGCCATCGAGATCCTGTCCGGCCTGCGGCCCGGCGACGTGATCGTGAAGGCGGGGGCGGCGCGATGAGGCTCGGCCTGTCCGGCTGGCTGACGCGGACCTTCATCCGCTCGCCGCTGACCCCTCTGATTCTGCTGGCCTCGCTGGTGGTCGGGACCGTCGCCCTGCTCTCCCTCCCGCGCGAGGAGGAACCGCAGATCAGCGTGCCGATGGTCGACGTCCATGTCCGCGCCGACGGGCTGCGCGCCGACGACGCGGTGGAGCTGGTGACCAAGCCGCTGGAGGAGATCGTCAAGGCGATCGACGGCGTCGAGCATGTCTATAGCCAGACGGTTGACGACGGCGCCGTCGTCACGGCGCGCTTCGTCGTCGGCACGCCCTCCGACAACGCCATCCTGCGCGTGCATGAGAAACTGCGCGCCAATTACGACCGCATGCCGCTCGGCATTCCGGAACCGCTGGTCGTCGGCCGCGGCATCGACGACGTGGCGATCCTGACGCTGACGCTGTTTCCCCACGCAGAGGCGGCGGCGCGCTGGGACGACAACGCGCTGTGGACGGCGGCCGACCGCATGCTGGCCGAATTGGTGAAGACCGACGATGTCGGCCTGACCTACATCGTCGGCGGCCGGCCGGACCAGATCCGGGTGGAACCGGACCCGGAACGTCTGGCGCTGGCCGGCGTCACGCTGAACCAGCTGGTCGAGAAGGTGAAGAACGCCAACCGCTCCTTCCAGGTCGGACAGCTGCGCTCGCGCGGCGGCAGCCTGCCGGCGGTGGCCGGGCAGACCCTGCAGGGCGTTCCCGACATCGGCCTGCTGCTGCTGACCACGCGCGACGGGCGCCCGGTCTATGTGAAGGACGTCGCCGACGTGATCGTCGGCGCCCGGCCGGAGGAGGCGCGGGCCTGGCATATGACGCCGGACGGCAAGGGCGGTCTGGTCCGCGTGCCGGCGGTCACCATCGCCGTTGCCAAGCGGGCGGGGGCGAATGCCGTGGTCATCGCCGACCATGTGCTGGGGCGCCTCGACGCCCTGCGCTCCGCCGGACTGCCCAAGGATCTGGAGGTCGCCGTCACCCGGAACTATGGCGAGACGGCGGACGAGAAGGTGGACGAGCTGCTGTTCCATCTGGCGCTCGCCACCCTGTCCATCGTGCTTCTGGTGGCACTTGCCATCGGCTGGCGCGAGGGGGCGGTGGTCTTCGTGGTCATCCCGACCACGATCCTGCTGACCATGTTCGCGTCCTGGGCGATGGGCTACACCATCAACCGCGTCAGCCTGTTCGCGCTGATCTTCTCCATCGGCATCCTGGTGGACGACGCCATCGTGGTGGTGGAGAACATCGACCGCCACTGGTCGATGCGCGATGGCCGATCCCGCATCCAGGCCGCCATAGAGGCGGTGGCGGAGGTCGGCAACCCCACCATCGTCGCCACCCTGACGGTGGTCGCCGCCCTGCTGCCGATGATGTTCGTCTCCGGCCTGATGGGGCCGTACATGAGCCCGATCCCAGCCAACGCGTCCGCTGCCATGCTCTTCAGCTTCTTCGTCGCCATGGTGCTGACGCCCTGGCTGATGGTGAAGCTGAGGCGCGGCGAGATGCCGCCCGCGCATGGCCATCATGGGGGCGGGGAGAGCCATGGCGGGCGTCTCGGCCGGCTCTATCTGGCGGCGGCGCGTCCGGTGGTGCGCAGCAGACGGTCGGCCTGGGTCTTCCTGCTGGCGGTGGGCGTCGCCACGCTGGCCTCGCTCCTGCTGTTCTACAGCAAGGACGTGACCGTCAAGCTGCTGCCCTTCGACAACAAGTCGGAGCTTCAGGTGGTCGTCGACCTGCCGGAGGGCGCCTCGCTGGAGGATACGGAACGCGCGCTGTTCGCCGCCGCCGACCGCATCGCCGGCCTGCCGGAGCTGACCGGCATCCAGGCCTATGCCGGCACAGCCTCTCCCTTCAACTTCAACGGCCTGGTCCGTCATTCCTATCTGCGCCGCCAGCCGGCCCAGGGCGATCTGCAGGTCAATCTGGCACCCAGGGCGGAGCGTGCGCGCGCCAGCCACGACGTGGCGATCGACCTGCGCCGGCGCCTTGCCGCCGTTCCCTTCCCCGCGGGAACCGTGGTGAAGGTGGTGGAGGTCCCGCCGGGGCCGCCCGTGCTGTCCACGCTGCTGGCCGAGGTTTACGGCCCGGATGCGGAGACACGTCGCGAGACCGCCGCTCTGGTCCGGGAGGCGTTCCGGCGGGTCGATTTCGTCGTCGACATCGACGGCACCGTCCGCCAGCCGGGGGAGCGCCTGCGCTTCGCGCTAGACCACGGCAATCTGGAGTTCTTCGGCGTCGAGGAGCAGGCGGTCTACGACACGCTGCAGGCGCTGCTCGGCGGCGTGCCGGTCGGCTATTCCCATCGCGGCGCCGGACGGCTGCCCATGGAAATCTCCGTCCGCCTGCCGAAATCGGACCTGTTCCTGTCGGAGCGCGTGCTGGCGACGCCGGTGCCCGGCCGGCGCGGGTCGGTGGAACTGGGCAACCTCGTCACCATGACCAGGGAGCCCGCCTCCTACACCGTCTTCCGGCGTGACGGGCGTTTCGCCGAAATGGTGCAGGCGGAGCTGGCCGGCAGTTTCGAGGCGCCGATCTACGGCATGTTGGCGGTGCAGGACCGTTTGTCGGAGATCGACTGGCGCGCCGTCGGGCTGGACCGCCCGCCGGAGGTGCGGCTGCACGGCCAGCCGGCGGACGAAACCCGACCCGTCATCCTGTGGGACGGCGAATGGGAGATCACCTATGTCACCTTCCGCGACATGGGGGCGGCCTTCGCCGTCGCCATCCTCGGCATCTATCTGCTGGTGGTGGCCCAGTTCGGCAGCTTCAAGCTGCCGCTGGTCATCCTGGTCCCGGTGCCGCTGACGCTGATCGGCATCCTGATCGGCCATTGGCTGTTCGCCGCACCCTTCACCGCCACCTCGATGATCGGCTTCATCGCGCTGGCCGGGATCATTGTCCGCAACTCCATCCTGCTGGTCGATTTCATCCGTCATCTGCAGGCTGGCAGCGGCGCGATCCGCGACATCGTGCTGGAGGCCGGGGCGATCCGCTTCAAACCGATCCTGCTGACGGCGCTGGCCGCGATGATCGGGGCGGCCTTCATCCTGACCGACCCGATCTTCCAGGGGCTGGCGATCTCCATGCTGTTCGGGCTTGCCAGCTCCACCCTGCTGACCGTGCTGGTCATCCCCGCCATCTACGTCGCGCTCCGCGGCGGGACCGCCCGCTAAGCGGACAGCGCCGTAGTGACGACCGCCAGCGCACGGTCGAGGTCGGCACGCGGGATGGTCAGCGGCGGGGAAAGCGTCAACACCGTCCCTTGCGAGATCTTCAGGCTGACCCCGCCCTCCAGTGCCGCATAGAATGCTACTTCCGCCCGGTCGGCTGCGCTGCGGCCGTCATGGTCGGCCAGTTCCACTCCGATCAGCAGCCCCGCACCGCGGATGTCGGCGATGCCGGGCAGAGCCGCGGTGTGGTCGCGCAGGCGGTCCAGCGCATAAGCGCCCAACTCGGCGGCGCGCTCCACCAGCCCTTCGTCGCGGATGATATCCAACGTGGTCAGGCCGGCGCGGGCGAGCAGCGGGTTCTTCTCGTGGGTGTAGTGACCGAGCGCGCGGTCGGCGGCGACGTCCAGCCCGGCGCGGGCGATCACCGCGGACAGCGGCAGCATGGCGCCGCCCAACGCCTTGCCCAACACCAGGATGTCCGGCCGCGCGCCGAACGGCTCGTGGCTGAACAGGCTGCCGGTCTTGCCGAGGCCGGTCGGGATCTCGTCGAAGATCAGCAGGGCGCCGGCCGCGTCGCAGGCCCGCCGGACCTCCGCCCAGAATCCCGGCGGCGGCACATAGGGCACGGCGCGCACCGGTTCCGCCACCACGGCAGCGACGTCACCCTCCTTCTCCAGGACATAGCGCAGCATCCGCGCGCATGTCATCCGGCAGGCATCCAGGTCGGGACCGCCGCCGGGGGCGGGGTCGAAGCCGTAGGGGCAGCGGGCGCAGGCGAAAGGCGCCACATGCTCCGCCCCCGGCAGCAGCGGCCCGATCCCGTGGGAGCGGAACAGTGCCTCGCCGCCGACGCCGGACGCGCCGAAGCCGGCGCCATGGAAGGCATCCCAGAAGGAGACGGTCTTGAAGCGGCCGGTGGCGACGCGGGCCAGCTTCAGCGCGATCTCGATCCCCTCCGACCCGCCGGGCGCGAACAGCACGCGGCTGCCGGGGCCGGTCGGGGCCAATGCCGCCAGCCGCTCCGCCAGTTCGGCAGCCGGCTCGCAGGCGAAGCGGCGCGGGGCGAAGCTCAGATCGTCCATCTGCGCCTTCAGCGCTGCCACCAGCCGGGGGTGGGCGTAACCGATGTGATGGACGCTGTTGCCATGGAAATCCATGAAGCGGCGGCCGTCCATGTCCTCGATCCAGATGCCCTCCGCCTTGCGGATCGCCGACAGGCAGGGGGTGGACAGCGACTGTCTCAGGAAGGCGGCGGCATCGCGCTCCACCAGGGCGCGGGAACGGGGGCCGAGCGCCTCGGCCATCCAGCGCGCGCGCCGTGGGCCAAGGTTGATGTCGCCTTCGGAACGGTCGGCCTGCATCGGGTCTTCCTTACTGTCAGTCGGTCCGTCAGCCGCCGGTCTTGCCGGAGCGTGCGGCGGCGCAGGCCTCGCGCAGCGTCGCGGAGAAGGGATCGAGCGCGCCGAGCCGGCCGGGCGCGAAGGGGGCGAGGTTTACCGGTCCCGGCTGGCCCAGGACGGCTGCCGCCACCGTTCGGCCGATGCCCCCCGACGCGGCGATGCCGGCACCGCAGCAGCCCGTCGCCATGAACAGCCCCTCCACCTCCGGAACCGGCCCCAGCACGAAGCGGCCGTCGGCGGTGTAGGTGGACAGGCCGGAGACGTAATGGGCGATGCCGGCCTGGAGCAGCGGCGGACAGAGCCGCGCCAATGCCTGCCAGCCCTCCTCCAGCGTCTCCAGCCCGCCGTCCGAATCGTCGAGGTCGAGCCCGGCCGTGTCGTGGGGAAGCCGTGCCAGGTCGAGCGCCAGCGACCGGCGCCCGCGCAGCCCGAACAGCAGCGCCCCCAGTTCCGGCCGGGCATAGGCGCCGGCATCGGGCATGACAAGCACGGGCAGGTCGTGGGGAAACAGGTCGGGGCGCGGCTCGGTGATCCAATACTGGCTGCGCACCGGCGCCTGCGGCAGTCCGACCCCGGCGGACCACGCCAGTCCGGCCGCCCAGGCTCCGGCGGCATTCACCACCACCGGTGCAGCGATGAAGCCCCGGTCGGTACCGATGCCCGCCACACGACCGCGCTCCACCCGGATCGCCTGCACAGACAGGCCGGTGCTGATCCGGACACCGGCATGGCGGGCCGATCGGCGGTAGGCGTCGGCCAGCCGCACCGGATCGATGAAGCCGTCCAGCGGCATGAAGGCGGCACGCTCGACCGCCTCGGTCGACAGGCAGGGGGCGAGGCGGGCGGCGCCGTCGCCGTCCAGCCAGTCCACCGGATCGGTGCCGGCGGTGACCAGGGTGCGTAGGGCATCGACGCGCGCGGCGCTGGCGGCGACATGCAGGGTGCCGACCCGCCGCAGGCCGAGATCCTCGCCCAACTCCTCTTCCAGGCTCGTGATCGCGGTGTAGGTGTCCCGCACCAGCGCCGCCGTCGCGACGTCGCCTCGGGCGCGGGTCAGCAGGGCGGCGGCCCGCGCCGTGGCCTGGGTCGAGGGCGGATGACGGTCGACCACCAGAACCGACCGTCCACCGCCGGTCCCCAGCGCCCGCCCCAGCGCCCAGGCGACCGCCAGCCCCAGGATGCCGGCGCCGACCAAGACGATGTCGGCGCTGTCGATAGGGGCAGGGCTTGCGGTCACGGCTTCTCGCCGCGCGCAAGCCGCGCTTCGATGGCGTCGAGCAGCGGCAGCGCCTCGGCCAGCGAGCGCACCACGTAATGGGCGCCGGCCCGCGCCAGCCGGTCGGCCGCCGCGGCGTGCAGCGCGTCGCGCCGGTCCTGTGCCAGCGCCTGCCAGTCGGCGAGCGGCAGGCCGACCTCGTTGCCGGTGTCGGCCACCGCGATGGTCCACATGCCGGCGTTCAGCCCCTCTTCCACATCGACGACGGTGTCGCCGATCTTCACGCAGGCCTCGACCGGTGAGACCGACAGCTCGACGACGCAGCGCAGAGCCATCGCCGGACCAGGGCGCCCGGCCGGCGTCTCCCCGGCGCAGACGGTGATGTCGGGCTGATAGCCCTGCGCGGCCGCCACCCGCTGCACCACATCCATCACTGGGCGCGGATAGCCGGTGGTCGAGCCGATCTTCAGCCCGCGTGCCCGCATGGCGGCGACCGTCTCCGCCGTGCCGGGGATCAGGTCGGAATGCTGTGCCACCACATCCACCTGCAGGGGCAGGAAGGTCTCATAGAGCCGGTCGACGTCGGCGTCGGTCGGGGCGGCGCCATGCACCGCGGTCCAGGCCTCGGCCACCGGCGCCATGCGGGTGATCGCCTGGATGTGGTGCCACTTGGCCATGCCCATGGGGGCGCGGGCCTGCTCCAGCGTGATGGTGACGCCGGAGCGGCGGAAGGCCTCCATGAAGGCGCCGGCCGGGGCGAGGCAGCCATGGTCCACCGTGGTCCCGGCCCAGTCGAGGATGACGGCCTGCAGCGGGCCGGTGTAGCGGCGCGAATAGACGAAGCTCATGGGATTGGGCTTTCGAGCGGAAGGGGGGGTCAGGGGGTGCCGGAGGCGACGCCCATCTCGGACAGGGTGGCGTGGATGGCGGCGATGGCGGCGGTCATCTCCTCCGCGCCCAGCCGGCCGATGCAGCCGATGCGGAAGCTGTCGGCCACCGTCAGCTTGCCGGGATAGATGACGAAGCCGCGCTGGCGCAGCCTGTCGTAGAACTCGGCGAAGACGAAGGCCGGGTCGGCCGGCATGCGGAAGGTGACGATGATCGGGGCCTGCAGGTGGTCGGGCAGCAGCGTCTCGAAGCCCAGCGCCCGCATGCCCTCGATCAGGATGGCGGCGTTGGCGCGATAGCGGGCGCCCCGCCCCTCGACGCCGCCTTCCGCCTCATGCTCGTCCAGCGCTTGGGCGAAGGCGGCGACCACATGGGTGGGCGGGGTGAAGCGCCACTGCGCGTTCGCCTCGAAGCCGCGCCACTGGTCGTGCAGGTCGAGCGACAGGGAGTGGGCGTTGCCCTTGGCGGTTTCCAGCGCATCGCGGCGGGCGATGACGAAGCCCATGCCCGGCACCCCCTCCAGGCACTTGTTGGAGGATGCGGCGACCGCCGCGGCGCCCAGCGCCACCATGTCGAGCGGCAGCGCGCCGAAGGCGCTCATGGCGTCGATCAGCAGGGCGCGGCCACGCGACCGGACGATCTCGGCCACCGCCTCGATGGGGTTGAGGATGCCGGAGGTGGTTTCGCAGTGGACGGCGGCGACATGGGTGATCGCCGGATCGGCGTCCAGCGCGTCGGCGAGCGCGGCGGGCGACACCGGCCGGTCCTCCGCCGTTTCCAGCGCGGTGACGGAGCGGCCGGCCACCTCGGCGATGCGGACCATGCGGGTGCCGTAGGCGCCGTTGACCAGCACCAGCAGCCGGCTGTCGCGCGGCACCAGCGTGCCGATCATCGCCTCCACTGCGAAGGTGCCGGAGCCCTGGACCGGAACCGCGACATGGCTGTCGGCGCTGCCGCCGGCCAGACGCACCAGCCGGTCGCGGATGCCGGCATTCAGCGCGATGAAGCGGCCGTCCCGCGATCCCCAGTCGCGCAGCATCGCCTGCTTGACGGTGGCGGAGGTGGTCAGCGGGCCCGGGGTCAGCAGATAGGGCACAGGGTCGGACATCTGGGAAAATCCCGAAGGGAAGAAGGGAGCCGTAACGGACGGAATGGCCCCATGACGCCGGTTCGCCTATCATAAATCCAATCCATTCGACCTATGGGTCCATAGATGAAATCAATGAACTTCGCGCAGCTTCGCGCCTTCCATGCAGTGGCGACGGAGGGGGGATTCACCAAGGCCGCCCGCCTGCTGAACGTGACGCAGCCCACCTGTTCGCAGGAGGTAAAGGCGCTGGAGGAGACCTATGGCGTCACACTGTTCGACCGCGGCAATCGTCAGGTGGTGCTGACGGAGGTCGGCACGGCGCTGTTCGCCGTCACCCGCCGCCTGTTCGCGGCGGAGCAGGAGGCGATGGAACTGCTGGCCGGGGTCCGGCATCTGGATGGCGGCACGCTGGCGGTGGGGGCCGACGGGCCGTTCCACGCGGTGCCGCTGATCGCCCGCTTCACCCGCGCCCATCCGGGACCGACGGTGACGCTGGCGGTCGGCAACTCGCGGACCATGCTGGAAGGGCTGATGGAGACGCGGATCGACGTGGCGGTGCTGGCCGACGTGCCGGGGGACTCACGGCTCTATGTGCTGCCGCTGCGCCGCGACCCGGTGCGGGTGCTGCTGCCGAAGGCCCATCCGCTGGCGCGGCGCCGGGCGGTGGCGCTGACCGATCTGGCGGCGGAACGGCTGGTAATGAGGGAGCCGGGATCGATGACCCGCCGGCTGATCGAACGGGCGCTGGCGGCGGCGGAGGTCACGCCCGCAGCATTCATCGAGATTCAAAGCCGCGAGGCGGTGGTGGAGGCGGTGGCGGCGGGGCTTGGCATCGGCTTCACCTCCGCCGCCGAATTCACCGGCGACGGGCGGCTGGTCCTGCTGCCCATCGCCGGGGCCGAGATCGAAATGGACGAATATGTGGTCTGCCTGCGCGAACGCCGCCGGCTGGCGGTGGTGCGGGCGTTCCTGGATCTGGCCCGGGAAGGAGTTTGAGGGTGCAGTTTCGCTTGAGTTAGATTACCTTCGCGGTAATATCCTCCCAGGGATCAACCTTGGGTAATTTTTTGAAATGAAAGCTGCAGCTTTTTACATCCTCATGTTTTTCCGGCCGATTCTGAAGATATCTCTGAGAATAATCGGTGGAATATGCATGTTTGGATTTCTAGCCACTCTGGTTATCGGCGGATTTAGCGACGTAAAAATTCCCATATGGGTGTCTCTATTTTACTTCCTGATCTCTTTTGGCGCATTTCTTGCGGGCTGGTTTTACGATAACCTGCTTCTCAAGCTCAATCCGGAATCGAATATTCTGATTCTTCAAAGGTGATCGAGCGCAGAAAAAGCGTAGCGTGCACTATCTTCGCCGCCACGCCTGCGTCCGCCGCTGCAGCGCCCAGGACAGCAGGGCGTGCAGCGCCCGGACCACGGCGGAGGTGAGGACGATCATCATCGCCATGGCGGCGGCCCCCGCCACCTCGCCGGCGTCGTCCATGTTCAGCACGGCGACCGACGCCGGCTTGGTGTCCGGCGAATAGAGGAAGACGACCGCCGACACCGTGGTCATGGCGTTGACGAAGAAGTAGATGGCGATGTCGAGGATGGCCGGCAGGCACAAGGGCACCGTCACCCGCAGGAAGGTGGACCAGACCGGCACCTTCAGGCTGGCCGACACCGCTTCGAACTCGGCATCCAGCTGCTTCAGGGCGGTGACGGCGGTCAAATGGCTGACGGTGTAGAAATGCGCCACCGTCGCCAGCACCAGGATCGCCATGCCGTGATAGAGCCAGCCCAGCGGGTTCCACGGCGCGTTGAAGAAGAAGATGTAGGCAAGCCCCAGAACCATGCCCGGCACCGCCAGCGGCAGGATCGCCATCAGTCGCACCGTGCCCTTCATCACCGCGCGCCCCGGCGCCCGTTCCACCAACCAGGCGCCGGTGAAGACGATGGCGGTACCGGCCAGCGCGGTCCAGAAGGCCAGGATCAGGCTGTTGGCGTAGCTGCTCCAGC
Source organism: Azospirillum largimobile (assembly GCF_977007025.2). Lineage (NCBI taxonomy): Bacteria > Pseudomonadati > Pseudomonadota > Alphaproteobacteria > Rhodospirillales > Azospirillaceae > Azospirillum > Azospirillum largimobile. The sequence continues at coordinate 147,393 of NZ_CDRMUA020000002.1, forward strand.
CCGCTGCGTCCAACTCGGCGAAATCGTAGTTCGCCAGCGTCGGCGTCAGGTTGTAGGGCCAGAAGGTGACGATGGAGGCGAAACCAGCCACCCCCAGCAGCCCCAGCAGCAGGCCGCCGACCAGCGCGCAGAACAGGAAGGCCAGCCGGTCGCCGACCGGGTTCGGGCGCGGCTGGAACGGCACCGAGCGGGCGGACAGCAGCGCCACCTGCCGGCGCTGGCCGAACCAGTCAGCGACGAAGGCCAGCACCGCCGGCAGAAGCAGGACGATGCCCACCACCGCGCCCATGCCGAAATTCTGCAGGCCGACCACCTGCTTGTAGACGTCGGTCGCCAGCATGTTGGTGGAGCCGCCGATCACCTTGGGCACGCCGAAATCGGTGACCACCAGCGTGAACACCACGAAGACGGCGGAGATCAGGCCATAGCGAATGCCGGGCAGGGTGATGGTGACGAAGCGTTTCCACGCCCCGGCCCCCAGTGCCTCCGCCGCCTCGTAGAGCCGGGCGTCGGAGGTCGACAGCGCCACCGTCAGGATCATCACCGCATGCGGGAAGGCGTAGAAGACCTCGCCCATCACGATGCCGATGGGGCCGTAGATGCTCTCCCCCATCAGCAGGCCGCGCAGGATGCCCTTGTTGCCGAAGAGATAGACCAGCGCGATGGCCGGCAGCAGCGACGGCGCCAGCAGCGGGATCTGCGCCAGCAGCCGGAACACCCCTTTGCCCGCCATGGCGGTGCGGGTCAGGCAGAAGGCGTAGAGGAAGGCCAGCGTCACCGTGATGGCCGTGGTCAGCAGCGACAGCGTCAGGCTGTTGACCACCGACCGCACCAGCGTCGGCGTCTCCAGGAAAGCGGCGAAGTTGGCGAGCCCGACGAAGGCGCCGTCCCGATCATAAAGGCTGCGAAGGAACAGCGCGCACAGCGGCAGCAGGACGAACAGCGCCAGGAACAGCGCGATCCCGCCCATTCCCAGACCGAAAAGCCAGCGCTCGCCCCGCTCCACCGGCCGGCCGGTTTGGCGGGCGGCGAAAAAGGACGGCTTCAGCGCATTTGCCCTGAGCGCGCTCATCGCGTCGCCTCGAACACGCGCAGCCGCTCGCGCGGCAGGGTCACCGCCAGCCGGCGGCCGGGATCAAGCGACAGGTCGCGCACCAGATTGGCCGACAGGTCGGCGGTGACGCGGGCGTCGCCCAGCCCATCGGCGGCCAGCCGGGCGCGGTGGAAGGGGCCGAGGAATTCCAGGCTTTCGATCACCGCGTCGAGCGTGTTGGCGCCGCCGGCCGCGCGCACCTGCACATCCTCCGGCCGCAGGCAGACGGTGACGGCGGCACCGGGAGCCGTGGCGGACAGATGGTCGCCGTCGCAGTCGAAACCGTGCTCGCCCAGCCGCACCCGGCCCGGCGCCTCAAGCACGCCCGGCAGGAAATTCATCGCGCCCACGAAATCGGCGACGAAGGGGCTGGCCGGCCGGTGATAGACCTCGTTCGGCGCGCCGACCTGCTCGATCACACCGTTGTTCATCACCACGATGCGGTCGGCCATGGTCAGCGCCTCCTCCTGGTCGTGGGTGACCATGATGGTGGTGATGCCCAGCCGGCGGTGCAGGTCACGGATCTGGCGGCGCAGATGCAGCCGCACCCGTGCGTCGAGCGCCGACAAAGGCTCGTCCAGCAGAAGCAGGCCGGGGGAGGGCGCCAGCGCGCGGGCCAGCGCCACCCGCTGTTGCTGGCCGCCCGAAAGCTGGCCCGGGTATTTCGGTCCGGCGTCGGGCAGTCCGACCAGCGCCAGCAACTCCTCCACCCGCGCCCGTTCGGCGGCCCGGCCCAGCTTCAGGCCGTAGGCGACGTTCTTGTAGACGGTCAGGTTCGGGAACAGCGCGTAGGACTGGAAGACGATGCCGTAGTCGCGCGCCGAGGGCGGCAGGCGCGACACGTCGCGGTCCCCCAGCCACACCGTACCGCCGCTCTGCGGGTCAAGGCCGGCGATCACCCGCAACAGCGTGGTCTTGCCGCAGCCGGACGGCCCGAGGAAGCAGACGAACTCGCCGCGCCGGATGTCGAGCGACACGCCCTTCAGCGCGGTGAAGGCGCCGAATGTCTTGACGATGGAGTCCAGGCGGAGATGGGGCTTGGCGGCTGTCATTGGCGGCATGTCCCGGCGGGAAACGGAAAGGACGGGCGGGCGCGCATGGCACCCGCCCGCCGGCTCGATACGGGTCGGCTCGGCTTTTGCCGGCGTCAGCTCTTCGGTTCGGACTTGGCGCCGTAGCGCTTTTCCCAATCCGCCAGGATGCGGTCGCGGTTGGCGGCGGCCCAGGCGAAGTCGTTGATCTTGTTCATCGCCGCTTCCGCATTCTTCGGATAGTTCGGCGTCTCCTTGGTCACGCCCGGATGCGCCGTGACCTGATAGAAGTTCACATACTGCTCGTTCGCCTTGCGGCTGGCCGCCCAGTCGGCGAGCGCCTTCGCGGCCTCGACGTTGCGGGTGCCCTTGACGATGGCCGTCGCCTCCATCTCCCAGCCCACGCCTTCGGAGGCCAGGATCACGTCGATCGGCGCGCCCTTGGTCTTCTGCTGGGCGCCGGTGTATTCGATGGAGATGCCGATCGGGTATTCGCCGGCCGCCGCCATTTTGCAGGGCTTGGAACCCGAATGGGTGTAGAGCGCGACGTTGTCGTTCAGCTTGTCCATGTAGCCCCAGGCCTTGTCGCCGCCCATCGTCTGCAGCCAGCCCGACACGGCGAGGAAGCCGGTGCCCGACGAGGCCGGATTCGGCATGACGATCTGGCCCTTGTATTCCGGCTTCAGCAGGTCGGCCCAGGAGGTCGGCTTCGGCAGCTTCTTCTTCTCCGCCTCCACCGTGTTGAAGCAGATGGCGGCCATCCAGGCATCCATGCCGACCCAGGCCGGCGGGGACTTGGCGTCGCGGAAGCTCGGCTTCAACGCGTCGACACCCTTGGGCTGGTAGGGCATCAGCATGCCCTGGGCGTCCAGGATCATCAGGCTGGAGGCGGCGAGGCCCCACACCGCGTCGGCCTTGGGATTGTCCTTCTCGGCCAGCAGCTTGGCGGTGACGACGCCGGTGGAATCGCGCACCCAGTCGATCTCGATGCCGGGATTGTCGGCCTCGAACGCCTTCTTGTAGGGGGTGAGCTGTTCGTTCTCCAGCGCCGTGTAGACGGTCAGGCGGGTGGCGGCCCCGGCCGGGGAGGCGGTCGGAACGGCGGCCAGCAGCGCCAATGCGCAAGTGCCCAGCAGAATGGTGCGGCGGATCATCATGGTGCTCCCGTGGTCCAAAGGGCGGAGTGAAAGGGCGTCCTGGAACAGCCTGTCGGCCGTAGAGGCCGGCCTGTCTGTCGCCGCCGCCCCGGCACGGGAAATTTCTCTACGCCGAAGCCGCCGGTTACTCCCGTTAAGCTTTGGTGACTCGAGCGCCGCCCGGATCTCGGCCCGGAGCTCCGCCGGGATCGCCGGTTCCGGAAAAACCGGAACCCGAGGCAACGCGGGCGGGCTGCCGTTGTTTCATGAGCTGAACTTATAGGCTCTATCGCAAATCGGGGGCTAATCGTCCGGCCGGCGCGACCCAGCTTGTGGGGATGCGCGTTGGTGGAAGCGAAGCGGGGCGCCCCTTGCGCGCTGCCGACGGGCATGGCTTTGACGACAGGAGGGAAGCACGCGATGCACCAGTCCGGCGACCTGGACGTTACACGGCGCGGAGTCCTGATGGGAACCGCGGCGACGATCGCGCTGACGGCGGGAAGCTTCCCGGTGCCGGCCGAAGCGGCAATCGGCGACGCCGCCCCGCAGCAGACGCTGACCCCCGTCACCTCGACCGTGTCCTTCACGGTGAATGGCCGCAGCCATGACCTGACGCTGGACACGCGGACCACCCTGCTCGACGCGTTGCGCGAGCAGTTGCATGTGACCGGCCCGAAGAAGGGCTGCGACCACGGGCAGTGCGGCGCCTGCACCGTGCTGGTCGAGGGGCGGCGGATCAATTCCTGCCTGTCGCTGGCGGTGATGCACCAGGGCGACAGCATCACGACTATCGAGGGGCTGGGCATGCCCGACCGCATGCATCCGATGCAGGCCGCCTTCGTGAAGCATGACGGCTATCAGTGCGGCTATTGCACCCCCGGCCAGATCTGCTCGGCCGTCGCCGTTCTGAAGGAGATCGAGGCCGGCATCCCCAGCCATGTCAGCGCCGACCTGATGGCGGCGCCGAGGCTGACCGCCGACGAACTGCGCGAGCGGATGAGCGGCAACATCTGCCGCTGCGGCGCCTATTCCAACATCGTCGATGCGATCACCGAGGTCGCCGGGAGGGAAGCATGAGGCCCTTCAGCTACGAACGCGCCAGCACCCCGGCCGAAGCCGCGGCGGCCGCGGTCCGCACCCCCGGCGCCAAGTTCATTGCCGGCGGCACCAACCTGCTCGATCTGATGAAGCTGGAGATCGAAACGCCGGTCCATCTGATCGACGTCAACGGCCTGTCGCTGGACAAGGTGGAGCCGACCGCGGACGGGGCCTTGCGCATCGGCGCACTGGTGCGCAACACCGACCTCGCCGCCGACGAACGGGTGCGGCGCGACTATGGGGTGCTGTCGCGGGCGCTGCTCGCCGGGGCTTCGGGCCAGCTGCGCAACAAGGCGACCACCGCGGGCAACCTGCTTCAGCGCACCCGCTGCCCCTATTTCTACGACACGGCGCAGCCCTGCAACAAGCGCCGGCCCGGCAGCGGATGCGCCGCCATCGGCGGCTTCAGCCGCCAGTTGGCGGTGATCGGCGGCAGCGAGGCCTGCATCGCCACCCATCCCAGCGATATGGCGGTTGCCATGCGCGTGCTGGACGCGACGGTGGAGACGGTGCGGCCGGACGGCGCCGCCCGCAGCATCCCGATCGCCGACTTCCACCGTCTGCCCGGCGACACGCCGCATATCGAGACGGCGCTGGAACCCGGCGAACTGATCACCGCGGTGACTCTGCCGCGGCCGGCCGGCGGCACGCATCTCTATCGCAAGGTGCGCGACCGCGCCTCCTACGCTTTCGCGCTGGTCGCGGTTGCGGCGGTCGTCCAGCCGGATGGCAGCGGACGGGTGGCGCTGGGCGGCGTCGCGCACAAGCCGTGGCGTGTCGAGGCGGCCGAGGCCGAAATGCCCAAGGGGGCCAAGGCCGTTACCGCGCAACTGCTGGCCGGCGCCAAGCCGACGCCGGAGAACGCCTTCAAGCTGCCGCTGGTCGAGCGAACGCTCGGCTCCGTCCTGGCCGAAGCGAAAGGCTGAGCCATGAAGTTCGACACCCCCGCGACCACCAACCCGATCGACCAGCTGAAAATTATCGGCAAGCCGACCAGCCGCATCGACGGGCCGCTGAAGACCACGGGAACGGCCCCCTATGCCTATGAGCGCCACGACGTGGTGCCGGATCAGGTCTACGGCTATGTCGTCGGCGCCGGCATCGCCAAGGGGCGCATCGCGTCCCTGTCGGTGGAGGAGGCGAAGGCCGCGCCCGGCGTGCTGGCCGTCGTCACCCATGAGACGGCGGGCAAGCTCGGCAAGGGCAAGCGCAACGCCGCCCCGCTTCTGGGTGGTCCGGAAATCGCCCATTACCATCAGGCCGTGGCGCTGGTCGTCGCCGAGACCTTCGAGCAGGCGCGCGCCGCGGCCAACCTTGTCCGGATCGAGTACCGGAAGACCGACGGCGCCTTCGATCTCGCCCGCGCCAAGGACGCCATGGGCGATGCGGCCGAGCACAAGAAGGAGGACTCCGTCGTCGGCGACTTCGCCGGGGCCTTCGCTTCGGCGCCGGTCAAGCTGGACGAGACCTACAGCACGCCCGACGAGACCCACGCGATGATGGAACCCCATGCCAGCATCGCCGCCTGGCAGGGCGACCGGCTGACGGTGTGGACCTCCAACCAGATGATCGACTGGGCGGCGACCGACCTGGCCGAGACGCTGGGGATGCCGAAGGAGAAGGTCCGCGTGATCTCTCCCTTCGTCGGCGGCGGTTTCGGCGGCAAGCTGTTCCTGCGGGCCGACACGCTGCTGGCGGCGCTGGGCGCGCGGGCGGCCGGACAGCCGGTCAAGGTGGCGCTGCCGCGGCCGATGATGGCGAACAACACCACCCACCGGCCGGCGACGATCCAGCGCGTCCGCATCGGTGCCACCGCGGACGGCAAGATCACCGCCATCGCCCATGAAAGCTGGTCCGGCAACCTGCCCGACGGCAAGCCGGAGACCGCGACCGACCAGACCCGCCTGCTCTATGCCGGGGCCAACCGGCTGACCGGGACGCGGCTGGCCCATCTCGACCTGCCGGAAGGCAATGCCATGCGGGCGCCGGGCGAAGCGCCGGGCCTGATGGTGCTGGAAATCGCCATGGACGAAATGGCGGAGCGGCTGAAGCTCGATCCCGTCGAGTTCCGCATCCTCAACGACACCCAGGTCGACCCCGAAAAGCCGGAGCGCCCCTTCTCCCAGCGCCAGCTTGTGCAATGCCTGCGCACCGGTGCCGAGCGCTTCGGCTGGAACAAGCGCAGCGCCGAGCCGGCGCGGGTGCGCGACGGGCGCTGGCTGGTCGGCATCGGCATGGCTGCGGCCTTCCGCAACAACCTGCTGACCAAATCGGCGGCGCGGGTGCGGCTGGACAAGCGGGGCGTGGTGACGGTCGAAACCGACATGACCGACATCGGCACCGGCAGCTATACCATCATCGCCCAGACCGCGGCGGAGATGATGGGCGTCGGGCTGGACCGGGTGGTGGTGCGGCTGGGCGATTCCAGCTTTCCGGTGTCGGCCGGGTCGGGCGGGCAGTGGGGCGCCAACAACTCCACCGCCGGCGTCTATGCCGCCTGCGTGAAGCTGCGGGAGGCGGTGGCGCAGAAGCTGGGCTTCAATTCGGCCGACGCGCGGTTCGCGGATGGGCAGGTGCTGTCCGGCAACCGCCGCGTGCCGCTGGCGCAGGCGGCCGGCGATGGCGAGTTGTCGGTGGAGGACGGCATCGAATATGGCGACCTCGACAAGAAGGCCCAGCAATCGACCTTCGGCGCGCATTTCGTCGAGGTCGGCGTCGATGCCGCGACGGCGGAAATCCGCGTGCGGCGCATGCTGGCCGTCTGCGCGGCGGGCCGCATCCTGAACCCGCTGTCGGCGCGCAGCCAGGTGATCGGGGCCATGACCATGGGGGTGGGTGCCGCCCTGATGGAGGAGCTGGCGGTGGACACCCGCGGCGGCTTCTTCGTGAACCACGACCTTGCCGCCTACGAGGTGCCGGTCCATGCCGACATCCCGCACCAGGAGGTGGTCTTCCTGGACGAAACCGACCCGATGTCGTCGCCGATGAAGGCGAAGGGTGTCGGCGAACTGGGCCTGTGCGGCGTCGGTGCCGCCATCGCCAACGCCGTCTACAACGCCACCGGCGTGCGCGTGCGCGATTACCCCGTCACGCTGGACAAGCTGATCGACCGCATGCCGCCGATCGGCTAGCCCTACGCGGTCAGTCGCCCGCGGCGGGCGTCCCCAGGGAGGACAGATACTGCTCCTCCCACCGGCGGCAGGCGTCGAGTTCGCCGAACAGCCATTGGCGGAACAGCCGGATCTTCGGCAGGTCGGCGGTCGATTTCAGCGTGACGAAACCATGTCCCTGCGCCCGCAGGCCGCGGGTGGGGAAGGGGACGACCAGCCGGCCGGACTGAAGCTCCTGCCGGGCGAGCAGCAGGCTGTCCAGGCACACCCCCATCCCGTCGGCCGCCGCGCTGATCGCCATGAAGGAGCGGTCGAAGCGCAGGCCGCGATCCATGTCCAGCTGCACGCCGCGATGTCTGCGCGCCCAGTCGCGCCAGCCCACGATGTTGACCTCGGAATGGATCAGGATGTGTCGGCTGAGATCCTTCGGCTCGCGGATCGGGATCAGTCCGTTCGCCAGCGCCGGCGAGCACATCGGCACGATGACGTCCTCCGGGAACTGCTCCAGCACGCAGCCGGCCGGCGGCGGGCCAGGGTTGTAGCGGATGTCCACGTCCACCGCGCCCGTCGTCAGGTCGATTGGCGAGACCGAGGCCTGCAGCCGGATGTCGATGGCGGGGTGCAGCGCCTTCACCCGGTTCAGCCGCGGCATCAGCCATTGGGTGGCGAAGCTGGGCATCGAGCGGACGGTGAGGATCTCGGTGCCGCTGCTCGACGTGGTGACGTTGCGGATGGCGGTCTCCATCCGGGCGAAGGCGCCGATGATCTCGGTGGCGAAGCTGCGCCCGGCGTCGGTCAACGCGACCGAGCGGTGAACACGATGGAACAGCGGCAAGCCAAGCTGTTCCTCCAGGATTTTCACCTGATGGCTGATCGCCGAGGGCGTCAGTCCGAGATCCTCCGCCGCAGTCGCGAAGGATCCGAGCCGCGCGGCAGCCTCGAACGCCTGCAAAGCCTTGATTGAGACCCGTTTCCGCATTGCGCCATTCACATGAATTCGGCTCATCAATGCGCGATCTTATTCGTTTGTCGAATTCATCTCAAGATCATAGGATCACATCAATCATCGGCTGAACGAATCATCTGTCAGCCAGAGCGAAATCACCACAACCGAGCGAAACCGACGCTCCGTCGCGGCATCCACCGGGCCGCCACGGCGGAGCCTGCTTCGACAAAAGGGAGCGAGCATGCTGCTGTCCAACAAGGTCTGCGTGATCACCGGCGCCGCGTCGCGCCGCGGCATCGGCCGGGCGACCGCGAGGCTTTTCGCGCTGCATGGCGGGCGCGCGATCATCCTGGACCTCGACGCCGGGCAGGCTGCCGAAGCCGCCGCCGAACTGGGCGAGGCGCATCGCGGCCTGGCCTGCGACGTGACCGACCGCGACGCCTGCTTCGCCGCCGCGAACCGCGTGGTCGAGGAGTTCGGCCGCATCGACGTGCTGGTCAACAATGCCGGCATCACCCAGCCGCTGAAGTTCATGGACATCGGCCCGAAGAACTACGAGGCGGTGACCGACGTCAGCCTGCGCGGCACGCTGTACATGAGCCAGGCAGTCGTCCCGCACATGCGGGAGCGCAAGTCCGGCTCCATCGTCTGCATCTCGTCCGTCTCGGCGCAGCGCGGCGGCGGCATCTTCGGCGGCCCGCACTACAGCGCGGCCAAGGCCGGCGTTCTGGGCCTCGCCAAGGCGATGGCGCGCGAACTGGGGCCGGACAACGTCCGCGTCAATTCGGTGACGCCGGGCCTGATCCAGACCGACATCACCGGCGGCAAGCTGACCGACGAGCTGCGGGCGGAGATCCTGAAGGGCATCCCGCTGAACCGCCTGGGCGATGCCGAGGATGTGGCCCGCTCCTGCCTGTTCCTGGCTTCGGAGCTGTCCTCCTACATCACCGGCGCCACGCTCGACGTCAACGGCGGCATGCTGATCCACTGATCCCGAAATGCTGGAGACACCTCCCGTGGACACCGCACTCGACACCACCCCGCTGGGGCACAATGTGCCGCTGGCCGAACGTGCCTACCGCATCCGCCGCAACGCCCTTCTGATGGGCGAGGTGCAGGGGCAGGGCTACATCGGCCAGGCGCTCGACATCGCCGACGTTCTGGCGGTCTCCTATTTCCACGCCATGAAGTACCGGCCCGAGGACCCGCATTGGGAGGAGCGCGACCGCTTCCTGCTGTCCAACGGCCATTACGCCATCGCGCTCTACGCAGCATTGATCGAGGCCGGCATCGTCCCGGCGGAAGAGCTGGAGACCTACGGCAGCGACGACAGCCGCCTGCCGATGTCGGGCATGGCCAGCTACACGCCGGGCATGGAGATGTCGGGCGGCTCGCTCGGCCTCGGCCTCGGCATCGCGGTCGGCATCGGGCTGGGCCTGAAGCGCAAGAACTCCGCTGCCCGTGTCTACACGCTGTTCTCGGACGGCGAACTGGACGAGGGCTCGGTGTGGGAAGCCATCATGTCGGCCGCCCATTACAAGCTCGACAACATGATCGCCATCGTCGACGTCAACAACCAGCAGGCCGACGGCCCCTCCACCCAGGTGATGGCGTTCGAGCCGCTGGTGGACAAGCTGGAAGCCTTCGGCTGGTTCGTCCAGCGCATCGACGGCAACGACATGGACGCGGTGGTCGCCGCCTTCGACGCCGCCAAGTCGCACCCCGAGGCCAAGCCGCGGATGATCGTCTGCGACACCAAGATGGGCAAGGGCGTGCCCTTCCTCGAAGCCCGCGAAAAGAACCACTTCATCCGCGTCGACGCGCACGAATGGCAGCTGGCGCTTGACGCGCTCGACGCCGGGAGGACCGCATGAGCACCGCTGCCAACACCACCGCCGCCAAGCCGCGCCTGAAGACCTCCGCCATGATTGCCTCGATCGCGGCGGAGGGGCAGCGGACCAAGCCGGCCCCCTTCGGCCATACGCTGGTCGAGCTGGCGAAGCAGCGGCCGGAGATTGTCGGCATGACCGCCGATCTCGCCAAATACACCGACCTGCACATCTTCGCCCAGGCCTATCCCGACCGCTTCTATCAGATGGGAATGGCCGAACAGCTGCTGATGGGCGCGGCGTCGGGCATGGCGCATGAGGGCATGATGCCCTTCGTCACCACCTACGCCGTCTTCGCCTCGCGCCGGGCCTACGACTTCGTCCACCAGACGATCGCGGAGGAGAACCGCAACGTCAAGATCGCCTGCGCCCTGCCGGGGCTGACCTCCGGCTATGGTCCCAGCCACCAGGCGGCCGAGGATCTGGCGCTGTTCCGCGCCATGCCGAACATGGTGGTGATCGATCCCTGCGACGCGCACGAGATCGAGCAGGTGGTGCCGGCCATGGCCGCGCACAACGGCCCGGTCTACATGCGGCTGCTGCGCGGCAACGTCCCGCTGGTGCTGGACGAGTACGACTACAAGTTCGAACTCGGCAAGGCCAAGCTGCTGCGCGACGGCGCCGAGGTGCTGGTCATCTCGTCCGGCATCATGACGATGCGGGCGCTGGAGGTGGCGCAGCGGCTGGAGGCCGACAAGGTCGGCGTCGCCGTGCTGCACGTCCCCACCATCAAGCCGCTCGACACCGAGACCATCCTGCGCGAAGCGGCACGCACCGGCCGCATGGTGGTGGTGGCGGAAAACCACACCGTCATCGGCGGGCTGGGCGAGGCGGTGGCCGGCACCCTGCTGCGCGGCGGCGTCGCCCCGGTCTTCCGCCAGATCGGCCTGCCCGACGAGTTCCTGAAGGCCGGCGCCCTGCCGACCCTGCACGACCTCTACGGCATCTCCACCGAAGCCATGGCGGCGAGCATCAAGGGCTGGCTCTAAGACGGCCGGCCATCCGACCCGATCAACCAACAAACGTCTGTTGGGCAAACGCCCATAGGGCAAACGTCCATAGGGAGAGGAATCCGATGAAGAAGCTGCTCTTGTCGCTGATGGTGGGCACCGCCCTGGTCGCGTCGCCTGCCGCCTGGGCCCAGCAGGTCCTGCGTCTGGCCCACAACGCGGCCCCCGGCAACCCGAAGGCGGAAGCCTCGCTGAAATTCGCGGAACTCGTCGCCCAGAAGACGGACGGACGGGTGAAGATCGAGGTCGGCGGCAGCGCCCAGTACGGCGACGACGTGGAGGCGCTGACCAGCATGCGTCTCGGCACGCTGGCCTTCAGCGCCAACTCGCAGGGCACCACTTCGGGCGTCGTGCCGGACTATGCCGTGCTGGGCCTGCCCTTCCTGTTCCAATCGCTGCCGCAGGCCTGGAAGGTGCTGGACGGCCCGGTGGCGAAGAAGCTGGACGATGCGTCGAAGACCAAGGGGCTGGTGCTGCTGGCGATGTGGGACAACGGGATCCGCCATGTCTCCAACAACGTCCGCCCGATCGCCAAGCCGGAGGATCTGGCCGGCGTCAAGGTCCGCACCCCGCCGGACCCGATGACCGTGGACATCTTCAAGGCGCTGGGCGCCAACCCGACGCCGCTGGCCTTCTCCGAACTCTACATCGCGCTCCAGCAGGGCGTGGTCGACGGGCAGGAGAACCCGCTGATGAACATCCACTCCTCCAAGCTCTTCGAGGTGCAGAAGTTCATCTCGCTGACCGGCCACAAGTATGAGGCGACCCCGCTGCTGGCCAGCAAGATGGTGTTCGACACCCTGTCGAAGGCCGACCAGAAGGCGGTGCTGGACGCGGCGGCGGAGGCCGGCAAGCTGAACCGCGAAATGTCCGCCAAGGCCGACAAGGAACTGCGGTCGAAGATGGAAGACGCGGGCGTGAAGTTCAACACGGTCGACCCGGCCCCCTTCGTCGCCAAGACCAAGTCCGTCTACGACAAGTGGGAGAAGCAGTTCCCCGAACTGGTGTCGCTGGTCCGCAAGGAAGCGGCGGCCGGGGCCGCGCCGTGATGACGGTGTCCCACGACCGGGAGCATGTGGTGGCGGGACTTCCCGCCACCCTTCTCCAGGCGGCCGACGGCGCGATTTCCGTCGCCTCCGCCGCCGTGTCGATCCTGTCGCTGGTCGTGCTGTTCCTGTCGCTGGGGGCCGAGGTCGTCGTCCGCTACCTGACCACCCAGGGCATGGGCTGGCCGTCGGAGCTGCCGAACCTGCTGTTCCCCTGGCTGGTGATGGGCGGCGTGGTGCTGGCGGCGCAGAAGGGCGCGCACATCTCGGTCACGCTGCTGCTGGACATGCTTCCGCGCACCGCCGCCCGGGCGCTGCTGCTGGCGATGCAGGTGGTGGTGGCGGCGACCTTCTTCTATCTCGCCTACATCGGCCTCGCCGTCATCGAGATCACCGGCAGCGAAATCTATCCGGTGACGGGCGTCAGCGCCCGCTGGGCCTACCTGTCGCTGATCGCGGGATTCGTCGGGGTGGGGCTGACCGCCGTCACCACCTTCCTGCGCCTTCTGATCGCCGAGGATCCGCGGTCCGTCCGCGCCCATGTGTCGGAGGAAGAGATATGACCGCCATGATGGTCGCCGTCTTCGGCCTTCTCCTGCTTCTCTCGTTCCCCGTCGGCTACGCGCTGGTCATCAGTTCGGGCGCCGCCGTCATGACGCTGGGCTCCGTTCCCACCGTCATCTCCGTCATCAAGCTGTTCCAGCCGACCCAGAGCTTCCCGCTGCTGGCCATGCCCTTCTTCATCCTGTCCGGTGCGCTGATGATGAGCGGCACGCTGGGCCAGAAGCTGGTGCGTTTCGCCGCGGCACTGGTCGGGCGCTATCCCGGCGGGCTGGCGCAGGTCACCGTCGTCGGCTCCACCATCTTCGGCGGCGTGTCCGGCTCCGCCGTGGCGGAGGCGTCGGCACTGGGCTCCATGCTGATCCCCTGGCAGAAGCGCGAAGGCTATCCCGCCGCCTTCGGCGCGGCGGCCACCGCCTCCTCGTCGGTGATCGCGGGCCTGATCCCGCCGTCGATCCCGCTGATCCTCTATGCCGCGGTGTCGAACGCCTCCATCGCCTCGCTGTTCCTCGCCGGCATCCTGCCGGGGCTGATGCTGGCCGCCGGCATGATGATCGTCTGCTATGTCAGCGGCCGCATGCGCAACTTCCCCCTGCTGAAGAGCGAGGGCGGGCTGCGGGCGCTTGGGATGGCGACCGTCGCGGCGCTGCCGGCGCTGCTGATGCCGGCCTTCATCCTGGTCCTGCTGCGCTTCGGCATCGCCACCCCGACCGAAGTCAGCGTCATCGCCGTCGCCTATGCCCTGCTGGTCAGCGTGCTGATCTACCGCGACCTGACGGTGAAGCGGATCTACGCCGCGCTGCTGGGCACGGTCGTGACCACGGGCGTCGTCATGCTGGTCATCGCCGCCTCCAACCTCGTCGGCTATGTGCTGATCACCGAAGCCATCCCGAACGCGGTGGCCGGCTATGCCGAGAGCGTGCTGAAGGAGCCGTGGCTGATCATCCTGGCGATGAACCTGATCATGCTGGTGGTCGGCATGTTCCTCGACCTGCCGGCGGCGATCCTGCTGCTGGGTCCCACCTTCGTCGCGGTCGGCGGCGCCATCGGCATGGACCCGATCCAGCTGGGCATCATGATGGCCGTCAATCTCAGCATCGGCCTGTTCACCCCGCCCATCGGCACCACCCTGTTCATCTCCGCCGCCATCTCCCGCGAGCCAATCGGCGCCATCGTGCGCGAGCTGTGGCCCTTCTATCTGGTGGCGCTGATCGTGCTGGGGCTGGTGTCCTACATACCGGCGACGATCCTGTACTGACCCGGCGGCACCTCGATCCAAGGCCCAATCCAAGGATGTTCAAGCGATGACGACAGTCGGTTTCATCGGCCTCGGTTCCATGGGCATGCCCATGGCGCACAATCTGCTGGCGAAGGGCTTCGAAGTTCAGGGCTTCGACGTGCGGGCCGAGAGTGTCCGGACGCTGGAGACCGCGGGCGGGAAGGGCGTCTCAAGCGCTGCTGCTGCGGCTGTGGATGCGGACGCGCTGGTGCTGATGGTGGTGAACGCCGCCCAGGCCGACGCCGCCCTCTTCGCCGATGGCGCGCTGGAGGCCCTTCCGGCCGGCGCGGCGGTGATCCTGATGGCGACCTGTCCGCCGGGCGCGGTGGCCGCCCTGGCGGAGCGGGTGGAGGCGGCCGGGCGCCGCTTCGTCGACGCCCCCGTCTCCGGCGGGGTGGTGGGGGCCGTGGCGGGCACGCTGTCGATCATGGCGGCGGCCCCCGCGGCGACGGTGGAGCGGGTCCGCCCGGTCCTGGCCGCCATGGGCGACAAGGTCTTCCACGTCGGCGAGAAGCCGGGGCAGGGCGCCACGGTGAAGACCGTCAACCAGCTGCTGTGCGGCGTCCACATCGCGGTGGTGGCGGAGGCCTTCGCGCTGGCCGCCAAGGTCGGCGTGGATCTGAAGGTCCTGCTGGAGATCATGAGCGGGTCTTCCGCCTCCAGCTGGATGCTGAAGGACCGCGGGCCGCGCATGCTGGAGGCGGAGCCGGACATCACCAGCGCCGTCGACATCTTCGTCAAGGATCTCGGCATCGTGCTGGAGGCCGGGCGCGACGCCAAGGCCGCCCTGCCGCTGGCCGCCGTCGCCCACCAGATGTTCCTGGCGACCTCCGGCCGCGGTGAAGGGGCGATGGACGACAGCCAGGTGATCCGCAGCTACCACGCGGTCAACGGCACGCCCTTGCCGCGCTGAGAAATGGTCCGGGAGCCTCCCTCAGGCTCCCGGCACCACCCAGGGCCGGGCCGCGCCGTCGGTCCGGTCGAAGGCGTCGATGGCATCCTGATGGCGCAGGGTCAGCGCCACGTCGTCCAGGCCCTCGACAAGGCATTCCTTCTTGAAGGGGTCGATGGCGAAGGACAGCGCCCGCCCGTCCGGATCGGTCAGGGTCTGGGCCGGCAGATCGACCGTGACGGATGCGCCCGGCGCCTCCTGCAGCTGGCGGCGCAGCGTCGCCACCGCATCCTCCGGCAGGGTGATGGTCAGCAGGCCGTTCTTGGCGGCGTTGGCGGCGAAGATGTCGCCGAAGTTCGGTGCGACGACGCAGCGGAACCCGCCATCCACCAGCGCATAGACCGCCCCCTCGCGCGACGAGCCGCAGCCGAAATTGCGGTCGCTCACTAGGACGCGGGCACCGGCATAGGCGGGGTCGTCCAGCGGGAAGCCCGGCTTGCGCTCGTCATGGAACAGGAAGTTGCCGTAGCCGGCGCTGCGCGGCTTCTTCAGGAAGCGGGCGGGCAGCAGCTGGTCGGTGTCGATGTTGGCGATGTCGAGCGGCACCGCCGGCGCGGTCAGCGTGACGAAGGGTTCCATTCTACGACGCTCCCAGCTTGCGGACATCGAGCTTGCGGACATCGGTGAGGCGCCCCGTGGCGGCGGCTGCGGCGGCCATCGCCGGGCTCATCAGGTGCGTGCGGGCGTTCGGCCCCTGGCGGCCGGGGAAGTTGCGGTTGGTGGTGGAGGCGCAGCGTTCCCCCGCCGGAACGAGGTCGCCGTTGATGCCCACGCACATGGAGCAGCCGGGCTCCCCCCATTCCAAACCGGCGTCGATGAACACGCGGTGCAGCCCCTCCGCCTCCGCCTGCCGACGCACCGGGACCGAGCCCGGAACCACCAGCCCCGGCACCACGGCGCGGCGGCCGCGCAGCACCTCGGCGGCGGCGCGCAGATCCTCCAGCCGGGCGTTGGTGCAGGAGCCGATGAAGACGCGGTCGATGGGCACATCCTCCAGCGCCATGCCGGGAGCGAGGCCCATGTAGTCCAGCATCTTGCGCATCTGGCCGGCGCGCACCGGATCGGCCTCTGCACCGGGATCGGGCACCTCCGCGGTCACCGGAACCGCGGTTTCGGGGCTGGTGCCCCAGGTCACCGCCGGGGCGATGTCGGCGGCGTCCAGCGTCACCTCGCGGTCGAAGACGGCGCCGTCATCGCTGGGCAGGGTCCGCCAATGCTCCACCGCGCGGTCGAACAGCGCGCCCTTGGGGGCGTAATGCCGCCCCTCGATCCAGGAGAAGGTGGTGTCGTCGGGGGCGATCATGCCGGCCCGCGCCCCGGCCTCGATGGACATGTTGCAGACGGTCAGCCGGCCTTCCATCGACAGGGCGCGGATGGCGCTGCCGGCATATTCGATGACGTGGCCGGCGGCTCCGTCGGCGCCGATGGCGGCGATCACCGCCAGGATCAGGTCCTTGGCCGTCACGTGCGGCCCCAGCACCCCGTCCACGGTGATGCGCATCGTCCTGGGACGGCGCTGCCACAGGGTCTGGGTCGCCAGCACATGCGACACCTCGGTGGCGCCGATGCCGAAGGCCAGCGCGCCGAAAGCCCCGTGGGTGGAGGTGTGGCTGTCGCCGCAGACGATGGTCAAGCCGGGCAGGGTCAGCCCCTGTTCCGGCGCCAGCACATGGACGATGCCCTGCGCCGGGTCGTGCAGGCCGAAATGACGCAGGCCGTGGCGGCCGGCATTCGCCTCCAGCATCGTCACCATGTTGGAGATCTCGGGATCGGCGATGGGCCTGGACCGGCTGTGCGACGGCACGTAATGGTCGGCGACGGCGAAAGTCAGTTCCGGCCGGCGCACCTTGCGGCCGGCATGGTCGATCATGCCGAAGGCGTGGAAGGAGCCCTCGTGCAGGAAATGACGGTCGATGGCGAGCAGGGCCTGACCGTCCGGCCGGGTCGCCACGACATGGGCGTCCCAGACCTTCTCGAACAGGCTGCGTGGCTGCGATGTCATTGGCTGGTTTCCTCCCTTACGGCACTTGCAGCGGCGTTTCCGGCGATGCGCCCCAGCGCCACCGCGGTCAGCAGGCCATTGCCGGACAGATAGCCGGACGCCTTGGATCCCGACACGCCGCAGGCGGCCCCGCCGGCGGCATAGAGGTTGGGCAGCGGCATCCCCTGTCCGTCGATAACACGGGCATCGTCATCGACGACCAGCCCGCCCTGGGTGTGGAACAGGGCACCGGTGACACGAACCGCGCGGTAGGGCGGGACCAGCGGGGCCGAACCGGTGAAGTCGCGGCCGAAAGCGTCGGTTCCGCTCTCCGCCTTCAGCCGGTCGATCTCGACGAGCGTGTCCGTCAGAGCGTCCGCGTCGATCTTCATCTGCCGGGCAAGCTCGGCGGGGGTGTCGGCGCTCAGCACCGCGCCCATCGCCTCGGCCTGCCGGAAATCCTCGAACTGGCGGGCGATGCCGGCGATGCGCTCGTCGAACACCGTCCAGGCGATGCCGTCCGGCTGGCGCAGCACGACGGCGGCCTGTTCCGAATAGCCCTGCGCCTCGTTTGAGAAGCGCTGGCCCTCCGCATTCACCTGCACGCCGCCCTCGGTGATCGTCGCCCAGGTGACGAGGATGCCGGCGGGGTGGGCGACGGAGCCATGGCCCTGGTGCCCCGACAGGTGCCGGGTGGCGGCGCCCAGCGCCTCGCCCCACAGCAGCGCGTCGCCCTGGTTACCGGGGTGGCCGAAATAGAGCGCGTCGGCCAATTCCGGCACATGCCGCTCGACCAGCGCCCTGTTGCCGCCATAGCCGTTGCAGGCGAGGATCAACGCGCCGCAGCCGACCCGCTCGACGCTGCCGTCGGGGCGGGTGATCTCGACGCCACGGACCAGAGGTCCATCGGCATGGAGCGCGGTGACATGCGCCTCGCACAGCACGTCGATGCCGGCGGCCTCCACCGCACCGCGCAGGCGGTCGATCAGCTCCGCCCCCGACCGGCTGGGCAGCCCGTGCATGCGCCGGGCGCTGTGTCCGGGATAGCTGAAATTGTCCACGACCGAGAAGGGCAGGCCGTAGCGGTCGGCGAGCCATTCCAGTGCGGGCCCGACCGCCTGGGTGACGCGGGCGACTTCGGCCGGGTCGGGTTCTCCCTTCGCCTTGGCGATGATGTCGGCGGCGAAGCGCTCCGGGCTGTCCTCGATCGCGGCGTCGCGCTGCCAGCGGGTGCCCGGCGCCGGGATCAGCCCGGCCGACAGGGCGGTGGAGCCCTGGGGCAGCGCATCGCGCTCCAGCACCAGCACGCCGGCGCCCTGCTCATGCGCGGCCAGCGCTGCGACCATGCCGGCCGCTCCGCCGCCGATCACGACGACGGGGACGGTGAACTCGAACTCCACGCCGTCGGCGGGCAGGATGCGGCTCATGAGCTTGCCACCTCCTCCAGCATCGTTGCGACGGTCGCCACCCGGGAGACCGGGCGCAACGCGGCAACGGAGACCTCATGCACCTCGCGGCTGAAGGCGGCGCAGCCGTCCTCCAGCAGAATGGTGTCGAACTCGCGGACATGGGCGTCGCGCACGGTCGAGGCGACGCCGCCGTTGGTGACGATGCCGCAGACCAGCAGCCGCTCCACCCCGCATTTCCGCAGCACCCATTCCAGCCGCGACATGTAGAAGGCGGAATAGGCGACCTTCTCCACCTCCACATCGACGGGCTGCAGCGCGTCGACGGTGCGGTGCCCCCAGCTGCCGGGCTGGAAATCGCCCTTCGCCAAGAAGGGGCGCAGCGATTTCAGATGCGGGGAGATCATCGGCTCGCTGCCGCGGCCGGGCACCAGCGTGAAGTTGGTGGAGATGATCCAGCCGCCGCGCGAGCGCAGCAAATCGGCCAGCGGCTTCACCCGCTCCGGCAGCGCCAGGATCTCCGGCGCCGTCTGCCCGGCGCGGCCATAGGCGCCGTCCGGGTGGATGAAGTCGTTCTGGAGGTCGCAGACCAGCAAGGCGGTCCGTTCGACAGGGATGGCGGTGCCGCTCATCGGGCGCTCCTTTCCACGATGACGTTGCCGAAGCCGTCGACGCGGGCGGACAGGTCGGGGTCGATCACGGTGGTGGCGTCCGGCTGCTCCAGGATCGCCGGCCCCTGGATCACCGCGCCGACCGGCAGGTCGAGGCGGTTGTAGACGGCGGTCTCATGCCACGCCCCGTCGAACCACACCGGCCGCGACCCGGCATGGGCGCCCTCCACCGTCGTCCCGGCCGCCGGTGCGAGCGCGGAGAGGTCGAAATGCGGACGGCGGCCGATGGCGGCGGTGCGCAGGTTGACGATCTTGGCCCCCACCCCCGGCAGAAGCCGGCTGAAGGAGGCCTGATAGGCGCGCTCGAAGGCGGCGCGGATGGTCGCCTCGTCGATGCCTGTGGTGCCATTCTCGACCGACACCGGCAGCGGCACGGCGACCGTGTGGGTCTGGCCGATGTAGTGCATGTCCAGTTCGAAGACGAGGTCGATGCGCTCGACGCTGAGCCCGGCGGACTCCACCACGGCGCGGGCGGCTCCGGCTTCCTCCACCATGCGGCGGTCGAGCGACCCGGCATCGATGCCCGCCAGCGGCAGGTTGACCGTCTGCACCTGATCGTGGCGGATGTCGGCGATGACGCAGCCGAGCGCCGAGGTCACGCCGGGGAAGCGCGGCACCAGCGCCGCCTTCAGCCCAACCTCCTTGATCAGCGCGCCGACATGCAGCGCCCCGCCGCCGCCGAAGGGCACGGCGGCGAACTTGGCCGGGTCATGGCCGCGCTCGATGGAGACGAGGCGGATGGCGCCGGCCATCTTGCTGTTGGCGATGCGCACCACCGCTTCCGCCGCCGCCATGACGTCGAGGCCGAGCGGCTCGGCGACATGGGTGGCGATGGCCGTGCGGGCGGTATCGACGTCCAGCCGCGCCAGCTTGCCGCCGATGGGACGCTCCGCGTTGATGCGGCCGAGCAGCACGTTGGCGTCGGTCAGCGTCGGACGGGTGTTGCCCTGGCCGTAGCAGACCGGCCCCGGCCGCGAACCGGCGCTTTCCGGCCCGACCTGCAGCATGCCGCCGGGATCGACCCCGGCGATGGAGCCGCCGCCGGCGCCGATGGTGGTGATCTCGATCATCGGCGTGCGGACGACCAGACCGAAATCGATGGTGGTCTGGGCGGCCAGCATGGTCTGCCCCTCCACCACCAGCGACACGTCGAAGCTGGTGCCGCCGAGATCGCCGGTGATGACGTTGGGGAAGCCCGCCGCCTTCGAGATCGCCGCCGCGGCGATGACGCCCGCCGCCGGCCCCGACAGGGCGGTGCGCACCGGCAGACGCCGGGCGGTGTCGGTGGACATCACGCCGCCGTTGGACTGCACGATGTGGAATCGTCCGCCGAAGCCCTCCCCCGCCAGCGCGTTGTCGAGCTTGGCGAGATAGCTGCCGACCACCGGCTGGAGATAGGCGTTCAGCGCGGTGGTGGAGGTGCGCTCGAACTCGCGGATTTCCGGCAGGATGCGCGACGAGCATTCGAGATTGGCGTTCGGCCAGACTTCGCGCGCCGCCTCCAGCGCCGCCAACTCGTTGGCCGGGTTGGCGTAAGCGTTGATGAAGACGATGGCGAGCGCCTCCGCACCCTGCTCGGCCAGCCGGCGGGCGCAAGCGCGGACCTCCTCCGGGTCGATTTCGCTGCGGATCGTGCCGTCGGCCAGCGTGCGCTCCGCCACCTCCATCCGCATGTCGCGGTCGACCACGGGGACGAAATCGCCCCACAGGCCCCAGGTGTGGCGACGGTCGCGGCGACGCATTTCCAGAACGTCGCGGAAGCCGGCGGTGGTGATCAGTCCGACCTTGGCGCCCTTGCGCTCCAGCAGCGCGTTGGTGCCGACGGTGGTGCCGTGGACGATGGAGCCCAGCTCGGCGACCGGGCCGAAGCTCTGCAGCCCGGCGAGGAAGCCGACAGCCTCGTCGCCGCGGTTGGAGGGGACCTTGGCGGTGCGGAAGCTGCCGCGCGCCTCGTCGTAATGGAACAGGTCGGTGAAGGTGCCGCCGACATCGACGCCGACGATTGCACCCTTGGGGGCACCCTTGGAGATACCGTTGCTCATGGTCTTGCTTCCGGGTTCGTCAGGCGGCGGGGGATTCGCGCAAGGTCGCGGTGGCGGCGATGTCCAGCGCGCCGTCGTCGGTCAGCGCCACGCCATAGGCGCTACGCGCAGCCTCTCGGCCGAGGTAGCCGAGCCGCACGTCGCGGGCGACGGCCTCCGCATCGCGCCGCTTCGGGTCACCCCAGCCGCCGCCGCCCGGCGTCTCCAGCCGCACGCGCTGGCCGTCGCGGATCTTAACGTCGGTGACCTTGGAGGCGAGCGGCGGCGACTTTTCGCCCTCGTCGCTCTGCCAGGTGAAGCGGTTCAGCGCCGCAGGAGTGCCGCCGGCCACGCCGAAGGGCGCGAAGACGCCGCGCTCGCCCAGCAGGAAGGCTTCGGCATCGGTCAGCGCCTCGATCTCGTAGACCGCACCCAGCCCGCCACGATGCAGGCCGGCCCCGGCGGAGTCCGGGCGCAGAGCCCATTGGGTGAACATCACCGGATAGGCCGCTTCGAGGATTTCCACCGGCGGGATGGTGGCGGTGGAGATTGGGTTGTTGGCGTGGTTCAGCCCGTCCGTCTCCGGATTGCCGCCCAGGCCGCCGCCGAAGAAGGAGAACATCACCCAGCGCGAGCCGTCCTTGCGATGGCCGGCCAGCGACAGGGCGTTGATGGTGCCGAAGGGCGCTGCGGTGGCGCGGGCCGGATCGGCCAGGGCGAGCGCGCCGAACACCACGCCGATGACGCGCAGGATGGTTTCCGTATAGCCGCCGACCGGCTTCGGCGGCTTGACCGCCAGCAGGGTGCTTTCCGGGATGACGAAGGTGATCGGGTTGAGGCAGCCGGCATTGGCCGGCACGTCGGTGAAGACATGCTTCAGCGCGACGTAGCAGCAGGCGACCGCTGTGGAATAGGCGATGTTCAGCGGACCGGCGCAGGGGGCGGACGAGCGCGAGAAGTCCAGCGTCATCCGGTCGCCGGCGATGGTCAGGTCCAGCGCGATCAGAAGCCGGTCCGCCGTGATGCCGTCATTGTCGAGGTAATCCTCGAAGCTGTAGACGCCGTCCGGCAGTTTGCCGATGGCGCTGCGCATCAGCGCGTCGGCCCGCGCGGTGAAGGCGTCGAAGGCGGCGGCGACCGTCTCCTCGCCATGTTCGTCCAGCAGTTCCGAAAGGCGGCGCACGCCGAGATCGAGCGCGTTGAGCTGCCCGTTCAGGTCGCCGTAGTTCGACACCGGAACGCGGGAATTGGCGGCGAGGATCGCCAGCAGGTCGTGGTTCATCGCGCCGGCCTTGACCAGCTTCACCGGCGGGATGCGCACGCCTTCCTGGAAGCTGTCGGTGGCGCGGGCGTTGAAGTTGCCAGGCACATTGCCGCCGATGTCGAGCCAGTGGCCGACCGACGCCATCCAGCAGAACAGCCGGCCATTGCGGAAGATCGGCCGCACCAGACGGAAGTCGTTCAGATGGGTGCCGCCGTCATAGGGGTCGTTGAACAGGAAGATGTCGTCAGGATGAAGGTCGCCTTCCCGAGCCACCTTGTCGATCACCGCCTTGACCGCGAAGGCCATGGCGCCGACGAAGATCGGCAGGCCGTTGGTGCCCTGCACCAGCGTGGCGCCGGTTTCCGCGTGGTAGAGGCCGTGGCAGGCGTCGCGCGCCTCGGCGATGATCGGGTTGAAGGCGGAGCGATAGAGCGTCGCGTCCATCTCGTCGGCGATCTGCTCCAGCCGGCCCTTCAGGACGGCCAGCGTGACGGGGTCGATTGCGGTGGTTTTGGCGGCGGTCTTCATGGTCATGCTGCGTCCTCCCGCTTGGCGGGTGTGAAGTCCTTGTAGGTTTCGCCGAGCGCCAGCATCTCCGGCGTGCCGATCAGGTCGTTCAGTGCGTTGAAATCGAACATGCGGTCGCGGAAGGGCTGGGTGGTGCCATGCTGTGCCAGCGAGCCGTAATAGTCCTGCGCCTGCCGGGCGAGCGCGCGCACGATGCCGCCCGGGAAGATCACCAGCCGGTAGCCCAGCTCGCCCAACTCCGTCGCGGAACTGATCGGCGTCTGTCCGCCCTCCACCATGTTGGCCAGCAGCGGGCGGATGCCGCCCAGGTCGGTGGCGATGGCGGACAGCTGCTCGCGGCTCTTGGGCGCCTCGACGAACAGCACGTCGGCACCGGCCTCGACATAGAGCCGGGCGCGGTCGAGAGCGGCCGAAACGCCTTCCACCGCCACCGCATCGGTGCGGGCGATGATCAGCGTGCCTTCGCTGGTGCGGGCATCGACCGCCGCCTTGATCTTGCCGGCCATCTCGCCCGCGGGGATCACTGCCTTGTCGGTCAGGTGGCCGCAGCGCTTGGGGAAGCTCTGGTCCTCCAACTGCAGCGCGGTGGCGCCGGCCCGTTCGAACATGCGCACGGTGCGCTGTACGTTGAGCGCGTTGCCGTATCCAGTGTCGGCATCGACGATCAGCGGCGTCGGCACCCGGTCGCGCACCAGGGCGATGGTGTCCGCCACCTCGCTGACCGATACCAGCCCGATGTCGGGCCGGCCCAGCCGGGTATAGGCGATAGCGGCGCCGGAGAGGTAGAGCGCCTCGAATCCCGCCCGCGCCGCCATCGAGGCGGTGAAGGCGTCATAGACGCCGGGGGCCAGCACGACGCGGTTCTCGGAGAGCCGCTGTTTGAAGCTGAGGTCGGGCATGGTCATCTCAGACGCTCCCCCCGGCGGCGGCGGGCGCCGACAGAAGCCGGGTCAGGGTTGAAAGATCGGCCGCGCGGTCGATGGTTTCGACGCAGTCGGCAATGGCGGCGGCGTGCTTGGCGCCCCAGACCGGCCCGGCGAGTTCGGCGAACTTCGCCCGCACCTCGTCGGGGCTGTAGGGGTCTTCGGTGTCGCCCTTGTTGGTCAGCGCCTCCGCCGCGAAGCTGCGGCCGTCGGCGAGTGTAAGGCGGACACGGGCCGGGCGCAGGCCGGGAAGGCGGGCGGTCAGCTCCGTGTCCTCGCGGACCGTCACCCGGCGGGCGAGGTCGCGGGTCGCAGTCGCCTGCCGGGCCTCGTCGCGGAAGGCGTCGGGCGTCGCCGCCCCATTGGCGAGGAAGGTCGCCAGCGCGAAGGGCAGCGAGAATTTCGCGGCCAGCATGTTCTTCGGCTCCGGCCCGTTCAGCTGGGCGGCCCAGACATAGGTATCGACCTCGATGGCCGCGACCTGTTCCGGGGCGATCCGCCCGCCGGCCTGGGCCACGATGTCGCCCAGCGCATCCAGTGCGCCGTGGGTGTAGCGGCAGGCGGCGTGGCGCTTGAAGTAGTTACGGGCGATCTCCCAGCGCTCGCCCAGCTCGTCCACCATCAGCTCCGGCCGGAAATCGCGGGCGATGACGCCGCCGAACACGCTGCCCACCCCATCGGTCTCGCCGATGATGCCGCTGGCCGCCAGATCCCAGGCGGTCAGGCCCAGCTGGTTCGACACGCCGGCATAGGCGTTGCGCACGGTGCCACCCTCCAGCATCGTTCGCCGGCTGGTGGCGAGGCCGAGGGTGGAGGCGATGTTGATCGTCTCGATCATCGCCGCTGCGTCGGCGCGGTTCAGATGCGCCACCGCCAGCGCCGCCCCCGCCGTGCCCCAGGTGCCGTGCGGATGGGTGGTGACCAGCAGCTTGGCGGCGATGCCGATGCGCGAGCCGATCTCGTAGCCCAGCGCCAGCGCCGTCAGCAGGTCGGCGCCGGAGGATTTCAGCCGCGGACCAGCAGCCAGCGCCGCCGGCAGCACATGGATGCCCGGATGGCCACGGGCATACTGGTTGCCCTCGTCCAGCTCCAGCATCGTCCCGGCGAGGCCGTTGAGGAAGGCGGCCGAACCGGCGGGGAAGCCATGGCCCGAACCGATGGCCGGGCAATTTCCCGAACCGGCGGTCTCAACCATCCGGCCCACCATCGCGCGGCATTCCGGTTCCTGCATGCCGGCGGCGATCACACCGATGCAGTCGAGCAGCACCAGCTTCGCCCGCTCCACCACCGGGGCCGGCAGCTCGGCGAAGGTCAGGCCGGCGGCGAAGGTGCCCCAACGGTCGAGCCAGGACGGGCGGGCGGCGGCGAGCAACTCGCTCGCCGGCTTCACGTCGAAGGACAGGCTTGTCATGTCACCGCTCCCAGGCGGACGGCCCGTTACAGGCCGAGATAGGTGCGTTTCAGTTCGGGGTCGCGCGCGATCTCGTCGGACGGTCCCGACAGCGCGAAGACGCCGTTTTCAAGGATGTAGGCCCGGCGGGCGACCTCCAGCGACTGGACGACGTTCTGCTCGACCAGCAGGATCGCCAGCCCGTCGCCATTCAGCTTGCGGATCAGCCCGAACATCTCCTCCACCACCAGGGGCGAGAGGCCGAGCGACGGCTCGTCGAGGATCAGCAGAAGCGGCTCCGCCATCATGCCGCGGCCGATGGCCAGCATCTGCTGCTCGCCGCCGGACAGGGTACCGGCGAACTGGGCCTCGCGCTCCTTCAGCCGGGGGAATGTCGCGAAGATGCGCTCAAGGTTCCGTGCCCGGTTCGGCTTGCCGCGGCGGTAGCTGCCGAGTTCCAGATTCTCGCGGATCGACAGGTTGGGGAAGATCTTGCGGCCTTCCGGCACCTGGATCAGCCCCTCCTCCACGATGCGCGCGGCGGACTTGCCGTCGATGCGCTGGCCGCCGAAGCGGATCTCGCCGGTCCAGGGCGGCAGCACGCCCGACAGCACCTTGTTCAGCGTCGTCTTGCCGACGCCGTTGGAGCCCAGAACCGTGACGATCTCGCCGGCATGCACGGCCATGTCGATGCCGCGCAGAACCTCGGTCGCGCCATAGCCGGTCTTAAGGCCGTTGATTTCCAGAAGCTGCTCAGCCATGGGCCGCCCCCTCCGCCTTCAGGCGGGCGGCGGCGCCGTGGCCGAGATAGGCCTCGATCACGCGGGCGTCGGCGCAGACGGCGGCGGGCGGCCCCTCGGCGATCATGCGGCCCTGGGCCAGCACATAGACGCGCTCGCACAGGTTCATCACCGCCTGCATGACGTGTTCGATCATCAGGATCGTCACCCCTTCGTCGCGGATGCCCCGGATCACCGGGATGATGTCGCGGATCTCCGACGGGTTCAGGCCGGCCAGCACCTCGTCCAGCAGCAGCAGCTTGGGTTCGGTGGCGAGCGCGCGGGCCAGCTCCAGCCGCTTGCGCCCGGCCACCGTCAGTCCGCCGGCCGGCCGGTCCAGTTCGGCGCCCAGCCCGACGCGGCGCGCCACCTCGCGCGCCTTGGCGGTGGCGTCGGCTCGCCTGGCGTGGCGCAGATAGGCGCCGACCGCAATGTTCTCGCACACCGTCAGCCCGGCGAAGGGCTGGACGATCTGGAAGGTGCGACCGATGCCGCGCTCCGCCCGCCGATGCGGCTCCTCGGCGGTGATGTCGGTGCCCTCGAAGCGGATGCGGCCGTCGGTCGGGGCGATGAAGCCGGAGATCATCGAGAACAGCGTGGTCTTGCCGGCGCCGTTCGGCCCGATCAGTCCGATGATGCCGCCGGGCTCCAGCGACAGCGTCGCGCTGTCCACCGCCATCAGCCCGCCGAAACGCTTGGAAACGCCGTCAACGGCCAGCATGGGAAACCTCCTTGGTGCCACGGGTCACCATCCCCCGGCCGCGGTCGCGCAGCCGCTCCAGCAGGCCCAGGATGCCGCCGCGGGCGAAGGCCACGGCCAGCACCAGCACGCCGCCGAAGACGATCAGGTCGATGCCGGGAATGCGGCCGGCGAACTGCTTGGCGACCTCGCCCAGCCCGTGCAGGGTCAGCGCCCCCACCACAGGGCCGAAGACGGTGCCGACGCCGCCGATGATCGGGGCCAGCAGAAGCTCCACCGAAATCCAGCTGCCATAGGCGATGTTGGCGTCGATGTAGAGGAAGTATTGGGCATAGAGGCAGCCGGACAGCGCCGTGACGCCGCCCGACAGGGCGATGGCGCGCAGCTTCACCTTCAGGGAATCCACGCCCAGCGCCTTGGCGGCATCCTCGTTCTCGCGCACCGCCACCAGCTGCGCCCCGAAGCGCGAGCGCTGGATCCAGCGCGTCAGCAGCAGCACCGCCGCAACGAAGGCCAGCACCAGCCAGTAGAAGACGGCGCGGTCGTCGAACTGCAGGTTGGCCGGCCGCACGTCCAACTTGATCAGCAGGCCCGCCGCACCGCCGGTGAAGGAGGCGGCGTTGGCGAGGATGCGGAACACCTCGGCGAAGGCCAGCGTCACCAGCGCGAAGTAGGAGCCGCGCAGGCCTGAGCGGAAGCTGAGGAAGCCGATGACCCAGCCGACCGCCGACCCGGCCGCCGTCGCCAGCGCCAGACTGGCCCAGGCGTTGACTCCGTAGCGCAGTTGCAGGATCGCCGTCACATAGGCGCCGGTGCCGAAGAAGGCGGCATGGCCGAAGCTGAACTGGCCGCCGAAGCCGCCCAGGATGTTCCAGCCCTGCGCGCCCAGCGACACGATCAGCGTGAAGACCAGGAAGTTCAGCACCGTGCTGGACGTCACCACCAGCGGCAGCAGGGCCGCCAGGATGGTCAGGACGGCGATCGGAATCAGGTCGCGCGCGGTCATGCCTTGGCTCCGAACAGTCCGGTCGGCCGCACCAGCAGCACGGCGATGAAGATCAGGAAGATGCCGATCTGGCCCAGGCTGTCGCCCAGGAACAGGCCGCACAGGCTCTCCACCACGCCGATGAACAGTCCGCCCAGCAGCGCGCCGGGAATGGAGCCCATGCCGCCCAGCACCACCACGGTGAAGGCGACCAGCACGAAGGCGCCGCCAATGCGCGGGTTGACGTAGAAGGTCGGCATCAGCAGCCCCGCCGCCACGGCAAGACAGGCGCAGCCCAGGCCGAAGGTGACGGCATAGATGTGCGGCACGTCGATGCCGACCAGATTGGCGCCCAGCTTTTCCTTGGCGACGGCGCGGATCGCCTTGCCGGTGTCGGTGCGGTTCAGCACCAGCCACAAGAGCCCGGTCACCACCACCGCCATCCCCAGCCCGATCACCCGCGGGTAGGACAGAAGCAGCGGCCCCAGCGCCACCACCTGGAAGGAATAATCGGTGTCGAGCGTGCGGGTGTCCGACTGGAACAGCGCCAGCAGCACATTCTCCAGCACGATGGACAGGCCCAGCGTGACCAGCAGGATGTTGCCGTCGTCGCCATGGCTGGCCGGCCCGACGACGAAGCGCTGCAGGCCGTAGCCGAGCGCGAACATCAGCGGCACCAGCGGCAGGATGACCAGATAGGGGTCGATCCCCAGCCCGGCCCAGGCGCCCCAGACCGCGAACATCGCGCAGGTCAGCAGCGCGCCATGGGCGAAGTTGATGATGTGGAGCACGCCGTAGATCAGCGTCAGGCCGAGTGCGATCAGCGCATAGACCGCACCGGTCATCAGACCGTTCAGCGCCGCTTCCAGGATGATCTGAGGTGAATACATGGCAGCCCGCGCATGAGAGGAATGACCCCCTCGCCCGTCCGGACGGCCGGTTCGCGGCCAGCCCGGGACGGGCGAGGGGACTGCGGAGATGCGACGGCGGAAAAAGAGATCAGGCCGCCGGGAAGTTGGCCTTCGCCTCGGCGAACGCCTCGGGGAAGATCACCTTGATGTCGCTGCCCTGAATCTGGGTGTTGATCGGGGTGGCGCCCTCGTTCTGGCCGTTCACGAACTTCGTCGGTCCGTAGGGCATGATGTGGCCGGCGAAGCTGGAGGCGTTCAGCGCCTCGATGATCTTCTTGCGGTCGGTGGAGGCGGCGCGCTCGATGGCGTCGGCCAGCAGCAGAAGGTTCGAATAGTTCAGCGGCACATTGTAGGCGAAGGATTTGCCCTGGTCCTCCACCGCCTTGCGCAGGGCCAGCGCCTTCGGATTCTTCGGATCGTGCCAGTGGTTGCAGTCGATGACGTTCTGGGCAGCCTGCGGGAATTCCTTGACGAAGCGTCCGTTCGACGCCGCGCCGCCCAGGATCGCATAGACGCCCTTCGGCTTGATGCGCTGCTGCTGCATGGTGCGGGCGAGCAGCACGAACTCGCCGTAGTAGTTTGACGGGATCACCAGATCCGGGTTCAGCGAGCGGATGCGCAGCGCCACGTTGGACATGTCGCGCGCCGGCGTCGGATGGGCGATGGTCTCCAGGATCTCGAAGCCGCGCTTGGGCAGTTCCGTCTGCAGCAGCTTGGCGAGGCCGGAGCCGAACAGCCCGTCCTCATGCACCAGCACGACGGTCTTGGCCGGCTTGCCCGCCCGCTCATTGATGGCGGTCAGGTTGTCGAGCGCCACCTGCGTGACCTTGCCGAAGCCGGGGCTGAAGCGGAAGGTGTTGGTCAGGCCGCGCGCCATGATCTGGTCCGACACGCCGACATCGACCAGATAGGGCAGGTCGTAGCGCGCCGCCGCCTGCGAGGCGGCGAGGCAGATCGGGCTGGCGAAGCCGCCGACGATGGCCGATACGCCTTCGGCCTGCATCCGCTCGACTTCCTGCGTGCCGGCTTCGGGCGTGGAGCGGGCGTCGCCGAACACCATCTCGATCTTGGCGCCGCCCAGCGACTTGATGCCGCCGGCGGCGTTGATCTCGTTGATCGCGATCTCGGCGCCCAGACGGCCGAGGTCGCCGTCATGGGCGAGCGCGCCGGTCACCGGCTGGAGGATGCCGATCTTCACCGCCGGGGTTTGCGCCCGCAGGATCGACGGGGCGGCCACCGGCACAGCGACGAAGGTCGCGGCTACGGCACCGGCCTTCAGCACGGTGCGGCGGGAAATTCCGCAAAGGGCGGGGTCCTGAACCGAACGTCCCATAACGCTCAACTCCTCTGTTTGGTGACCCGCGGCGTGCGGGTGGGCTTTTCGCCCGATTTGCCTTTGTCGGTCTTGGTCTTGTCGGTCTTGGTCTTGTCGCTGCTGCGCGGCCGGCCCAGCGCGGGGCTCCAGCGCCGTTCGCCGTCGTTGCCGGTGCGCACGAGGTCCATGTGGAAGCTGTAGCGGTCGGGCCGGTACTGCGCATGCAGATGCTCGACGCCGCGGCCCGACGGCTCGTAGACGATGCGGGTCAGCGTCAGCAGCGGCGATCCGATCTCCAGATCCAGCGCCGCAGCGGCGTCCGGCCCGGCCAGCGTGGCGTTGATCGCCTGGGTCGCCCGGTCGGTTTCCACGCCCGACCGTTCGATCAGCTCCAGCAGCGGGCGCGCCGCCAGTTCCGCCTCCGAATAGGTCAGGCCGATCCATTCCGGCACATGGGTGGTCAGGTAGGAGAAGGGCTCCCCATCGATCAGGCGCACGCGCACCGACCGCTGGACCCGCTCCCCCGGCTGCAGCCCCAGGCTCGCGGCGATCGCTTCGGACGGCACGACATAGCCGAAGGACAGCAGCCTCACGTCGGTGCTGCGCCCCATGTCGATCAGGTGCGACAGCACGTTGGACAGGTCGGCGACGATCGGGCGGACGGTGCGCGTGTCGTGCACGAAAGTGCCGGAGCCGGGCTTGCGCTGCACCAGCCCTTCCTTTTCCAGCAGATCGAGCGCACGGCGCACGGTGACCCGCGACACGGCATGTTCGGCCGCCAGCGCCGGCTCGCCCGGCAGGCGCGCACCCGGCGGCAGTTCGCCGGCGACGATGCGGTCGCGCAGCAGCAGATAGATCCTGCGCGCCTTCAGGGGTTCGACCGCCGCCTTCACAGTGCTCCGCCTCCCCCGTCGTTGGAAAAGTCGCTGGAACCCGCTTCCTGTCTCTTCATCAGACAGGAACCTGTATGATCCATAATACAGGTTTGGTCAACAGCGATGTTCGGGGTCTGAACGGTCCGTGGGACGAGCGGCAGAGGGATCGACCCGGTTCCCGGCGCATGCAAGACGCGTGTGGAGTGGAGAAATTCGAGGCCAATGGTGGTTCGGTCGGGCGTGATGTGTAATAGGGTGTGACCATAGTGGTAATAAAACTACGGATCGGCGCAATCTTGAACCGACTGATACAAAGTCTCTTTTCGAGAGAAATGATATGCCGAAGGGGTCATTAATTAATTTCTGAATGCGTGGTTTATGCATTCGAGAAGTGTCAGGGTTTCCCTCAGATAGTCCGTTCATCTCGCCATGATATCTCTTGAGTACTGAAGTAGGAGATTTCAGTCGCCGGCCCATGCATGGGCGCAGCAGGGAGGGAAATGCGAATGTCATGGGTCACTGACACCACCATCCGGACGAAGTCGCTGATCAGCTTCGCCTTGGTCATGCTGTTCACGCTCGTCCTCGGTGTTTTCTCAATCGAAAGGCTCTCCGAAGTAAACGATGAGGCAGCGGAGGTTCGGGACAATTGGCTGCCCAGTGTCAAATCCATCGGCGAATTGCGTGCGGCTTTCGATTTCTACCGGATTCTCGAAGGAGCCCATATCGCCTCCGAAACGCCCCAGGAATTGAAGGTCGAGGAAGACACGATGCAGGTCGTGCTGAACGATCTGGAGAGGGCAAAGCAGGCCTATGCCGCGCTCCTGACGCCGGGGTGGGAGACGGAGAACTACCGAAAATTCATCATGCTCTGGGACAGCTACCTGTCCATCAGCCAGCAGAAGCTTTTGCCCGCGTCACGCGACAACCGGAACAGCGAGGCGGCGGTGCTGTATCGCGGCGACTCCCGTGTGGCCTACCGGTCCGCCAAGAAGCTGCTGGACGAACTGACGGAGTTCAACACCAGGAACGGAGCCGAGGCGGCGACCCGTGGCGAACAGGTCTACCTGAGCAGCAGAATCCTCATCGTCGTTGCGCTCGGCGTCGTCATGGCGGTCTGCCTTGGCGCCGCCTGGATGATCATCGCCACGGTGTCGCGGCCGATCCAGGTCATCACCGGCACGATGAGCCGGCTTGCCGCCCGCGACCTGTCGGTCGAGGTGACCGGCTCCGGGCGGGGCGACGAACTCGGCGCCATGGCGCGGGCGGTCCAGGTGTTCAAGGACGGGCTGGTTCAGGCGGACCGGATGGCGGCCGAGCAGGCGGCGGAGCAGGCCGCCAAGCAGCGCCGGACCGAGCGGATCGAGCATCTGATTTCCGACTTCGACCGGGTTGCCGCCTCCGCCCTGCGCACCGTGTCGTCGGCCGCGTCCGAACTGGACGCGACGGCCCAGAGCATGGTGGCGATGGCACAGCAGACCAACGTCCAGGCCGGCACCGTCGCGGCGGCGGCCGAGCAGACCAGCGCCAACGTGCAGACCGTCGCCACCGCGACGGAGGAGATGAGCAGTTCGATCCGCGAGATCAGCCAGCAGGTCACCAACTCCACCCGCATCGCGGGGCAGGCGGTGGAAGAGGCGTCGCGGACCAACGACACGGTGCGCGGACTGGCCGATGCCGCCCAGCGCATCGGCGACGTCGTGAATCTCATCACCAACATCGCCAGCCAGACCAACCTGCTGGCGCTGAACGCCACCATCGAGGCGGCGCGGGCCGGTGAGGCCGGCAAGGGCTTCGCCGTCGTCGCCGGGGAGGTGAAGTCGCTTGCCGCCCAGACCGCAAAGGCGACCGACGAAATCGCCAGCCAGATCGCCGGCATTCAGTCCGCGACATCCGGCGCCGTCGCCGCCATCGGCGGGATCAGCGGGACCATCACCAGCATCAACGACATCTCCACCGCCATCGCGGCGGCGATCGAGGAGCAGGGTGCGGCGACCAACGAAATTTCCCGCAATGTGCAGCAGGCCGCGGTCGGCACGCAGGAGGTCTCCGTCAACATCACCCAGGTGACGCAGACCGCGGGCGAGACCGGCAGCGCCGCCGGTCAGGTCCAGTCGGCCGCCGGCGAACTGGCCCGGCAGGCCGAAACCCTGCGCCACGAGGTGGAGCAGTTCCTGGCGTCGATCAAGGCGGCGTGAGGCGGGGTCCGGGAGCGCCGCAGTCCGGCGCTCCCCGTTGCTTGCCGATCAGCTGTGCAGGCCCGGCGCTTCCTGTCCGGTGCTCGCCACATACTCGGTGTAGCCGCCGCCATACTGGTGGATGCCGTCGGGCGTCAGTTCCAGCACCCGGTTGGACAGCGCGGCCAGGAAATGCCGGTCGTGCGAGACGAACAGCATCGTGCCCTCATACGCGCCCAGTGCCGCGATCAGCATCTGCTTGGTGTCGAGGTCCAGGTGGTTGGTCGGCTCGTCCAGCACCAGGAAGTTCGGCGGGTTGAACAGCATGATCGCCATCACCAGCCGGGCCTTCTCGCCGCCCGACAGCACGCGGCACTTCTTTTCCACATCGTCGCCGGAGAAACCGAAGCAGCCGGCCAGCGCCCGCAGCGACCCCTGGCTCGCCTGCGGGAAATGCGCCTCCAGCGATTCGAAGATGGTCTGGTCGCCGTCCAGCAGTTCCATGGCGTGCTGGGAGAAGTAGCCCATCTTGACGCTGCCGCCGACGGTGACGGTGCCGGCGTCGGGCTCGGTCGCGCCGGCGATCAGCTTCAGCAGGGTGGATTTGCCTGCGCCGTTGACGCCCATGACGCACCAGCGCTCCTTGCGGCGGATGGTCAGGTCGAACCCCTGGTAGATCGCCCGGCTGCCATAGCCTTTGTGCACGTTCTTCAGAACCGCGACGTCGTCGCCGGAGCGCGGGGCAGGCGGGAAGTCGAAGGTCACGACCTGACGGCGCTTGGGCGGCTCGAAGCGTTCGATCTTGTCCAGCTTCTTCACCCGGCTCTGCACCTGGGAGGCATGCGAGGCGCGGGCCTTGAAGCGCTCGATGAACTTCAGTTCCTTCGCCAGCATGGCCTGCTGCCGTTCGAACTGCGCCTCCTGCTGCTTCTCCTTCAGCGCCCGCTGCTTTTCGTAGAAGGTGTAGTCACCGGAATAGCTGGTCAGCGTTCCGCCGTCGATCTCGATGATCTTGGTGACGATCCGGTTCATGAACTCGCGGTCGTGCGAGGTCATCAGCAGGGCGCCCTCATAACCCTTCAGGAAGCCTTCCAGCCAGATCAGGCTTTCGATGTCCAGGTGGTTGCTCGGCTCGTCCAGCAGCATGGCGTCGGGCCGCATCAGCAGGATGCGGGCGAGCGCCACGCGCATCTTCCAGCCGCCGGACAGGCCGCCGACATCGCCGTCCATCATCTCCTGGCTGAAGCTGAGGCCGGCCAGCACTTCCCGCGCCTTGCCCTCCAGCTCGTAGCCGCCCAACTCGTCGAAGCGCGCCTGCACCTCGCCGTAGCGTTCGATGATGGCGTCCATCTCGTCGGCACGGGTAGGATCGGCCATGGCCGCTTCCAGTTCGGCCAGTTCGGCCGCGACGACGCTGACCGGGCCGGCGCCGTCCATGACCTCGGCTACCGCGCTGCGGCCGGACATCTCGCCGACATCCTGGTTGAAATAACCGATGCTGACCTGCTTCTCGATGGCGACCTGACCGCCGTCCGGCTGCTCCTCGCCGGTGATCATGCGGAACAGGGTGGTCTTGCCCGCACCGTTGGGACCGACGAGGCCGATCTTTTCACCCCGGTTCAGTGCCGCAGAGGCCTCCAGGAAAAGAATGCGGTGACCATTCTGCTTGCTGACGTTATCGAAACGAATCATGTCCGGCTGAAATCCCGTGGCGTGGTTGGCCCCTTATGCCACAGGATGTGCGCCGCAACAGAGTCCTGATCGCTGCAGGGACGCTCAGTAGTCGCCCAGCGAGCGTTCGACCTCCGACACGAGGCGGTCGGCCAGCCGGATCGAGCGGTGCAGGTCGTCGGCGCTCATGCCCAGGCCGGGGTCCTCGATCACCGGGAAGCTCTCCGCCCGGTCGACGCCCATGGCCCGGGCGCAGACCAGCACTTCGTAGCTGCGGTTGTCTTCGTTGAACAGGCATTCGGTCTGGAAGCCGCGGGCATCGGTTTCGGCCCACATGATCGCTTTGCTCATGGCTTTGGTCCTTGGATGGAATTGAAAAGGGCAGGGGGCTTGCGGCATGGCAGACCCCCTGCCGCAGGTTACTTGGCGAGCGCCGCTTCCTTGCGGGCGGCGTCCTTGCGCGCGGCGGGCTTCGTCTGTGCCTGGGCCTGCGCGGGAGCGGCATCCTGGGCGGACGGCTCGGCATAGGCGCGGCCGTAGTAGCTGTCGATGAGCAGCTGCTTGATCTCGGCGACCAGCGGATAGCGCGGGTTGGCGCCGGTGCACTGGTCGTCGAAGGCGGCTTCGGCGATCGCATCGACCCGCGCCAGGAACGCCGCCTCCGGCACCCCCGCCGCCTGGATCGAGGCCGGGATCTCCAAGGCCTGCTTCATCTCCTCGACCCAGCCGATCAGCTTCTCCACCCGCTCATGGTCGCGGCTGCCGCCCAACTCCAGATGCCGGGCGATCTGCGCATAGCGCGCCACGCCCTTGGGCCGGTCATACTGGCTGAACGCCGTCTGCTTGGTCGGGATGTCCGCCGCGTTGTAGCGGATCACGTTGGCGATCAGCAGGGCGTTGGCGATGCCGTGCGGCAGGTGGAACTCCGCCCCCAGCTTGTGCGCCATCGAATGGCAGACGCCTAGGAAGGCGTTGGCAAAGGCGATGCCGGCCAGCGTGGCGGCGTTGTGCACCAGCTCCCGCGCCTTGGGGTCCTTCGACCCGTTGCGGTAGGCCGACGGTAGGTTCTCCTTCAGAAGCTTCAGCGCCTGCAGGGCCTGCCCGTCCGAATACTCGTTCGCCACCACCGAGACATAGGCCTCCAGCGCGTGGGTCACCGCGTCGATGCCGCCCGCCGCGGTCAGACCCTTGGGCATGTCCATGACGAGGTTGGCGTCGATGATCGCCAGCGTCGGCGTCAGCTCATAGTCGGCGATCGGGTACTTCGTGCCGGTGCGTTCGTCGGTCACCACCGCGAAGGGCGTCACCTCCGACCCGGTGCCCGAGGTGGTCGGCACCGCCACCAACTGCGCCTTCATCCCCAGCTTGGGGAAGGTGTAGATGCGCTTGCGGATGTCCATGAAGCGCAGCGCCAGATCCTCGAAGGCAACCTCCGGCGCCTCGTACATCACCCAGATGATCTTGGCCGCATCCATCGGCGAGCCGCCGCCCAGCGCCAGGATCACGTCGGGCTGGAAGGCATTCGCCAGGGCCACGCCCTTGCGCACCACCGCCAGCGTCGGGTCGGCGCTGACCTCGAAGAAGGTCTCGACCTCCAGACCCAGCGACTTCAGGACGCGGACGCTCTCGGCGACATGGCCGTTCTCGAACAGGAAGCGGTCGGTGACGATCAGGCAGCGCTTCTTGCCGCGCAGCTCCTCAAGCGCAAACGGCAGGCAGCCGCGGCGGAAGTAGATCGACTTGGGCAGCTTGTGCCACAGCATGTTCTCCGCCCTCTTCGCCACCGTCTTCTTGTTGATCAGGTGCTGCGGCCCGACATTCTCGGAGATCGAGTTGCCGCCCCACGACCCGCAGCCCAGCGTCAGCGACGGGGCAAGGCGGAAGTTGTAGAGGTCGCCGATGCCGCCATGGGACGACGGCGTGTTGATCAGGATGCGGGCGGTCTTCATCTTGTCGCCGAAATGGCGGATGCGCTCGGCCTGCTGGTCCTGGTCGGTGTAGAGCGCCGAGGTGTGGCCGATGCCGCCCAGCGCCACCAGGGCGGCCGCCTTGTCGCAGGCCTCGGCGAAGTCCTTGGCGCGGTAGAGCGCCAGGGTGGGGGAGAGCTTCTCGTGGGCGAAGGGCTCGGCGTCGTCGACGTCCGTGACCTCGGCGATCAGCACCTTGGTGGCGTGGGGGACGGTGAGGCCGGCCATGGCGGCGATGGCGTGGGCGGGCTGGCCGACGATGTCGGCATTCAGGTGGCCGTCGACCAGCAGGACCTTGCGCACGGCGTCGGCCTCGCGGGCCGACAGGATGTAGCCGCCATGATGGGCGAAGCGGTCGCGCACGGCGTCATAGACGGCATCGACCACCACAGCCGACTGTTCGGACGCGCAGACCACGCCGTTGTCGAAAGTCTTGGACATCAGGATGGAGGCGACGGCGCGCTTGATGTCGGCGAACTCGTCGATGACGGCCGGGGTGTTGCCGGCGCCGACGCCGATGGCGGGCTTGCCGGACGAGTATGCCGCCTTGACCATGCCCGGCCCGCCGGTGGCGAGGATCAGGTTGATGTCGGGATGGTGCATGACGGCGTTGGAGAGCTCCAGCGAGGGCTCGTCGATCCAGCCGATGATGTCCTCGGGCGCACCGGCCTCGACCGCGGCGGCGAGCACCAGGCGGGCGGCCTCGCAGGTCGATTTGCGGGCGCGGGGATGGGGGGAGAGGACCAGTCCGTTGCGGGTCTTCAGCGCGATCAGCGCCTTGAAGATGGCGGTGGAGGTCGGGTTGGTGGTGGGGACGATGCCGCAGATCAGGCCGACCGGTTCGGCGATGGTGAGGATGCCGGCGTCATGGTCTTCCGCGAGGACGCCGCAGGTCTTGTCGTCCTTGTACTTGTTGTAGATGTATTCGGCGGCGAAGTGGTTCTTGATGACCTTGTCCTCCATCACGCCCATGCCGGTCTCCGCCACCGCCATCTTGGCGAGCGGGATGCGGGCGTCGGCGGCGGCCAACGCCGCGCTGCGGAAGATCAGGTCCACCTTCTCCTGCGGATACTCGGCGAAGCGCGCTTGCGCCGCCTTCACGCGGGATATCAGGGCGTTCAGGTCGGAGAGGGATTTGACAGTCGTAACCATGATCGGGCGTCTCCCGTCGGGTGTCGCCATGCGGCCGGCAAACGGGCCCGGAACCTGCTATGTCGCGGTTCCCTGCGGTATGTAGGAAACCTACATCCTCCCTGATCGGTTCGCAAGAGTGGTCATACCACTTGCCAAAATGATTGATCTGGATCATTTGGTGGAGCGGTTGCTTGCCAGTTGGAAGAACTAATTTCAAAAATTCTCCAAACTCCACAATGTAGTTTAACTACATAAAATATATGTCGGGGGCAGTGTGGCAGGAAACGCTTCGCCGTCTCGATAAGGTGAAGAAGATCAGTGGGAGTGATTGGTTGTCGGAGCTGAGCCGTGTTGGCGACATCCACCCCACGGCCGTTGAGAGCAGGTGTGGAACAGCAACGCCGGTCAGGACCTTCGAACGCCTGCGGCGAAGTCCGGCTTGCGACCATGTCTCGGGCGGGGAGCGCTGTCCTGCCTGTCCGCCGCAGCCCTGCAGCGGCTTCGTCATCCAGAATATCAGGCGGACCGCCATGGCCCCGGCCGCGGAGTGAGACCGCCGGTCCTCAGCCGATCCGGCGGAGCGCCAGCCCAGTCGCGGCGACGCGGAACCCGCCGTCCGCCGTCTCCTCCACCGCCTCACCGCCGTCCAGGCGATAACTTTTCCCGTCCGGCACCCAGCCGGCGGGACCGCGGAAGGTGACCATCTGGATGTAGCTGGTGACCTCGACGACCGAATGGACGGTGCCATCCTCGGCCCGTGCCTCGAACCGGCCGGTCTCCATGTCCTGACGCAACGGCATCCGCCTGCTCCCTTCGCCCAACGCTGGCGGTCCATAGGGTGCCATGGCGGCGGCGGACCGGGGAAGCTCTTCTGCCATTAGTTTTATTTGTGGCTTCCGCGAGGAAACCTCGTTTGTTCGCGTGGCGCCGGCTTTCTATCGTCCGGCCATCGCAACGGCAAGGATGGAGGTCGCAATGATCGGAAGACGGGGTTTCCTGGCGGCGACGGGCGGGGCGCTGCTGTTTGCTGCAACTGCGGCGCAGGCGGCGAAAGTCAAGGACTCCGCGGCCGATGGGCTGGCAGAGCGCCTGTCGGCGCTGGAGGGACGGACCGGCGGACGGCTGGGCGTCGCGATGCTCGACACCGGAACGGGCCGGCTGCAGGGCTGGCGCGTGGACGAGCGGTTCCCGATGTGCAGCACCTTCAAATTTCTATTGGCTGCTGCCGTGCTGAAGGCGGTGGACCAGGGCAAGGAGCGGCTGGACCGCCGGATTCCGGTGACATCGGCCGATCTGGTGCCCTATGCGCCCTTCGCGGAAACCCGGCTGAACGGCATGCCGCCGACGGTGGCGGAACTGTGTGAAGCGACGATGACGCTCAGCGACAATGTGGCGGCCAACCTGCTGCTGCCGGGTGTCGGCAACCCGGCCGGCCTCACCGCCTTCCTGCGGGGAATCGGCGACAAGACCACCCGCCTGGACCGCAACGAACCGACGCTGAACACCGCCATTCCCGGCGATCCGCGCGACACCACCACGCCGGCCGCCATGGTGCGCAGCATGGAACGGCTGCTGGTCGGCGAGGTGCTGCGCCCGGACTCCCGCCGGCAGCTGGCCGATTGGATGATCGCCAACAAGACCGGCGACAAGCGGCTGCGCGCCGGGCTGCCGGCCGGCTGGCGCGTCGGCGACAAGACCGGGACCGGCACCAACGGCACGGCCAACGACATCGCCATCCTCTGGCCGGAGAACCGCGCGCCGCTGCTGGTCGCCAGCTACCTGACCCAGACGGCGAAGGACTTCAAGCAGCACGATTCCATCCACGCCGAAGTGGCGCGGGCGGTGGCGGCCAGCGTCGGCTGACGCTGCTCAGACGGGTGTATCTGCGGGAGCCGCATGCGGCGGCCGGGCCCACCGTACGATGGCACGTACGGCGTTCAGGGCGTTCACATTGTCCTGAATGGGGAAATGTCGCCGCAACTCGACGACCGCCGCCCATTCGCCGCTTTCGTGAAACGCCTTCTGAATGGCGGCGGCTTCATCCTGGCTGACGCTGAACATCCCGACCCCTCGGCCGACCACGCGGTCCGTACCGCCGATCATGCCCCGCCGCCGGCCCTGGTTGCAAGCAGGGCCTGTCGCAGGGGGCGGGTTCGCTCACGCGCCTTCCATTTCGGCGCCCGGCTCCATGCCGCCGGACTCGTCGAAGTAATCGCCGGCGACGTCCGGCCCCCATTCCTGGACCAGCGCCACCTTCTTCTGCTTCAGCACCTCCACCCGCTTTTCGGCGCGGGTGACCTCCATGCCGGCGACCAGCGGCGGGATGCCGTAGTAGAGACCCCAGCCGACGGCGGCGGCTGTGTACATCACCAGCCAGGCCAGCGGGTCGGCGAAGATCTTCGCGGCGGCGCCGATGGTGTGCTGGTGCTTCCACAGATCGATGGCGAAGGGCATGCAGCCGCAGAAATTCAGCCCGCCGACGGTGATCGGCGCCGATTTGTCGGGATCGCGGTCGACGACATAGGCGACGATGGTCGGGATCATCCCCACCCCGAACAGGATGGTGGTCGGCAGCACGATCAGCGCCGCCGGGATGATCAGCAGGATCAGCGTGAGGGCGCCGCCCTTCTTCTTTTTCTTGCGCGCCATGGCGATCCCCCGTTATCCGGTCAGAAGGCGAAGAACAGGATGATGCCGGCGACCAGCACGGTCGACAGCAGGCTGGACACGATGGCGGCGACCTGCCGGCCCGACGTCTCGATGATGGCGTTGCGGTCGGCGATGGTGTGGCGGATCTTGTCCATCTCCGCATCCGCCTCGCGATAGGCGATCTGCGCCGCTTCGAATTCCAGCCGGTCGCGCCGCAGCGCCTCGGGGTCGTCGACCACCTTCAGCAGTTCGGTCAGCCGCCCGTTGTGCGCGGCGGCGTCGGCCATCTTGCGCACCTCCTGCTGCTGCGGCCGGTTGTGGAAGCGGCGAAAGGCGGGATCCAGCAGCGCCACCACCCAGGAAGCCAGATGCGTCAGCCCGTCCACCCCGGTGCGGGCCTGGATGTCGGACAGGATGGTCAGCATGGCGATGACGCGCCGCATCGGCTCCACCCCGCTGCCGAGCTGGGTGAACAGCAGTTCGTCGCCGCGCTTGTTGCGGGCACCGAGGAAAGCGGCGACCTGCCGGTCGATGGGGTCCTTGTGCCGCTCGCCCCCGGCGGCGATCCAGTCCAGCGCCCGCAGCAGTTCGGCCGGCGTCGTCGGCAGCTGCTTGGCGACCAGGGCGCTCATGCAGGGCATGGTCGGGTTCATCTCGTACAGCACGCGCTCCACCCCCAGCCCGTGGGACGAGCGGTCGAGGAAGCCGCGCAGCTGGTCGAAGGTCTGCACCAGCGGCACGAATTCCGGCTTGAAGTCCGTCTGGACGTTGACCCAGAACATCGGCAGCTGGTTGGCGATCACCTCCGCCACCGCCTGTGGGGATTCGCCGCGCATGAAGGCCTCGGCCAGCATGGTGGCGATGCCGTCCGGCATCATCGCCCGGCCGCGGTAGCGGATGGGGGCGGTCGGGTCCAGCGCGATGCAGACGCGCGCCACCAGCCGGTCGCCCTGGCTGCCGCCCTTGCCGCTGGACGCGGTCTGGATGGCGTTGCCGACCGCCTCCGCCCGCACCTCGTCGCCCATCGACCGGCGCAGCCACTTGTCCAGTTCCCCGCTTTCGATGACGCTGGCGGCGGCCGGGGCGTGGCGGGCGAAGGCGCGGGCCAGCGTGCGGCAGTGCCAGTACTCCGCCCCCTGGAATTCCAGCGGCCGGGCGGCGCGACGGGAGATCTGCGGCTGTTTCGGGCTGAGGCGGCGGCCGGCCACCCACAGGTCGAGGTCATTCAGGGTCCAGCGCTGCTTCGGATCGTCCACCAGCAGGCCGCGCACCACCTCGTTGATCGCCAGCGGCAGCCGGAGCTGCTGGACCAGGGCCGGGTAGGACCCCCGCTCCATCTTCGCCTGCAGGACGGCGTCGTCGTCCAAACCGGCCAACGGGTTGCGGCCCAGCGCCAGGATTAGCAGGGTGACGCCCAGCGAATAGAGGTCGTCGGCGATGGTGCCGGTGCCGCGGCCGGCCGGGTTGGCCATGCCGCGCTCGATCGTCTCCAGCAGAACCGGCTGGCC
Organism: Azospirillum largimobile; assembly: GCF_977007025.2. Lineage (NCBI taxonomy): Bacteria > Pseudomonadati > Pseudomonadota > Alphaproteobacteria > Rhodospirillales > Azospirillaceae > Azospirillum > Azospirillum largimobile. Next base: position 189,399 of record NZ_CDRMUA020000002.1, read on the forward strand.
ATAGCCGGGCTGCGTGGACACGCAGTCGCCCAGCATCAGCCCGCCACCCGCGAGATCGCGGTAGAACAGGTTGGTCGGGCGGATCGCACCGTGGATCACGCCGCGGCTCGACAACTCCTTCAGCGCCGACACCAGTGGGTGAATGATCTGCCGGGTCAGCTGGTCTTCCGGCATCGGGTCCAGCGTGTCGGTCAGCGACCCCATCAGCCGCTTGCCGCCCGGCCGTTCGAACACCAGGCAATAGCGCCGGCCGCGGTCCTGCGGCCAGTCCACCAAACCCCAATCGAGCAGCCGCATGTGGGTTGCGTTGTCGAGGCTGCCCACCGTGGAGCAGATGTCCATCCGCGGCAGCATCGCGGCATGGCAGATGATCGCGAAGGGCTCGATCCGCTTCTCGCGCAAAGCCTTGGCGGTGAAGGCGTTGCCGCCGACGGCATTCAGCAGGGGTATCGGCGCGCCGGGCTGTATCTCGTAGCGTTCTGCGAGCTTGACCGGTTCGGCATTGCCCATCGCTGCCGCGGCGGTTCCCATCGTTCCAGTCTGGGCGTTGGAAGGCATGGACGGCGGATCCCCGGGGCGTGCGAATGTGCGCAGGCCTTAGGTGGCGTGAAAAGGGCAAACAAACCCTTAACGTGCGCGTGCGTAACACTATCGGATTGGCCCGGACAGGAAAACCCCCGCCGGGAGCCCCCACCGGCACCTCTCCCCGGGAGGCCGCGGCGGAGGTTCCGCGTCACGCCGCCGCCCGTTCCTCCTCGACGCGGAAGGAAAGCCGCAGGAAGGTGCCGGCCCCCGCGCCCCATTCCGGCTTCGCCCCCACCTGTCCGGCCAGCATCGAGATCAGCCGCATGCCGGACGACCGGGTCCGGTTCGGCGGCAGCCCGACCCCGTTGTCCGACAGCCGCAGGCGGACTTCGCCCGGTTCGGGCACGGCAAGGTCGAGGCTGATGGTCCCGGCCCGGCCGGGGAAGGCATGCTTTGCGCTGTTGGTGATGAACTCGTTGGCGATCAGGCCGAGCGAGACGGCGGTGTCGTGGTCGACATGGATTTCGTCGACCGCCGCTTCGAAGCGGATGCCCACGGCATGGCCGCGCCCATACAGGGCGACGGAGTTTCCGCACAGCTCGCGCAGATACCCGCCCAACTCGATCCGGCCGATCAGCTTGGCCTCGTACAGGCGGCTGTGGACGAGCCGGAGCGCTTCGATGCGGCCTTCCAACTCCTTCAGGATGCGTTGGGTCTCGTCGCTCTTGCTCTGCCGGCTTTCCAGCGCGAGCAGGGCCATGATCGCTTGCAGGTCGTTCTTCACCCGATGCTGAAGTTCGCGCATCGAGGTCATCCGTTGTTCGTCCGCTTTGCGCAGCTGGTCGGTCGCCTGCCTCATGCTGTCATAGACGGAAGTCAATTCCTCCATGTCGGCGGGCGGCGGCGGCGGCAGGGTGGCGCCCGGCGTCTGCATCGCTTCCGCCATCCGCGCCAGCCCGACGACGGAGCGGGACAACCGCCGGGCATAGTGCAGGACCAGCAGCGATGCGGCACCGAGTGCGAGGCCGCAGATCGCCATGCCGGTCCACAGCGACCGGCGCAGCGGCTCCTCGAAGAAGGCGGCGGGTGCCGCGAAGGTCACCGTCCAGCCGGAAACCGCGGAGCGCGAGAAGGCGAGGGACAGAAGCTCTCCCTCCAAAGCGGGGCCTTCCGACCGTCCTTCGGGTGCCGACTGGATCGCCTCTCTCATCCAGTCGCGGACGGGCTTGCCGATATACTGCTCACTGGCGCGGGTCCGGGCGATGACGATGCCGTTCCGGTCGACGATGCCCGCCACCCAGCCCGCAGGGATCTGCTGGTTGCGCAGCAGGTCTTCCCATTTGGATGCCGCGACCTCCGCCACCAGCGCGAAGCGCCGGCCGTCCCGGCCCTGGACCGGTACCAGGACCGCCGCGACGGGGGTCTTCGAAACCGGGTCGTACATCAGGCCGGTGACCTGGGGATGTCCGCCGCCGATCACCTCGGCGATCTGGCTGGCGACATCGGCCGGCTGGGACTCCGGGGCTCCAGAGGGGGCCGCGGTGGTGAACAGCGTGGCGCCATCGGCATCGAGCAGGCTCACGGACGACCAGTTGGGATGCATCGCCTGGACGGTTCGGGAGATGCGGCGGAGCTGTTCCGGATTGCCGCCTTCGCTCACCGCCGCGCCGATGCTCTCGAGCGCGGCCCTGGTGACGAGCAACTGCTGGTCGAGGGCGACGGACAGGGCGCGGGCGGTCACCGACATTTCCGCTTCGGCGAAGTCGCGCTGCCTCGACAGGTTGTAGGTGACCAGGCCAATGGCAATCAGCGCCATCGAAACCAAAGCGGTGACCACGATCCCAAGAAGATGGGAGCTGATGTTCCGTTGTGTCGACCGCATGCTGAGGAAGGAATCAGGAGAGAAAATCAAGCTCATGTCTCAACTGCCCGGTATCGGATCCTGCTGACTTCGGCCCCCTGTTCGGCGGCGGGTGAGGACGTTTCAATCCCTTCTTGCCGAAAGCGTCGGAGGATCATGCCAAAACTGCCGGAAACCTCTCTTTGATCCGGGTCAAATCGATTGCCCTGCCGGCTCGGCGGACAAAGAAAAAGCCCCTCTCCGGTCGGGAGAGGGGCCTTCATCATAGGAACCCGTTCGTCGGGCTTACTCGTTCTTGACCTTGACGTAGGAGCCGGGGGCGTCTTCCAGGGCGGGGAGGGCGCCGTCGCCGGGCTGCCGGGCCGGGACCTTGCCGTCGGCGTACTGGCCGACCCACTTGTTCCACTCCGGCCACCAGGAGCCGGGGGTCTGGGTCGCCTTCTCCAGCCACTCGTCGGAGGTCTTGGCCAGCTTGTCGCTGGTCCAGTAGCAGTACTTGTTGGCCGCCGGCGGGTTGACGACGCCGGCGATGTGGCCGGAGGCGCCGAGCACGAACTTGACCGGGCCGCTGAACAGCTGGGCGCCGCTGTAGGTGCTCTTCCACGGGGCGATGTGGTCCTCGCGCGCCGACAGGAACAGCGTCGGGACCTTGACCTTGCCCAGGTCGATCGGAACGCCCTTCAGCGTCACCGCCCCCGGCTGCGCCAGCATGTTCTTCTGGTACATGTTGCGCAGGTAGAAGCTGTGCATCGCCGCCGGCATGCGGGTGCTGTCGCCGTTCCAGTACAGCAGGTCGAACGGGAACGGATCCTTGCCCAGCAGGTAGTTGTTGACCACGAACGACCAGATCAGGTCGTTGGCGCGCAGCATGTTGAAGGTGGTCGCCATCTTGGAGCCGTCGAGATAGCCCTGTTCGGCCATCTGCCCTTCGATGAAGGTCAGCTGCTCCTCGTCGATGAAGACGGACAGCTCGCCGGCTTCGGTGAAGTCCAGCATGGTGGTGAAGAAAGTCGCCGACTTGATGCGGTCGTCCTTCTTGGCCGCCATGTAGGCCAGCGTCGAGGCCAGCAGCGTGCCGCCCAGGCAATAGCCGATGGCGTTGACGTCACGCTCGCCGGTCGCCTTCTGGATGGCGTCCAGCGCCGCCAGCGGGCCTTCGACCATGTAGTCCTCGAAGCCCTTGGCCGCCAGCGTCTCGTCCGGGTTGACCCAGGACAGGACGAAGACGGTGTGGCCCTGGTCGACCGCCCACTTGATGAAGCTGTTCTTCTCGCGCAGGTCCAGGATGTAGAACTTGTTGATCCAGGGCGGCACGATCATCAGCGGGCGCTTGTTCACGTCCGGCGTGGTCGGCGTGTACTGGATCAGCTGCATCAGGCTGGTCTGGAAGACGACCTTGCCCGGCGTGACCGCGATGTTCTTGCCCAGCTGGAAGGCGTCGTAGTCGGTCATGGAGATGCGCAGCTCGCCCTTGCCGCGCTCCAGATCCTTCAGCAGATGCTCCAGCCCCTTGACCAGATTCTCGCCGCCGCTCTCGATGGTGGCGCGCAGGACCTCCGGATTCGTCATGACGAAGTTGGAGGGCGCCATCGCGTCGACGAACTGGCGGGTGTAGAAATCGACCTTCTTGGCCGTGTGGTCGTCCAGCCCCTCGACCTGATTGACGGTCGACTGCATCCACCGGGCGCTCAGCAGGTAGGACTGCTTGATGAAGTCGAACAGCGTGTTCTCGTCCCAGGCGGCGTCCTTGAACCGGCGGTCGTCCTTGGCCGGGGCGATGACCGGCTGCGTCTCCTGCCCGAAGAAGCGCTGGGTGGTGCGCTGCCACAGGGTCAGGTAGTCCTGCCACAGCGACATCTGCGCCTGCATCAGCTTGGCCGGGTCGGCCATCATGCGGGTGGTCATCTCGAGGAAGGCATGGCCGACGCCCATCGGATCCGGGCTCTTCGGGCCGGCGCCGTCGGACGCCTGGCGCGCGAGGAATTCGGAAACCAGCCGCTGGCTCTGTTCGGCGATGCGGGTCATCGCCCGCGACATCTCGACCGGGTCGGGCAGCTTGACGTCGGGCACCTGGGGGGAAGCCGGGGTGGAAGCCTGAGGGGGGGCCTTGGTCTCGGCCATGTGCACGGTCCTTCTTCTTTGGGCGGGTGTCGCGTCGTCGGTCACGTCGTATCGGCCACCATGGTCCGTATGGCCCAGATAGGGCTTTGGGCCTTGCGGACGGGCGGCTATACAGGCTTGCGGTTGATGTTATCAGCGGGCGTTCTGCACCATGTCGCTGTGGGTGGCGTGCGGCGGTCCGGCCTTCTGGTGCGGTGCGGGAGAAATCCGGAACCTCTCATACACCGCTGATGTGAACATTTCATTTCACGGATCGTCGCACAAGTGCGGCGTCGCGGCCAGACACGGGGAAGGATGATGGTGACGGGCAGTCAGGAAGGCGGTCGGGGCATCGCGGCGACCGGACGGGTGTTCGGCACCCTGATCTTTGTAATGCCAATGGTTTTCGGGCTGACGGCCTGCAGCGACCGGGCGCTGGACACCGGCCTTCTGGGCGCCGTCACTGGCCAGCCTTCGCCGGTCAGCGACAATACGTCGCCCATCCGCGGCATGAGCGGTGAACGTACGGAATATCCCAATCTGGGCACCGTGCCTGCGCGCCCGACCGATCTGACCACGGAAGCGGAGCGCCAGCAGGCGATGGACCGTCTGGCGCAGGACCGTGCGGCATCTCGCCGCACAAAGGAGCAGACGGAGGCGATCCAGGTGCCGGAACCGCTTCCCACCCCGATGGCGGTCCCGCCACGGCCGGATTTGCGGCCGGGGCGGAGCTGAGGGTCTGGGGTAAAGGAAAAGCCCCCGTGCCGGATGGCCGGGGGCTTTTCTGTGTGGGGCGTGTCGGCTCCGATTGCCCCCACCCCGACCCTCCCCCGCTGGGCAGGGGAGGGGGTAAGTGCTTGTTTGGGAGAGCAGCGGAGTTCCCTCCCCTGCGTAGCGGGGGAGGGTTAGGGTGGGGGTCTAGCTTCCCACCCATCACTCCTGGATGAACGCCTTCACGTAGGACTGGCTCAGCGGCTGGATCAGGTAGTCCAGCGGGGTGCGGGGGGAGAGCACGATGCGGGCTTCCACCGGCATGCCGGCCTTGATCTTCAGGTGGCCAACCTCGTGGCTATCGGCGTCCTTCAGGCGGATGCGGGCCAGATAATAGTCCTGGCGGGTGGCGTTGTCGGTCAGGCGGTCGGCCGAGACGTAGGACACGGTGCCGTCGATGGTGCCGACGACGCGGCTGTCATAGGCGGTCAGCTGCACCTTCACCGGCAGGTCGACGGCCATCGACTTGATGTCCTTCGGCTGGATGCGGACCTCGGCCAGCAGGGCCTTGTCGTCGGGGACGATGTCCAGCACCGGTTCGTTGGCGGTGATGGAGCCGCCGACGGCCGGGTGGCCGTAGATCACGACGTTGCCGGCATCCGGCGCCTTGATGGTGCGGTTGTCCAGGCGGTTCTTGGCGTCACGGATCTGCTCGACCAGCTTCTGGGCGTCGCCGCGGGACTTTTCCAGCTCGACCAGCACCTTCTCGCGGAAGTCGCTGCGGCGGCGGACCAGATCGCCCTGGGCGTCGACCGCCTGCTGGCGCGACTGGGACATGCGGGCTTCCAGCGCATGGTCCTGGGCGTGCAGCTGGGCATTCTCCTTCTGAGCCGCGACCAGCTTGGTGCGGGTGGAGTTGCCGCGGTCCAGCAGGCCCTGGGTGATCTGGATGTCCTCGTCCGACAGCTTGATCTCACGGGCCAGGAAGGCGCGCTGCTGTTCCAGGCTGCGCACCTCGTCGCCCAGCGTGGCGATGCGGTCCTGGGTCAGCTTGGCCTCGGTCTCCAGCTGGTTGCGGCGAACCTGGAACAGCTTCTCCTGGTTCCGCATGGCGTTGTCGACCGCCGGCTCCTTGGCGCGGCGGGCGGCCAGCTCGGCCGGCCATTCGATCGCCGGCTTCTCGAACATCTCTGCGGACAGGCGCGCCTCGGTCGCCAGCGTGTCGAACAGGGCGACGTTCAGCATCTCCAGCCGGGTCTGCGCCTCGGTGCTGTCCAACCGCATCAGGACCTGCCCCGCCTCGACCCGGTCGCCTTCCTTGACCAGGATGGCGCTGATCACGCCGCCCTCGGTGTTCTTCACCACCTTGCGGCCGGTTTCCGGGGCCAGCGAGCCCACGGCGCTGATGGCGCTGTGCAGCGGGGCCACCGCCGCCCAGCCGGTCATGCCGCCGAAGCCGACCGCCAGGACCAGGAAGCCGCCCAGCAGCAGGCCGCGCACGCCCGTTTCCGGCATCGCCGCCCGCAGCGCATGGATCGAGGTGATGGTCGCGGTCTTGCGCGAAGGCTTGCCGGCGGGGGTCTCGGGACCGGTGTCGGAGGAGAGCGGGGCGGGGAAACTGGTGGTCATCGTGGTCATGGGACTTCCTTGGCTCTGTCGGGTCGGGCGTCGCCAGCCGGGTAAAAGGGGCCGGATGCTCGGGTCTCAGGGGCGGTGCCGGCGGTCAGCCGGCGGCCCCTGCCGTGGCGGCGGACGGACCGGCCTGAGGGCCGAGATTGCGAAGGCGGGCGAGGTTGACGGCGCCGGGCTGGGCCTGCTGCTGCTCCGGACGGGGCAGCTCCATCGCCATGCCGTTCTTCAGGACGTAGGTGTGGTCTGACATATCGACGAAGACCGGGGCGTGGGTCATAACGATGGTGGTCGCCCCGCGCTGCTTGGCGGCCGCCACGAAGGCGCGGACGGCCTTGATGCCCAGCTCGTCCAGGCCGGCGGTCGGCTCGTCCAGCACCATCAGCGGCGGCTGGCCGAAGGCGGCGCGGGCAAGGCCGATCAGGCGGGCGCTGGCGCCGGTGATCGGGGACAGCGGGTCGTTGACCTCCGTCTCGTAGCCCATGGGGAGGCTTTCGATCCACTCGTGGATGCCGACGGCCTTGGCGGCCTCTTCCACCTGTTCGCGGGTGGCGCTGGTGAAGCGGGCGATGTTGTCGGCGATGCTGCCGGGCAGGAGATCGACCTGCTGCGGCAGGTAGCCGATGCCCTGTTCGGGAGCGTCGGGGGTCAGGGTGGCGACGGACAGGCCGCCGAGCCGCACCGTTCCCGCCGACGGGAGGGCGACACCGGCCAGCAGGCGGGCCAGGACCGACTTGCCCGAGCGGTTGGGACCGGCGATGCAGACGGTCTCGCCCGGCTCGATCGACAGGTTGACGCTGCGCAGGATCGGCTTCTGGTCGCGGGGGGAGACGAACAGCAGGTTCTCGACGGTCAGGCGCTCGCTCTCCACCGGGACGGCGGGACGCTCCGGCTCACGCGACAGGCGCTTCAGCAGCGGCAGCAGGCGGCGGACGGCCTGTGCGGAGCGGACCAGCCCGCCCCAGGCGCCGGCGGTCTGTTCGATCGGGGCGAGGCCGCGGCCGACCAGCATCGAGGTGGCGATCATGCCGCCGAAGGACAGGTGCTGCTCGATCACCAGCCAGGCGCCGATGCCCGTCACGGCGATCTGCAGGACCATGCGGACCCACTTGGTGGCGGCGCCGATGGAGGCGCTGCGCTCGTAGCCCTGGTTCTGCAGGGCGCTGGCGGTCAGGAAGTCGCGGTTGACGGCATCCAGCGCGGTATCGCCCATGCGCAGGCCGCGCACGGTGTCGGAGCGGGAGGCGAGGGCCTCGAACAGCTTCTGGGCGCGGCCGGCCGGCAGCTTGCTCTCGTCATTGACGTCCTTGACGGCCACATAGCCGATCCAGCCCATCACCGCCATGATCGCCATCGACACGACCAGGACCAGCGCCAGCATCGGATGGATCACGTAGATGCCGATGACGTAGAGCGGAGCCCAGGGAAGGTCCATCAGCGCCGGCAGCGACGGACGGCCGAAGGCGCCCTTCAGCTCCATCAGGTCGGCGAGCGGGCCATTGTCCGGACGGCCGCGGCCGGCGGCGTCCAGGGCGTCGGCGGTCAGCCGGCGGCGCCACCGCACCTCCAGCGCGTTGCCGGCACGGGCCAGCAGGCGCGAGCGCACCATTTCCAGCACGCCGCTCAGCGTCAGCGCGATGACCACGATGAGGGTCAGCATGACCAGGGTGTCGTAGTTGCCGGACGGAATGGCCCGGCTGAACACCTGAAGCGAATAAAGCGGCATTGCCAGCATCAGAGCATTGATGGTGGCGCTGAAGATAAATGTACTAACAAGTACCCTGGTAAAATAGCCGCGGTTGAAAGCCGCTTCCGGCTTATCGATGCCGGTCCCTTGCGTAGTGTTGGACTTGGTCGAAATAGGCATAAACAGCCCTCCAATTGTCACCGGTCGGCACAGTGCCCACTGGATGCAGGCGAGCTTAGGGAACGCGATCTTGGTAAATGGGACCTTAACATCCGGGGGCGTCACAGGATTGCCACGGGATGCCACCACTTTTGCGCAGCTCTACCCCTGTCTTGGCTGCTCTTACGGTCAGACTTGCGGCATTTTGCCGGAAGGGGGTGCATGACTTATTGCCGGTTGGAGGAGGCGGGGGGAGCCGTTATCGTGGCCGGCGTCGGACCCGGAGGGTGCGGATGCGGCGCGGCTCACCCCATTGGCCGACACAGTCGAAACCATATTCGGAGATGAGGATGGAAGGGCGCAAGGTCCCCTCGGTGGTGTTCAAGACCCGTGTGCGCGACGAAAGCGTGGACGGCCCCAATCCGTTCCGCTGGCAGGACGTGGCCAGCGACGAACTTTTCCAGGGCAAGCGCGTCGTTCTGTTCTCCCTGCCCGGCGCCTTCACGCCGACCTGCTCCAACGAGCAATGCCCGGCCTTCGAACGGCTTTACGACGAGTTCAAGGATCTCGGCGTCGACGAGGTCTATTGCCTCAGCGTCAACGACGCCTTCGTCATGTTCCAGTGGGGCAAGAGCCTGAACCTGAAGAAGGTCAAGCTGATCCCCGACGGATCGGGCCACTTCACCCGCCGCATGGGCATGCTGATCGACAAGGATCATCTGGGCTTCGGCTTCCGGTCCTGGCGTTACGCCATGGTGGTCAAGGACGGCGTTGTCGAGAAGTGGTTCGAGGAGCCCGGCATCAACGACGACGGCGAGAACGGCGATCCCTACGGCGAATCCTCGCCGGAGAACGTGCTGGCCTATCTGCGCGGCTGAAGCCGCCGATTCGGCGACCGATGATGGAAGGCCGGCGGGGCTGGGGCTCCGCCGGCCTTTTCCGTGCCCACCGAAAGGCATTGAGCACCATTCGGAAGCCTTCCGGTTGTGAAGCGTCCTGCATGCGCGTGCATCGGATGGCGTCGAATCCTTTTCGGTAGACAAATGTCGTTCCCTTGCTACCTTCCGCATCGAATACCGCGGATGGGGCGTATCAGGTGGCATCGAATCGGCAGGCCCGGAATTTCCTGGTTGCATGGATTGCGGCGCTGACGTTGCTTGCTGTTTTCGCTGACGGGCCGGGCGCCAGGGCCGGTGAGCCGGTACCGCCGCTCCTGCCGCGCAAGGTCGTCATCGAGAAGAGCTCGGCGTCGGGGCTGGCGGCGGGTGCCTTCATGGCGCTCCAGTTCCATGTCGCCCATTCCACCGAGATCACGGGCGTCGGCCTGGTTGCCGGCGGCCCCTTCCTCTGTGCCGCGGAGAATCCACTGCTGGCGGCGTCCTGCATGCAGGGCAACGCGCTTTGGCCGCGCGGGCAGTCGCTGTACGAGGCGGCGCAGCCGCTGGCCGCCGCCGGGGCGATCGATCCGCTCGACCGTCTGCCGGAGGCCCAGGTCTACCTGTTTAGCGGACGTGCCGACATGGTGGTGAACCGCAAGGCGGTGGAGGAGGCAGAGGCCTTCTACCGCGCCGCCCGCGTCCCGGCGAACCGGATCCGCCTGGAAGCGGGTCTGGAGGCCGGCAACGGCTTCATCTCACCGGGCGCGCCCAACGACTGCAACGCCAACCGCAGCCCCTACGTCAACGCCTGCGGCGACTACGACCAGGCCGGACGGATCCTGTCGCATATCTATGGCGGCCTGAATCCGCCTGCCCCGGATCTGCCGGCGGCCAGCCCCTTCGACCAGACGCCTTTCGGCGATCCGGAACGGACCGGTCTGGCGCCGGCCGGCTACGTCTATGTGCCGCCGGCCTGTGCGGGGGGATCGGCCTGCGCCGTGCACATCGTCTTTCATGGATGCCGCCAGTCCGCGGCGGAGGTCGGCGACGCGGTGACCACCGGCGCCGGCTTCAACCGCTGGGCGGCCAACAACAATCTGATCGTGCTCTACCCGCAGCTGTCGCCCCGCCGTTCGGCGGACCCGATCGCCTGCTGGGACTGGATCGGCACGACGGGGACGGATTACGCGACGAAGGGCGGGGCGCAGATCGCCGCTGTCCATGCGATGTTGACAACCCTTGCAGGGCAAAGGTGACCCTCCCATGACCATTTCCAATAAAGTCATTTTGAAATCGGCGCTGGCGGTGTTCGTCGCTCTCGCGCCGCTTCCCGCTGCGGCGCAAAACAGCGCTCAGATCAAGCTGTCCGATCTGAGGCTGAAGATCGATCCGGCGCAGACCACGGTGTCCGGCATTTCCTCCGGCGCCTACATGGCCGGCCAGTTCCAGGTCGCCTATTCGGGTCTGGTCAAGGCGGCCGGTCTCGTCGCCGGCGGCCCCTATGCCTGTGCCGAGGTGTCGGAAGGCGGCATCGCCCCGGCGGTGGTGGCGCTGAAGCGCTGCATGGACGTGGCGATGGGCGCGCCGAATGTCGACGCGCTGGTCGCCAACGCCAAGGCCCGCGAGAAGTCGAAGGACATCGATTCGCTGTCCAACATGGCGCAGTCGAAGATCTACCTGTTCAACGGCGACAACGACCTGACGGTGAAGCGCCCGGTCGCCGACGCCACCGAGCAGTTCTACAAGGCGCTGGGCGTGGCGGACGCCAACTTCACTTATGTGAAGCTCCCGAAAGCGGCGCATGCCTACATCACCGACGGCTATGGCGCCGCCTGCGACTTCATCCCGAAAGAGGATGAGAAGAGCGAATACATCAACAACTGCCAGTACGACCAGGCGGGAGCCATCGTCCGCTTCTTCTACGCCGACGCCAAGACCCCGAACGCCCCCGCCGCGGCCCGGCAGCCGCAGCTGTTCAACCAGGCCCCCTTCGTCGGCGACACCAGCCGCAGCGGCATGGCCAAGACCGGCTACATCTATGTTCCGGAAGCCTGCGAGGGCGGCAAGCAGACCTGCCGCATCCATGTCGCCTTCCATGGCTGCAAGATGGCGTCGAACCTGATCGGCGATCATTTCGCCGTGAATGCCGGCTACAACCGCTGGGCCGACGTCAACAACATCGTCGTGCTGTACCCGCAGATCGACGCCAACGCCAAGCCGTCCTCCAACCCCAAGGCCTGCTGGGACTGGTTCGGCTACACCGGCTACGATTTCGCCCGCAAGGGCGGCTTCCAGATGACCGCCGTCCGCAAGATGATCGGCGCGCTCGCCGGGGAGTGAGGTTCGGCGGGTGGTGCCCCCTCCCTAACCCTCCCCCACCTTCGGTGGGAGAGGGAACTCTGCCGCTCTCGCGCTTTACTCCCTCTCCCGCGATCGGACCGGCCTTCGGCCGGCCGAGAGCGGGGGAGGGTCGGGGAGGGGGCACCCGAAGCCCGCACCCAGCCATGAAAAAAGCCCCTCTCCGGCTTCCCGGAGAGGGGCTTTTTCCTACCCTAAGACCATCAAGCCTTCAGGATGCCGCGGCCGGCGAAGCGGGCGGCGACGCCCAGCTGCTCCTCGATGCGGATCAGCTGGTTGTACTTGGCGAGACGATCCGAACGGCTCAGCGAGCCGGTCTTGATCTGGCCGCAGTTGGTGGCGACGGCGAGATCGGCGATGGTGCTGTCCTCGGTCTCGCCCGAACGGTGCGACAGCACGGCGGTGTAGCCGGCCTTGTGCGCCATATCGACCGCTTCCAGCGTCTCCGACAGCGTGCCGATCTGGTTGACCTTGACCAGGATGGCGTTGGCGACGCCCTGCTTGATGCCCTGGGCCAGACGCTTGGGGTTGGTGACGAACAGGTCGTCGCCGACCAGCTGCACCTTGTTGCCGATGGCGTCGGTCAGCGCCTTCCAGCCTTCCCAATCGTCCTCCGCCATGCCGTCCTCGATCGAGATGATCGGGAAGCGGCCGACCAGATCGGACCAGTAGGCGACCATCTGCTCCGGCGACAGCGACTTGCCCTCACCGGCCAGCTCGTACTTGCCGTTCTTGAAGAACTCGGTCGAGGCGGCGTCGAGCGCCAGCATGACGTCGTCACCCGGCTTGTAGCCGGCGGCCTCGATGGCCTTCATGACGAAGCCGAGCGCCTCGTCGGTGGAGCCGATGTTGGGGGCGAAGCCGCCCTCGTCGCCGACATTGGTGTTGTGGCCGGCGTCCTTCAGCTTCTTCTTGAGGGACTGGAAGATCTCGGAACCCATGCGGATGGCGTCGGCGCCGGTTTCGGCACCCACCGGCATGATCATGAATTCCTGGATGTCGATCGGGTTGTCGGCATGGGCGCCGCCGTTGATGATGTTCATCATCGGCACCGGCAGCAGCGAGGCGAAGGCGCCGCCGACATAGCGGTAGAGCGGCAGGCCGGCATCCTCGGCGGCGGCGCGGGCGACCGCCAGCGACACGCCCAGGATGGCGTTGGCGCCCAGGCGGCCCTTGTTCTCGGTGCCGTCCAGGTCGATCATGGCGAGGTCGATGGCGCGCTGGTCGTCGGCGTCCAGGCCGGCGAGCGCGTCGTAGATCTCGCCGTTGACGGATTCGACCGCCTTCAGCACGCCCTTGCCGCCGAAGCGGCCCTTGTCGCCGTCGCGCAGCTCGACCGCCTCATGGGCGCCGGTGGAGGCGCCCGACGGCACCGCGGCGCGGCCGAAGGCGCCGCTGTCCAGCGCAACGTCCACTTCCACGGTCGGGTTGCCGCGGCTGTCCAGGATTTCGCGGGCGTGAATCTCGGTGATGACGCTCATGGTGGGTCGATCCTTCGAGGAAAGGCAGCCGCGTTATGGTCGCGGGCCGCGTTTTGGGGCGCGCAGGCTTGATAGCCCCGACGTCCGGGCGATGCAATATCTGCTTCGGCTTACAACCACGCGAAAATGCGGAGTTTTGCCGCGGAAATCAGAGGAATCCCTCCACCATCGCCGCGAATTCGGTCGGGCGTTCGGCATGCAGCCAGTGGCCGACCCCCTCGATCATGCGGATTTCCGCCTTGGGGAAATGGCGGCGGATGGCGTCGTGATGCTCCGGCCGGACATAGTCGGACGCGCCGCCGCCGATGAACAGAGCAGGGCCTTCATATCGGGCGCCCGCGAAATCGGGGAAGCCGATCAGCCCCTCCATGTTCGCGCCGATGGAATCGAGGTTGATCCGCCAGGAGAAGACGCCGTTCTCCAGCACCAGATTCTGCATCAGGAAGGAGCGCAGCGGCGCCTCCGGCACGGCATCGGCCAACTGCGCCTCCACTTCCGGCCGGCGGGTGACGCCCTCCAGCTTCGCGGCCTTCATCGCGGCGACGTAGGGGGCGTGGGTGTGGGTGTAGGCAACGGGAGCGATGTCGGCGACCACCAGCCGCTCCACCCGCTCCGGATGGGCAAGGGTCAGCGCCATGGCCGTCTTGCCGCCCATGGAATGACCGACGACGGTGGCGCGGGCGAAGCCGCGGTCGTCCAGGAAGCGCAGCACGTCGGCCGCCATCTCCGGGTAGCTCATGCCCTCGGCCCAGGGCGCGCCGCCGTGGTTGCGCAGGTCCAGCGCATAGACCCGGCGCGATTCGCCGAAGCGGCGGGCCAGCGTCTGCCAGTTGCGGGCCGAGCCGAACAGGCCGTGCAGGACCAGCATCGGCGTTCCGCCATTGGCTTCGCCGGCTTCCAGATAGGTCAGGGGGAGGGCTTGCTGCTGCGGCATGTCGGGGCCTTCGGCCTGTGATGTCGGAAGATGCGTTCTGGACGAATGCGGGTCGCGATCCTATGACGAACGCGGGCGCATCGCTAGGATGCCGCCGGGCTAAACCTGCACCACAAGAGCGACCCAGCCATCGTGTTCCGTCATATCCTGTCCGTCGGCGGCCTGACCTTGGCCAGCCGGGTGCTCGGTTTCCTGCGCGACGTGCTGACCGCGGCGCTGCTCGGTGCCGGGCCGGTGGCCGACGCCTTCTTCGTCGCCTTCCGGCTGCCGAACCATTTCCGCGCCCTGTTCGCGGAGGGCGCCTTCAACTCCGCCTTCGTGCCGCTGTTCTCGGGCAAGCTGGTGCAGGACGGCGCAGCATCCGCCCGCCGGTTCGCCGACGAGGTGATGACCCTGCTGGTCATCGTGCAGATGGTGCTGCTGCTGGCGGTGCTGGCCTTCATGCCGCAGTTCATGACGGTCTTCGCCCCCGGCTTCGCCGACGACCCGGAGAAGTTCCGGCTGGCGGTGCTGTTCACCAGCATCACCTTCCCCTACCTGCTGCTCATCTCGCTGGTGTCGCTCTATGGCGGCGTGCTGAACAGCATGAGCCGCTTCGGGGCGGCTGCCGCAGCACCCATCCTGATGAACCTCTGCCTGATCGCGGCGCTGGTGGTGGGAACCCCGCTGATGCCCAGTGCCGGCCATGCGCTGTCCTGGGGCGTCCTGGCGGCGGGCGTCGCGCAGTATCTCTATCTGGCCTGGGATGCGCGGCGGGCCGGCATGACCCTGCGGCCGGTGATGCCGCGCCTGTCGGCGGACGTGAAGCGCTTCCTGACGGTTCTGGGGCCGGCGGCGTTGGGGTCGGGCCTCACGCAGATCAGCCTGTTCGCCGACACGCTGATCGCCTCGGCCCTGCCGACGGGTGCGGTGTCCTACCTCTATTATGCCGACCGGCTGAACCAACTGCCGCTGGGGGTGATCGGCATCGCCGTCGGGACCGTTCTGCTTCCGGAAATGTCCAGGCGGATCAAGAGCGGTGACGAAGCCGGCGCGGTCGACAGCCAGAATCGGGCCATCGAGCTGTCGCTGGTGCTGACCCTGCCGGCGGCCATCGCCTTCCTGGTCGCGGGCACGCCGATCCTGTCGGTGCTGTTTCAGCGCGGCGCCTTCGGCCCGTCGGACGCCGCGGCCTCCGCCCTCACCCTGCAGGCCTATGCGCTGGGTCTGCCGGCCTTCGTGGTGATCCGCAGCCTCGTCAACGGATTTTATGCCCGTCAGGACACGGCGACGCCGGTGCGGGTGGCGCTGGTGGCGGTCGGCATCAATGTGGCGCTGAAGCTTGCGCTGATGGGGCCGCTGGCCCAGGTCGGGCTTGCGGTCGCCACCTCCGTCGGCGCCTGGGTGAATGCCGGTCTGCTGGCGCTGCTGCTGCACCGGCGCGGCCTGTTCCGGGCCGATGCGCGCCTGACCCGCAACCTGCCGCGCATGGTGCTCGCAGCGTCCGCCATGGCCGGCGTCCTGTGGCTGGCGACCGAACGGCTGGCGCCTTGGCTGGGTGCCACCGGGCTATTCGAGCGGCTGGGTGGGCTGCTGGTGCTGGCGGTGGTCGGGTTGGCGGTCTACGCCATCGCTGCCGTGCTGCTGGGGCTGGTGCGGCGCAGCGACATTGGCCGTCTGCGCCGCCGTCGCGCCAAGTCGTGAGTCAGCCCTCGCTCTGCAGCGGACGTTCCGGGTCGGCGCTCCATTCCGACATGGAGCCGTCATAGAGCCGAACGCCGGGCACGCCGGCGATCTCGCTCAGCGCGAACCAGGACACCGAGGCGAGGTGGCCGGTGTTGCAGAAGGTGATGGGCTGGTCCTGCAGCGGCAGCCCGGCCTGCCCGGCCAACGCCTTCACCGTTTCGGCCGAAGCGAAGCGATGGTCCGCCGCGGAGAAGAGCGGGGCGATGTCCAGATTGACGGCGCCAGGGATGGTGCCGGCGGCACGGGCCTGCGGGCTTTTGGCCTTGCCGGCGAACTGCTCGGCGGAGCGGGCATCATGCAGCGGCGCGGTTCCTTCCTTCATTGCCGCCTCAACATCCGCCACGGTGGCGCGCAGATCGGTGCGCGGATGCGCGGTGAAGGTCGCCGGCTTGCGTTCCGCCTGCAGCGGCTTAACCGGACCGCCGGCCGCGGTCCAGGCGGCGAAACCGCCGTCCAGAACCGACACCGCCTCGTGGCCCAGCATCTTGAAGGTCCAGTAGACGCGGGTGGCGTTGCCCATGTCAGACGCGTTGGCGCCGGCCGCCACCAGGACCACATGGTCGCCATTGCCGATGCCGAGACCACCGATCAGCCCCTCCAGCACTGCCGGTTCCGGCAGCATTCCGGCCCCTCCGCCGACCACAGTCCGCCAGCCAGCTGTTGCATAGTCGGAATGAACCGCTCCCGGAATGAAGCCGTCGTTCGGCGGGGTCCGCACGTCCAGGACGACGATGCCGGGGCTGTCGAGCCTGCTTTTCAGCCAGGAAACGTCCACAAGCGGGGAATTGCTGCTGTCGGTCATCACGGTGAACCCGGTTCCAGTTGGTCGCTGCCATTGCGTTGCAGACGTCGTTACTCAATCGTAACGAATGATCCGGCAAGATGGCGGATGCCCGCCGTGGCGGGCGGTCCGACAGTTTGGGCGAAGCTCCGGGGCGGGGAAAGCCCAATCTTGTCGCAAAACCCGCCGGTCGGTGGCGTTGCCCGCCCACCCGTCCGGGGTGTAGAGTAAGCCGTTCGTGTAAATGGCGCCCCCTCGCGGCGCGGGAGCTTGGACATCCATGGCCAACATCGACGACCTGCTCGGCGCGCCCGATCCCAACGACGGCGATGCCTCGTCCTTCGCCATCGGCGACGCGCCGGTGGAGATCAAGGTCGTCATCGGCACCGCCATGCTCCGCGTCCGCGACCTGCTGAAGCTTGGCCGCGGCGCCGTCGTCGAACTCGACCGCCATTTGAAGGATCCGACCGACGTCTATGTCGAAGGCGTTCTGGTCGCCCGCGGCGAAGTGGCGATCATCGACGACAAGATCGGCGTTACCCTGACCGACTTCATCAAGTCCAGCCGCGAATGGAAGCGCTGACCGCCGCATTCCTTCCTCGCCGTCGTTTATTCTGTCGATGCTTCATTCGGTAGCAGCCGCGCTCACGCTGGAGTCTTGACGGCGGGCGATGGCATCTGGTCTCGTTGTTCGCGGTCGCGGGATGTGCCGTCGCGGACGGCGTCGCCCACCGGCCGGCCCGGAGAGCGAAGCCATGCCCCACCAAGCGGTCTCCCCATCCTCCTGCCTGCCGCGCCTCCATTCGAACCCGCGCGCCGACCATGAGCGGGCCTACGGCCCATCCGAACGCGCAATCCTGAGCCGCGCCGCCTTCGAAGAGGCGATGGCGGAGATCGGCGCCTGGCCCGGCTACGCTCCGACGCCGCTGCGCTCCCTGCCGGGTCTGGCGCGGGAGGCCGGGATCGACCGGCTCTGGTACAAGGATGAAAGCGCCCGCTTCGCGCTGGGCAGCTTCAAGGCGCTGGGCGGCGCCTATGCCGTGCTCCGGCTGCTGGCGCGGGAGGTGACGGCGCGGGTGCCGGGCGTGCCGGTGACGGCGCTGGATCTCGTCGTCGGCCGCTATGCCCAGGTGACGCGTACACTGACCGTGACCACCGCGACCGACGGCAACCACGGCCGTTCGGTGGCCTGGGGCGCGCAGGTGTTCGGCTGCAACTGCGTCGTGTATGTGCCGGCCGCCTGCTCGCCCGGACGCCGTGCGGCGATCGAGGCGTACGGGGCGCGGGTGGTTGTGGTGGACGGACCGTACGATGATGCCGTGCGCCGGGCCGCCGCCGAAGCGGCGGAGCATGGGTGGTTCGTCGTCTCCGACACCTCCTACACCGGCTATATGGATGTCCCGCGCGACGTGATGCAGGGCTACACCGTGATGGTGGAGGAGGCGATCTCGCAACTCCCCGCCAGCGAACGGCCGACCCACGTCTTCGTACAGGGCGGCGTCGGCAGCCTGCCGGCGGCTGTCTGCGGCCATTTGTGGGAAAGCTGGGGGCGCCAGCGTCCGCGCTTCGTGGTGGTGGAGCCGCACAACGCCGACTGCCTGTACCAGAGCGCCGTCGCCGGCCGTCCGACGCGGTCGGAGGGCGACCTGGACACGGTGATGGCCGGGCTCGCCTGCGGCGAGGTCTCGTTGCTGGCCTGGGCAATCCTGGAGCGCGGAGCCGACGATTTCCTGACGATTCCCGACGAGGGCGCCGTCACCGCCATGCGCAAGCTGGCCGACGGCAAGCATGGCGGCCGGCCGATCGTGGCGGGCGAATCGGGCGTGGCCGGGCTGGCCGGGCTGCTCTGCGCCGCGGCACATGACGATGTACGGCTCGCGCTCGGCCTTGCGCCCGACGCCCGGGTGCTGGTGTTCGGGACCGAGGGGGCGACCGACCCGGAGGTCTATGAGCGGATCGTCGGCCGCTCGCCGGAAATGGTAGCGGAGGAGCCGGTCAGCGCAGCAGGTCGGTGACGATGTTGGCGCCGTCGGCGGTCAGGCGGTCGGCGGTCTCGCGATAGTCGCGGGTGCCGGAGAAGCCGCCCGCCGCCGTCACGCGCTGGATCCAGGCCGGGGAGGCGCCGAGCGACACCAGCCGCTGCACCATCGCCTGGGTGGACCGCATGGTCATCCGGCCGTTCTCCGCCATGCGCGGGGCATGGACCATGAACTCGGCGCGGGGGGCCGCATAGCGGGGGTAGCCGGCCAGATAGAGGCCGACGCACATGCTTTCGCAAGAGTCGCCGTCGCGCACCCGGGTAGCGATCGGACGGCCGCCCTGGCGCTCTGCCAGCACCGCGTCGATCATGCGGTATCCCGCCGCCGTGAAGCCGCCGGGGCTCGACAGTTCGACCACCACCGGACGGCTTGCGGGCAGGGCGTGCAGGGCGTCGACGAAGCGGCGCTCCGCCCCCGGCGTGATGATGCCGTCCAGCCGCAGGACCGTGGCATCGCCCTGATCGCTGCGCGACAGGATGGCGTCGGGGAACTCGGCGGAGGCCGGAGCCGCGGGCGCCGGGTTGACGGTCACCGGGGCGAGCGAGACGCTGGCCGGGCGCGTGGCGGCCGGCTGGGTGGCGGCATGGCTGATCGCGGCACCTGCCATCACCAGCCCGCCCAGAGCCACACCGAACCCAATCTTCCGCACCAGCGCTTGAACCGACATCACGACCTCCCCGCTCTACCTGTTCAGCGTGGCGGTCAAAGCTTGCCCGAGGGTTAACGGAACGTCTGTGGCGGGCCGCACAATGGAGGTAGGAAAGCCGCGGCGCGATAAAGCGTGCGCGCGGGCGCAAAGGGCGTTAGAAGAAACAGGATTCCAAGGGTATGGCCGGGGCGCCCGTTTTCGCGGCGGTCCATGGCCCGTCCCGTGCCGTGAACGTCGAAGAGCGGAACGATGTCGTACATCCAGGGTGAAACGGGCGATTGGGAAGTCGTGATCGGGCTTGAGGTCCATGCCCAGGTGATTTCGAACGCGAAGCTGTTCTCCGGCTCCGCCACCGAATTCGGGGCCGCGCCGAACAGCCAGGTCAGCTTCGTCGACGCCGCGTTCCCCGGCATGCTGCCCGTCATCAACGAATATTGCGTCGAACAGGCGGTCCGGACGGGGCTGGGCCTGAAGGCGCAGATCAACCTGAACTCGGTCTTCGACCGCAAGAACTACTTCTACGCCGATCTGCCGCAGGGCTACCAGATCAGCCAGTTCCTGCAGCCGATCGTCGGCAAGGGCGAGATCGTGCTGGACCTGCCGGACGGCACCAGCCGCACCGTCGGCGTCACGCGCCTGCACCTGGAACAGGACGCCGGCAAGTCGCTGCACGACCAGCACCCGTCCAAGACCTACATCGACCTGAACCGGTCGGGCGTGGCGCTGATGGAGATCGTGTCGGAACCCGACATGCGGAGCTCGGAGGAGGCGGGCGCCTACGTGCGCAAGCTGCGGTCGATCCTGCGCTATCTCGGCACCTGCGACGGCAACATGGAGGAAGGCTCCATGCGCTGCGACGTCAACGTGTCGGTGCGCAAGCCGGGCGACCCCTTCGGCACCCGCTGCGAGATCAAGAACGTCAACTCGATCCGCTTCGTCATGCAGGCCATCGAGTATGAGGCGCGCCGCCAGATCGAGATCATCGAGGAAGGCGGCAAGATCGACCAGGAGACCCGGCTGTGGGACACGACCAAGTTCGTGACCCGCTCCATGCGGTCGAAGGAAGAGGCGCACGACTACCGCTATTTCCCCGATCCCGACCTGCTGCCGCTCGAACTCGATGCGGACTGGGTGGAGGACATCAAGAAGACGCTGCCCGAACTGCCGGACGACAAGAAGGCCCGCTTCATCGAAGACTACAAGCTGTCGGTCTATGACGCCGGCGTGCTGGTGTCGGAGAAGTCGAAGGCCGACTATTTCGAGGCGGTGGCGAAGGGCCGCGATCCGAAGCTGGCGTCCAACTGGGTCACCGGCGAACTGTTCGGCTATCTGAACAAGGCCGGCAAGGAGATCGAGGAGAGCCCGGTGTCCGCCGAGAATCTCGGCGGGCTGATCGACCTGATCGCCGACAACACCATTTCCGGCCGTATCGCCAAGGAAGTGTTCGAGACGATGTTCGAGACCGGCGAGAAGGCTGCCGACATCGTCGAGAAGAAGGGTCTGCGGCAGGTCACCGACACCAGCGCCATCGAAGGATCGATCGACGCCGTTCTGGCCGCCAATCCCGACAAGGTGGCGGAATTCCGCAGCGGCAAGGACAAGCTGTTCGGCTTCTTCGTCGGTCAGGTGATGAAGGCGACGCAGGGCAAGGCCAACCCGGCGATGGTCAACGAGATTCTCACCAAGAAGCTGAAGGGGTAAGCGACCGCACCCCTTTGGCGGTGCGCAATCGCCGTATTGTCCGAAAGAAAGCCTCTCCCCCGCGGGAGAGGCTTTTTTCTTGGGTGACGCGCGGCGATGCGGAAAAGCCCCAGTTGAATTTTCCCGGTTACTATCGCCACAGTGCTGGAAACGGCGGAGGTTCCATGGCGGCAGAACCGGAGATGGTGGCGCTGGCGGGTGTTGCCGCCGGTGGTCTGCTGGGGATGCTGCTGGGCCTTCTCGCCGGGCGTCGGTCCGCCCGCCGGCACACTGCGCCGGGACCGGCCATCCATGAACCGGACATCGGCGAACGGCTGGAGATGGCTCTGGAGGCGACCGGCGCCGCCGTGTGGGATGCCGATCTGGTAGCCGGCACCTGCTGGTGGTCGGATACCTTCCCGCGTATGTTGGGCTATCGCACGCGGCCGCCGATGCCGCCGGACTTCTGGGAAAAGCGGCTGCACGCGGACGATCGCGAGCGGGTGCTGGCCCACATTGCCTCGCATCTGGCGGGGGAGACGACCAGCTACGCCTATTCCTACCGCCTGCGCCACGAGGGCGGCGGCTGGGTGTGGATCGCCGCCAAGGGCCGCGCCTTTCGCGACGAGACCGGGCGGGCAGTGCGCTATGCCGGCATCATGACCGACATCACCGAAGCCCGCCGGCAGGAGGAGCGGCTGCGCGCCAGCGAGGAACGGCTGCTGAAGATCATGGAGGCGGCGCCGATCGCGGTCAACGTCACCACCCGCGATGGCCGCTGGCTGTTCTGCAATGCCCAATCCGTGCGGCTGATGGGGCGCAGCCGGACCGAGTTGATGCGCACGCCGGTGGCCGATCTCTATGCCGATCCCGCCGACCGCGCCGCGCTGATCGCCCGATTCGACCGCGAAGGACCCTTCCGCAATGCCGAAATCCGTTTCCGCCGGCCCGACGGCAGCGTCGTCTGGGTTTTGTCGTCCTGGAACAGCATCGAACTGGACGGCGAATCGGCCCTGTTGACCTGGCTTTACGACATCACCGACCGGAAGGCCGCCGAGTCGGCGATGGTTCAGGCGCGGGAGGAGGCGGAGCAGGCGTTGGCGGACCTGCGCGAGGCACAGGAAAGCCTGATCCAGGCCGAAACGATGGCCTCGCTCGGCCAGTTGGTGGCGGGTGTCGCGCACGAGATCAACACGCCCATCGGCATCGGCCTGACGGCGGCCAGCCACATCGGCGAACAGGCGCAGATCCTGCGCGACCGTTTCACCGGCAACACCCTGCGCCGGTCGGAATTCCTGGAGTTCCTGGATGGGTTGAGCGAGAGCAGCCGCCTGCTGATGGCCAACATCGACCGAGCCGCCTCGCTGGTGCAGAGCTTCAAGCAGGTGGCGGTCGACCAGTCTTCCGGCGACCGGCGGGTGTTCGAACTGGGCAGCTATATCCGCGAACTGCTGTTCTCGCTCCGCCCGCGGCTGAAGCGCACGAACCTGAAGGTGGCGGTGGAGTGTGACGACGAACTGACGATGGACAGCTTCCCCGGCGCCCTGGGGCAGGTGCTGACCAATCTGGTGATCAATGCCGTCGTCCACGCCTATGGCGACGGCGACCGGACGGGGGATAGGCCGGCCGGCACGATCCGGATCACCGCGCAGCCGGATGGGACCGAGCGGGTGCGAATCGACTTCATCGACGACGGCGCCGGCATCGCACCGGAACATCTGTCGAAGGTGTTTGATCCCTTCTTCACCACAAAGCGGGGGCAGGGCGGTTCGGGCCTTGGCCTGCACATCGTGTTCAACACGGTCACCGGTCCACTGGGCGGTACGGTGTCCGTCCAGTCCTGGCCGGGGCAGGGGACCCGCTTCACCATCCTGCTGCCCCGTGAAGCACCGGCGATTCATGCGATGCCAGCCGAGGAGCCGGCACTGACCTGAACTGGCGGTACGGACCAGGCGGTCGGCCGGGGCAGCGGATCAGGCGACGTGCAGTTCGTGGAACTGGAGATGCTTGGGCCGGCGGCCGCGGCGCTTGGGAGCCGCGAAGTTGGCGAGGGCCCCGTTCTCACCGCGCAGTTCGGCATTCAGTTCCTGAACGCAGCGCTGCAGCAGTTCCTTCTCCCGCTGGTCTTCGCGGTCGGTGATTTCCAGGCAGCTCAGCTTGATCTCGACAAGATCGATCAGCGTTTCGGCGCAACGGCGTGACAGGGTCATCGAATCCTCCACGGCATCGGGGTGCGGCGTCACTGTCCGGTGGGGCGGGCCTTTCGGAATCGACCTCGCACGACCGAATTGAGCGTCACCCGGGCTTTCTGTTGGGCTTTTTGTTGCTCATGGTTGCATCATAACCGACGAACCTTAAAAAGTATCTAAAATTTTATACAGATTTGTCCCATTATGATGTTTTTCAGGAAAAGCGGATTTCGGCCTCTGTAAGCGTTGACAAGGGTACGGCTGGCCATTAGAAACCTCCCCACGCCAGCGGTGCCCCACGGGACGCCGCACTGGCTGGAGGGGTGGCCGAGTGGCTGAAGGCAACGGTTTGCTAAACCGTCATAGGGTTTAAAGCCCTATCGTGGGTTCGAATCCCATCCCCTCCGCCACCTTGTTGTTTTCCAAAAAATTCGAAATCATCGCAACTGCCTGCTGTTCTGGGCAGCACGCCGCTCTCGGCGAGCGGCTATGTTCGTTGCGGCCTTTGTATCGACTGTCCAATTCGGTCGAGTTGGGCGCCGACCTTAGAACGCCGGATTCCGATATCAAGCCAAAATATGAACTCGTCGTTCAGGAAGCGCGGCAGGGCTTCCGACATCTGGACCATTGACGCTTCCAGGTAAGCCCTGTGCTGCCGACCAGGTAGAATGAAGGCAATGTTGCCGGTCCTCAGGTTCATTCAGGACTACATCATCAAAGCCGTCAAAGAGACCGCCACGCAAAGTCGATGCGGCAACTCACCACTTTTTCAGCAGGTCGAGCGAGAGAGGTTACCGGCCTTGCGCCGATAACCTCTTGCCGATGCGCCTCTGTGACCGCCGACGACCTAGGCGGCGCGGATACCGGTCAGGAACCGTTCCACTTCGGTCTTCATCATCTCTGACTGGCGGGAGAGTTCGCCTGCCGCTCCCAGAACTTGGGTGGCAGCTGACCCGGTTTGCGTGGCGCCACGGCTGACGTCGGTGATGTTGATGGTCACCACCTCGGTGCCGCGCGCCGCTTCCTGGACGTTGCGGGCGATCTCGCCGGTTGCCGCGCCCTGCTCCTCGATCGCCGAGGCGATGGAGGTGGCAATTTCATTGATGCTGCCGATCGTGGAGCCGATGCCGGTGATCGCCGTTGCAGCTTCGCTGGTGGCCTGCTGCATCGATGCGATCTGGGTGGCGATTTCCTCGGTCGCCTTCGCTGTCTGATTGGCGAGATTCTTCACCTCGCTGGCGACCACGGCAAAACCCTTGCCGGCTTCGCCGGCCCGAGCCGCCTCGATGGTGGCGTTCAGCGCGAGCAGGTTCGTCTGGCTGGCAATGTCGGTGATGAGTTTCACCACATCGCCGATGCGCTGGGCAGCGTCGACCAGACCACGGACGCGATCGTTGGTGGCCTGCGCTTCCTCGACGGCCTGACCGGCAATCTCGGTGGAGCGGGTGACTTGCGAACTGATCTCCCGGATCGAGACCGACAATTCGTCGGTCGCCGAAGCGACGGTCTGCACGTTGACCGAAGCCTCTTCAGCTGCAGCCGCAGTGCTGGCCGCCTGGCTGTTGGTCAGTTCCGCCGTGTGCAACATGCTCTGCGCGGTGGCGTCCAGTTCAGTTGCGGCAGCGCTGACTGTGCGCAGGATGCCGGACATGCTGTTGTCGAAGCCGGCAATCAACTGCTCGACGGCGGTGGTGCGTTGCTCCTTGAGCTTGCGCTCGGCCTCCTCGGCTTCGGCCAGCCGTTGCCGATCAAGCGCATTGAGCTTGAAGACCTCCACCGCGCGGGCCATGCCGCCGATCTCGTCGCCACGCTCGGCCCCGTTCACCTCAACCGTCAGATCGCCCTGGGCCAGTCGCGACATCGTGTCAGTGATGCTGGCAATGGGGCGGGCAATGCCGGAACGAGCGATAAGGATGCTGCCGATCAGCGCAACGCCGATGCCCGCGATGCCGACAACGATCATCAGCATCAGCATACGCGCGCCATATGCCTCCAGATCGTCGTTCGCTCGTTGAATGCTGTCGAAGTTCTGCTGCGCCCGCCGTTCCAGCTCCTCGCCCAAAGCCTTGCGATTGGCACGAGTGACGTCGGTGTTTCCGTACTTGTTCGCTTCATCGGGGCTGACCTCGACACCTAGACGAGCCGCTTCGTTGCGAAGCTTGATGAATTCGGCCACACTCTGCTCCAGAGGCAGAAAAGCCGCATGCCGATCCGGAGGAAGAAGAGCCTTCCACTCGGCCATCCGCTTCCCCATCAGCTCTGTGCTCTTCCAAACCGACTTTGCGAAAGTCTCGATTTCCGCCTTCGATTTGCTGGCATAGAGCCCGCGGCTCTCCATCACGACCTTAAGGACGAGCCCGTTGATCTGCTCGCCCAACAGAGCGCGCAGGGATGAGCTTTGGATATCATCGACGCGAGAGTCGTATGTTGCCATTCCGCGAAAGCCGATTCCACCGAGCAGGGCGGCCGTCAGGGCCAGCCAGAGTACAGCGGTGGTGATCTTGGTGCTGATGCTGAAGCGTGCGAGGAACCTGCCCATGACATAGTCCGCCTATGGCCAAACTGATATGTCAGTTAGCCTATCACCCTAGTTCCTCAAGAAAGCGTTACGAAACGTGTGAAGTCACAGCCGCATTACTTAAGGTCGTTCGAATGTTCCCACGTTTTATTAGATAGAAAATCTAGACAGTTTTGCGCCTTCGCTGGTTGTGGAGCATTGGTTAGACCATCTCCTGCAGAACTACAGCTTCTTACTCCGTCATATATCTGATCTGGAATGGCTGCCGCGGACGGTAAGTCCGCGACGGCCATCCGTCGGCATCAGCCCTCCTGGAGCAGTTCGACCTCGACGAATACGATGTCCGTGGTGCCGTTGTTGATCACGTTGTGGCTGACGCCGGCCTTGCGGAAATAGGACCGTCCCGGCTCCAAGGGGAACTGCCGCTCCGATCCGTCCGGATCCACGATGGTGAAAGCACCAGAGGTGATCGGCACGATCACGTAGTCGTAACCATGGACATGGGCTCCGGTCTCGGCCCTCGGCACCAGACGCCACTCGGTGACACGGGTGCGTTCGCCTTCGACATGGGTCACCGAAACGGCCTGTGGGCGCGTGCTCATCACATTCCTCATTCTTCGTTCGAGCCTACCCATTGAGCCTAGCACGCAAACCGTTGAAATGACGGGGTGAAAGCCATGCGGCACCTTCGTCCGCACTGCCGATTCCATCAGCAGGCGCTGGAACGGCCGACCGGCTTTTCCTCCAGGGTGAAGCCGCACTGAAGGGACGCGCCCGCCGGGGGGCAGGCGCGTCCCTTCAGCATCCTCTTGTGGCCGTCAGTCGGCCATCCGGGTGGTCAGGCGCGGTGCAGTGCCGGTGGCGGCGGCGATGTAGCGGGCGCGCCGCGGCTTCAGGACGAACAGGGCGAGGAAGGCGGCCAGCGCGTTGACGATGGCGACGCTGTAGAAGACCGTCTGCCAGCTGCCGGTCGCCTCGACCATCAGGTTGCCGATGGGGACCAGAAGCGCCGCCGTGCCCTTGGCGGTGTAGAGAAGCCCGGCATTGGTGGCGGCGAAGCGCGAGCCGAAGGTGTCGCCGCAGCAGGCCGGGAACAGGCTGAAGATCTCGCCCCAGGCGAAGAACACCAGACCGGTCAGGATGACGAAGGCCAGAGGGTCGGCCCCATAGGCGCTGAGCGCCATCACGCCCGCCGCTTCGATGGCGAAGGCGATGAACATTGTGTTCTCGCGGCCGATATGGTCGGACACCCAGCCGAAGAAGGGACGCGTGATGCCGTTCATCACCCGGTCGATGGACAGGGCGAAGGTCAGGGCCGGCAGGGTCAGGCCCAGGATGCTGACCGGCGCATCGACCAGACCTATGTCGGCGGCGATAGGTCCCAGCTGCGCCGTCACCATCAGTCCGCCGGCGGCGACCATGGTGAACATGGCGTACATGATCCAGAAGACGGGGGTACGCAGCATCTCCTGCGGGGTGAAGTGGCGGCGCTCGGCAGCGGCGGTCGCGGTGGGGCGCCCGTAGCCCATCTTCGGCGGGTCGGCCAGGAACCAGGCCAGCACCAGGATCACCAAGCCCTGGCCCAGCCCGAACACCATGAAGGTCTGCTCGAAGCCGGAGGTCTCGATCATGGTGGCGATCGGCACCACGGTGAGGGCGGAGCCGGCACCGAAGCCGGCTGCGGTCAAACCTGCGGCAAGGCCGCGGCGGTCGGGAAACCACTTCAGCGCATTGCCGACGCAGGTGCCATAGACGCCGCCGGCGCCGATACCGCCGATCACCGCGGCGAGGTAGAGCAGCGTCAGCGAATCCGCCACAGCGTTCAGCGCCCAGGACAGGGCGCACAGCACGCCGCCGACCAGCACGACGATGCGTGGACCGAATCTGTCGACGAACCACCCCTCCACCGGCACCAGCCAGGTTTCGGTGACGATGAAGATGGTGAATGCCACCTGGATCGCGGTGCGACCCCAGCCATGCTTGTCGTCGATCGGCTCGACGAACAGGGTCCAGCCATATTGCAGGTTGGCGATCATCGACATGCAGACGATGCCGATGGCCAGCTGCATCCAGCGCCCGCCCCAGGGCGCGACCTGAGCGGTGTTGCCGTGCGTCTCACGCACCATGTCCTTCCTCCCCGTTTCCACCCGACAAGTTCTGTTCGGACGTCCGGACCATTTGCTTTTTCGTGGCTTTGCCGTGCGCTTTTGGTGTCTGGTCCGGAAAAAGGCCATGGGACGGGGCGGTTCTGGACCAACTTATGGTTGCTGGCATGCCAAATGCCCCATGCCCGCCTTAACGATCATCAGTTTGACGAACAGTGTCAATACAAAGCATTTTGCCGCGCTGCGGCGATCCGCTTTTTGTCCAACGAATTCCGTTGAATTTCCGCGGATTGGAAAGGTTTGGATCCAGTATATGGCCGAAGGGACTACGCCCTGTGTTCGTGCTCGGCCGAATTGGAGAGGGATTGGACCTATGATCGTGCCCGTGCCGCCGCTGCTGGTGATCACCGACCGGCACCTCTCGTCCCTGCCGCTGCCGGAACTGGTCGATCGGCTCTTCGCGTCCGGCGTGCGCTGGCTGTCCTTGCGCGACAGGGACTTGCCCGATGTGGAACGTCTGGCTCTGGCCCGTGCGCTGCTTGGGCGCGCCCGGCCCTGGGGGGGCAGGGTCACCCTGCACGGCGACCCGGCGTTGGCGGCGGAAGCGGGGGTGGACGGGGTGCATCTGCCGGCGGGTTCCGATCCGGCTGCGGCGCGTGCCCTGCTGGGACCGGCGGCATTGATCGGGCTGTCGGGCCACGACTCGGATGGCGCCGATCTGATCGAACGGGTGCGCGGGCAGGTCGATTACCTCACGCTGTCGCCGATCTTCCCCTCGGCCAGCAAGCCGGGCTATGGGCCGTGCCTGGGCACCCCGGGGTTGCGCCGATGGGCGGGGCGGGGCCTGCCTGTGGTCGCGCTGGGCGGCATCGACGGGGCGCAGGCGGTGGCGGACTGCCTTGCCGCCGGCGCCGCCGGGGTGGCGGTGATGGGGCTGGCGATGCGTGATCCGCAAGCGCTGGGTCCGCTGCTTGCGGCGGCGTCGAGGGACGGATCCGCGCCACCGTCCCGCGGTTGAAATCAGGCGGCTTTCCGCCGCGTGCCCCTGGACATTTCAGCGCCTTGCAAGCATCTGGTATGTAGGATACGAAAAGACCAAAGGACCAGAGCCCGCGCCTGACCAGCCGGAGCCTGACCGGGCGCGCCGCAATACCCGGCGAGACATAAGGACATCCATTTCATGACCGTTCCCGCTCTCAACGTTCAGCCCCTCGACACCGGAACGACCTTCCGCAGTCAGGTCTATCACGCGCTGAAGCAGGCGATCACGGAGATGGACATCTACGACCACGACCGCGAGATCCGGCTGGACGAACGGCAGCTCAGCGACAAGCTCGGCGTCAGCCGCACCCCGATCCGCGAGGCGCTGACCCTGCTGGAGCAGGAGGGCTTCATCCGCCTGCAGCCACGCCGCGGCATCTTCGTGGTGCGCAAGACCAAGACCGAGATCATCGAGATGATCCAGGTCTGGGCCGCGCTGGAAAGCATGGCCGCGCGCATGGCCGCGGAGCACGCCCCGGCTGCGGAGATCCACAAGCTGTGGGACCTGTTCGGCAGCTTCGAGCAGCGCAGCCCGAAGGACCATGTCAGCGAATATTCCGACGCCAACATCGCCTTCCACAAGAGCATCATCCAGCTGAGCGGG
Source organism: Azospirillum largimobile (assembly GCF_977007025.2). Taxonomy (NCBI): domain Bacteria; kingdom Pseudomonadati; phylum Pseudomonadota; class Alphaproteobacteria; order Rhodospirillales; family Azospirillaceae; genus Azospirillum; species Azospirillum largimobile. Next base: position 219,053 of record NZ_CDRMUA020000002.1, read on the forward strand.
TCGAAGCTGATCCAGGACGTCACCGACAACCTGTTCATCCACATGCGGGCGATCCGCAAGCTGACCATCGGCCAGGAGGACCGGGCCGAGCGGTCGATCCACGACCACCGCGCCATCATCAAGGCCCTGGAGGAACGCAACGCCGACCTCGCCGAACGGCTGGTGCGCGAGCACACCATGGGTCTGGCCGCGCATGTGCAGAAGCACTGCGATTTTCTGGAGTGAGGGTATTCAGGCGGCGTGAGACCCCCACCCTTACCCTCCCCCGCTGGGCGGGGGAGGGGATTAAGTGCTTGGTCGGAAAAGCAGCGGCAGTCCCTCCCCCGCCCAGCGGGGGAGGATAGGTGGGGGGCTAACTCCACCGACTATCACGCCGTAACCACCTCCCTCTGCGCCGCCTCCACCTTCTGCACGTCCTCCCCGTCGATGGTCACCACCCGCAGGGAGTTCGTCTTGCCCGGCGTGCCGAACGGAACGCCTGCGGTGACCACCAGCGACTGGCCCGGGCTGCCGATGCCGGTCTCGGCCGCGGCGGTCAGCGCACGGCCGACCATCTCCGAGAAATTCGCCACGTCGTCGGTCAGCACCGCATGGACGCCCCAGGCCAGCGACAGCCGCCGCGCGGTCTCCCGCTTGGAACTGAGGCCGAGGATCGGCACGCTGGGCCGTTCGCGGGAGGCGCGCAGCGTGGTCGATCCGGTGGTGGTGTAGGTGACGATGGCGGCGGCGCTGATGGTCTCCGCCACCTGCCGTGCCGCGGCGGTCAGCGCGTCGGCGGCGGTGGCTTCCGGGCTCGGATGGTCGGCATCCATGATGCGGCGGTAGAGCGGGTCGCCCTCCACCCGGCGGACGATGCGCTCCATCATCTGCACCGCCTCCACCGGATAGCGGCCGGAGGCCGATTCGGCAGACAGCATCACCGCATCCGCCCCGTCATAGACGGCATTGGCGACGTCCGACGCCTCGGCGCGGGTGGGGGTCGGTTCGGACACCATCGATTCCAGCATCTGGGTGGCGACGATCACCGGCTTGCCCATGGCGCGGCTGAGGCGGATCATCTGCTTCTGCAGTCCCGGCACGTCTTCCGGCGGCAACTCCACGCCCAGATCGCCGCGGGCCACCATCACCGCGTCGGACAGCTCGATGATGCGGTCCAGCGTCGGCAATGCCGCCGGCTTCTCGATCTTGGTCATCACATGGGCGCGGTTGCCGATCAGCTCGCGCGCCTCCAGGATGTCCTCCGGCCGCTGGACGAAGCTCAGGCCGATCCAGTCGACCCCCAGCTCCAGCCCGAAGGCGAGGTCGCTGCGGTCCTTCTCCGACAGGGCGCTGAGCGCCAGCGCGGCACCCGGCACATTGACGCCCTTGCGGTCGGACAGGGTGCCGCCGGCCACCACCTCCGTCTCCGCGAAGTCGGGGCCGCAGTCCAGAACGCGCAGCCGGATGCGCCCGTCGTTCAGCAGCAGGTCCAGCCCCGGCTGCAGGCTGGCGAACACCTCCGCATGGGGCAGGCAGACGCGGCGGCTGTCGCCCGGCCGGCGGTCGAGATCCAGGCGGAAGCGGTCGCCGATGGCGAGGTCCACCGGCCCGAAGCCGAAGGTTCCGACCCGCAGCTTCGGCCCCTGGAGGTCGAGCAGCACGCCGATCGGCCGGCCCAGCCGCTCCTCGGCGACGCGGATGCGGGCGTAGCGCTCGGCATGTTCGGCCTGAGTGCCGTGGCTGGCGTTCAGGCGGAAGACGTTCACGCCGGCCTGGGCCAGGGCGGTGATCTGGCTTTCCGACGAGCTGGCGGGACCCAGCGTGGCGACGATCTTGGTGCTGCGGTGAAACGGCATGACGACAGCCTTCCTCCGCCCGGCCCTCGACGCGGAGGGGCGGGACTGGCGAATGATGGTGCGCTGAATGGCGGTGGTGGCGGGATGCTGGAAGGGATAAGCCGGACGGTCAAACCCCGCCGGCCTTGTATTCCGCATCGTGAGAGTGGTTCTGCCCGCCGCGCATGGACAGGTGAAGGGGCCGTCGGCGACACTGGGGCATGTCCGATACTGCCCCCGATACCCCCGTTCCGGCCCATCCCGCCGCCACCCTGATCCTGCTGCGCGACGGGCCGGAAGGCCTGGAACTGCTGGCGATCGAGCGGCATGCCGGCCTGCGCTTCGCCCCCGGCGCCACCGTGTTCCCCGGCGGCCGGCTGGAGGCGGCGGACCATGATCCATCCTGGCATGTCCATTGGCGGCGCGACCGTTGGCCGGGTGCCGGCCTGCCCGCCGATCTGCCCCACCGCGTCGCCGCGGTGCGGGAATGCGTGGAGGAATGCGGGGTTCTGCTGTCCCGCGACCCACCGCAGGCCGCCGCACTTGCGGGCCTGCGCGCGGCGTTGGCGGCAGGGGAGGGGTTCGGGCCGGTGCTGGCGCGGGCCGGACTGGCCCCGGCGCTGGAACGCTTGGTGCCGCTGGCGCGCTGGGTGACGCCTGTTGGTCTCCCACGCCGTTTCGACACCGTGTTCTTCCTGGCTCCGGCGCCGTCGGGACAGGAGCCGCTCTGCGACGGTCGCGAGGCGGTCGGCGCGCTGTGGGCCACCCCGCGCCGCCTGCTGGAGGAGGAAAAGGCCGGGCGACGGCGGCTGGTCTACGCCACGCGGATGACCCTGCTGCGGCTGGCGGGCTGTGCCGACATGGCGGCGGCGATGGCCTTTGCGAAGGACGGTGCGGCGGCTGGTGAGGAATTGCCGCCGGCGATCCTGCCACGTCTGGTTGAGACGGCGAACGGGCCGGTCTGGCGGATTCCGGCGACATGCGGCTTTTTGCCACTGGAGACATCGGCCGAACATGTTAGGCTCGGGTAAGAATAGGTAAGCCTGGGCGGGTTTCCGCAATGTGAAAATTGCGCGATGGTGCTGTTGTGCGATGCGAAGCGCGCAACGAAGCTCTCCTCTGACGCTCCGCCGTCCAACAACGGCAGCAGGGGGCGGGAGCGGGAGGATCGCGGAATGGATATCGGGTTCATCGGGGGTGGGGAGGTAGCCGATGCGATCATGGACAGGCTGCGGGAGGTGGGGCACCGGCTCCATCACCATTCCAACGCTCACGCCTGCGGGCCGCTCCGTGCCCTCGCCGAACGCTGCGACGTCGTCATGATGCTGCTGCCCGATGCCCGCGCCGTGGAAAGGGCGCTGTTCGCCGATGACGGCCTTGCCGCCGCCATGCCCAACGGCGGGCTGCTGATCGACCTGTCCTCCCTGTCGCCGGAACGGGCTGCAGCCAGCGCCGCCCGCATCGCGGATTTGGGTGGGCAACTGGTCGATGCGTCGGTCGGCACGGGCGCACAGGGGTACAGAATCGATCTTGGCGGCAGCGATGCGGCCTGCGCGTGGGCGGAATCGCTGCTGCGGGTGTTTACCTCCACAGTCGAGCGGGCCGGTGGTCCGGGAACCGGGCAGCGGGCCCGTCTGGCGCGGAGCGCTGGCCGGACCGCCGGCTTGATCGGCGACGACCCGGATGGGCTGCACCGGTTGCTGCGCCTGATGGCCTTCGACGAGGCCGATTGTGCGTTGAGCGCGGGATGACCACAGCCATGATGTCCGATATCACCCCCACCCGCCTTCCCGCCCCGGCCATCGGCGTGCCGCACCGCCCGACCCGGCCGGAGGTGATCGTCCCGTTCGGTGCCGGGCTCTCCCGAAGGGCGGACGTGGATCGCCTTGGCAATAAGGGCGCGCGGCTGGTGGAGATGGCCGGGCTCGGCATTCCGGTACCGCCGGGCTTCGTCATCGCGGCGGAAGCCGGTCAGGGGCTGACCGCCGGGGACCCGCTTCCGGCCACCCTGTGCGCGAGCATCGACGAGGCGATCGCTTCGCTGGAGGACCGGGCTGGCGGGCGCTTCGGCGATGCCGGGCGGCCGCTTCTGCTGTCGGTCCGCTCGGGCGCGGCGGTGTCGATGCCCGGCATGATGGACAGCATCCTGAACCTGGGGCTCAACGACCGCACGGTGGCGGGGCTGACGGCGTCGTCGGGGGATGCGCGCTTCGCCCATGACTGCTATCGGCGGCTGGTGCAGTCCTTCGGCTGCGTCGTCATGGGCGTTCCCGGCCATCGTTTCGAGGACCTGCTGGAGGAACTCAAGGAGGAGCGCGGGCTCCAGCGCGACGGCGACCTGACGGCGGAGGACTGGCAGAGCCTGCTGCCGCGCTTCCTGCAACTGGTGGAGACGCGTTGCGGCCGGCCTTTCCCGCAGGATCCGGCGGAACAGCTGCGCATGGCCGTGGCGGCGGTTTTCCGCTCTTGGATGAATCCGCGGGCGGTCGCCTTCCGTGTCCTGCATGACATCCCGGAGGATATGGGCACGGCGGTGACGGTGCAGGCGATGGTGTTCGGCAACCGCGGGCAGGACTCGGGCACCGGCGTGCTGTTCACCCGCGATCCCTCCACCGGCGCCCCCGGCCTGTGCGGCGAATTCCTGGCCAATGCCCAAGGGGAAGACGTGGTGTCCGGCACCCGCGATCCCGATCCGCTCAGCGCCGCCCAGCCGCATCCGGAGCGGTCGATGGAGCGCCGGCAGCCCCCGGTCTTCGCCGAGCTGTGCGCAATGGCGGAGCGGCTGGAGCGCGCCTTCGGCGACATGCAGGACATCGAATTCACGGTCGAATCCGGACGCCTGTTCATCCTGCAGTCCCGCAGCGGCAAGCGTTCGTCGGAAGCCGCCGTGCGCATCGCCGTCGACATGGCGGAGGAGGGGATCATCAGCCGGGACGAAGCGGTGCGCCGCGTCGATCCCCAGGCGCTGGATGAGCTGCTGCGCCCCACCCTGGCGCCGGAGGCGCTTGCCGGCGCGCTTGCGATGGGACTGCCGGCCTCGCCCGGTGCGGTGACCGGCCGTGCCGCCTTCACGACCGAGGACGCCATTCGCATGGCCCGCGGCGGCGCACCGGTGGTGCTGTGCCGGCCGGAAACCTCGCCGGAAGACATCCACGGCATGCAGGCCGCCGCCGGTGTCGTCACCGCGCGCGGCGGCTTCACCAGCCACGCCGCCACCGTTGCCCGCGGCATGGGTCGTCCCTGCGTCTGCGGAGCGCGCGCACTGCGGATCGATGTCGAGGCGGGGGTGATGCGGGTGGGCGAGGTGACGGTCCGCACCGGCGATCTGCTGACCATCGACGGCAGCAACGGGGCGGTGGTGCTGGGAACGGCCTCCTTGCAGCGGCCGGAACCGGATGGCGCCGTCGCGCGCCTGCTGGAATGGGCGCGGAACTGCGGAGTGGGGTTCGCGGCGGATTGAGGGGAATCGCCTTCGACATCGGAGAAGCGACGTTCCATTCTGCAAGCCCGTCTCCCCTTGCGGGGCGGGATGAGGGGTGCGGCGGCCGGAGGCCGGTGGAAGCCAAGCTTGCGACCCCTCACCCCAACCTGCGGGTCGGCAAAACGCCGTTGGCGTTTGGCCGATCCCGCCCCGCAGGGGGAGAGGGGCTTCAGCAGCATCGTGGCCGCAAATGCGAAGGCCTCATGATTGGGGGCAAGTTTGCCGCCCCTGCCTAACGAGGCATTCCTTAGGCTCGCATCAACGCCTTCAGATGCGCAGCACAGCCTTCCGCCAGTCCGGTCGCGTCATAGCCGCCTTCCAGCGCCGAGACGACCCGCCCGCCGCAGACCCGGTCCGCGAGATCGACCAGCTTGCGGGTCACCCACTCGAAATCCTCGTCGGTAAGACCGAGCTGGGCCAGCGGGTCGCGCTTGTGCGCGTCGAAGCCGGCCGAGATCAGCAGCAGTTCGGGTTGGAAGGCCTCCAGCGCCGGCAGGATCGCGCGCTCCACCGCCTGGCGGAACTCGACGGAACCGCTGTAGGGCTCCAGCGGCAGGTTCAGGATGTTGCCGTCCACTCCGCGTTCCCAGGAATTGCCGGTGCCGGGATAGAGCGGCGACTGGTGGGTGGAGGCGAAGAACAGGTTGGGATCGTCGGCGAACATCGCCTGGGTGCCGTTGCCGTGATGGACGTCGAAATCGACAACGGCGACGCGCTTCAGCCCATGGGTCTTGCGGGCATGCTCCGCCCCCACCGCGATGTTGTTGAAGACGCAGAACCCCATGGCGCGGGCCGGTTCGGCGTGGTGGCCGCAGGGCCGCACGGCGCAGAAGGCATTCGTCGCCTCGCCGGCCAGCACCGCATCGACCGCGGCGCATACCGATCCCGCCGCGCGCAGGATCGCCCCGCGCGACCCCGGCGACAGCAGCGTGTCGCCGTCCAGCCGCCGATATCCGTCGTCCGGCACCGCCGCCAGAACCGCCTCGACATATTCGCGGTCATGGACGCGCGACAGCTGTTCCACATCGGCTTCGGGGGCGGACCGGCGCTCCAGCTCGCGGAACTCCGGCCTGTCGAGGACCTGCCACACGACGGCCAGCCGGTCCGGAGCCTCCGGATGGCCTGGGCCGGTGTCGTGGGCGAAGCAATCGTGATGGGTGAAGATCAGGGTGGTCACGGGGCGGCCTCTCCCATGGGAAAGGCGCCGCCGGCCTTGGGTGGGCCTGCGGCGCCGGGTTCGGGGGCGTGGATCAGTGGGCGTAGGTGGTGCCTGCCGGCGGCTCCGGCGGCGCGGAGGCCGTGCCTTCCAACTCCTGCAGCTGCAGGCGGGTGAAGTCGCGGGCGCTGACGACGCCGACCAGATGGCCGTCCTCCAGAACCGGAAGGTGCCGGATATGGTGCTTTTCCATCAGCTGCAGGGCTTGCCGGACGCTGTCGGACGGGGCGCAGGTCACCGGCTGTCGGGTCATCAGCTGTGACACCGGCATGGACAGCAGCGGCGCGCCCCGGTCCAGCAGGGCGTGGACAATGTCACGTTCCGACAGGACACCGGCCAGTGTGTTGCCTTCGGTCCTGCAGACGTCCTTGACGACAAGGGCGCTGATGTTCTCCGCCTTCATCAGGCTGATGGCATCGGCGACCGTGGCGCTGGTCCGCACGGCGACAACACGGGATTCCTTGGTGCGCAGGATATGTTCGACGTTCATGGCGTGGCTCCTGTCGGCTGGCGGCTGAACGGCTGATGGGGCGGCGGGGCGCTGGGTTCGGCACCACGCTATGAATATGGTATGCCAAATACAGTACGCCAATCAAACAATTTCGTCAGCCAATCAGTGCCCACGGAGCCCATTCAGGCATAAGCTGTTGGATCCATTGTACGAAGGCACCAGAGAGAAAATGCTGGCCACGCGGTATGTTTGCTATGCATGCAAATAGATTGACGCATGCGATATGCGCATGACCGGTATCATGTACCTTGTATACCAAAAAACTTGATCCGGTTTTTGCGGCGCGTCATAACAGTCCGGCCAAGCCGAAGCCGTACGATAAAAAAGCACCCCACCGAGACACTGGAGCGATGAACATGTTGGAAATCCTGGTTCTGGCGCTTGTGCTGTCCGTCTTCGGCGGCACGGTCCATTACATCCTGTCGATGCAGGTCGCCAATGCCGGCAAGTCGCAGCGCGATTTCTCCGCGGCACCGCTTCGGCTTGCCAATCCGACTGAGGCCGACCTGAAGGAACAGGAAGACGAACTGCCGCCGGGTCCGGCCTGGGCCAGCTTCCCGCGCGCCTTCTGAGCGACGCGTTCCTTCATCCGCCACAGCGGCAACACGAAAAGACGGCCTCCGCAGGCCGTCTTTTTGTTTGTGTGCCTCCGCAGTCTCAGGCGAGCGGCAGCACCAGCTGGAAGCTTTTGATGGTCATGCGCTTGCGGTGATAGAAGCGGTGGGCCTCGCCGCGCTGGATGCCGGAGATGATTTCCATCTGGGCGCAGCCGCGTTCCCGCGCCTCGTTGGCCAGCCAGTCGAACAGCTTGTCGCCCAGCCCGTAGGACCGCTTGGCGGCGCTGGTCACCAGATCCTCGACATACATGTAGCGGCCGCGCGACAGCGTCTCGTGCACGCGGAAGCCGCCGCAGCCGGCGATCTCACCGTCGAGCCGCAGCAGGGCGAGGTTGTAGCCGTCGTCCATCTGCCGGCGGATCTGTGCGCGGTAGGCCTCGGGGTCGGTCATGTGGGTCCGCAGCTCCTTCATGATCGGGTAGCTGGCGGCGATATCGGCATCGTCCCGCGCCACGACGATCTCGATGTTCTGCTGCTGGTCCATGGCGGTCGACTCCTTATCAATATGGGTTCTGCCGGGAAGGGCCCGAGCGTCGGCCCCTGGGAATGATCCCTGAGACTGGGCTCTGAGAGCGGCCGATCGGTTCCTTTAAGGGCTCGTCCGCCCCCGACGCTGGCATACCATATGCCACAGTACCCGCCGCCCAAAGGCGCGTGGTGTCGCTTTCCGCATAACGGAAAATCAGTATGTCGAACCCGCATACCAGCCGTCTCAATTGCGGGGCATTGAAACAGTTGGTCAGCCCCACTGACTACTTGTCTGCTGCTCGGCATCTGGTATACCATATTGATAATTCCAGACCGAACCTAGGACCGCATCGGTCTGGCGGGGGGGCAAAAAACCGCCCCCCACAAAACCGTGGAGTGCCCCGAGGCCGCATCCTCGCCGCACGACCACCGACAGCAAAGAACCGCGTCAAACCTCTTAAGCATCAAACAAGACGCTCAAGCATCAAAACAGAAGCGACGCCCGAACCGGCACAAAACCGCTTCCTAGGAGGAGATAGATAGATGCAACATACGAATTCGGAGGCGCAGGGCGCACCGCTCGGCGGCCGCTGGATGCAGTTGGTCATTGGCGTGATCTGCATGTCGATGATCGCCAACCTGCAATATGGCTGGACGCTGTTCGTCAACCCCATCGAAGAAAAGTATCACTGGGGTCGTGCCGCCATCCAGGTCGCCTTCACCATCTTCGTCGTGACCGAAACTTGGCTGGTCCCCGTCGAAGGCTGGTTCGTTGATAAATTTGGACCCCGCATCGTCGTTCTGATCGGCGGCGTGCTGTGCGCGCTGGCCTGGGTCATCAACTCGTTCGCCGACTCGCTGGCGCTGCTCTATCTGGGCGCCGCCGTCGGCGGCATCGGCGCCGGTGGTGTCTATGGCACCTGCGTCGGCAACGCCCTGAAGTGGTTCCCCGACCGCCGCGGCCTCGCCGCCGGCCTGACCGCGGCCGGCTTCGGCGCCGGCTCTGCTCTCACCGTCGTGCCGATCGCCAACATGATCCAGACCTCGGGCTTCGAGCAGACCTTCCTGGTGTTCGGTCTGGGACAGGGCCTGATCGTCTTCGCGCTGGCGTGGTTCCTGAGGGAGCCGAACCCCGACATGCTGCCGAAGACCAAGTCCAACATCGTGCAGAGCCGCCGCAACTACACCCCGCAGGAGACGCTGAAGTCGCCGGTCTTCTGGGTGATGTACCTGATGTTCGTGATGGTCGCCGCCGGCGGTCTGATGGCAACGGCCCAGCTCGGCCCGATCGCCAAGGACTTCCACCTCGACGGCATGCCGGTCAGCATCATGGGCCTGACCCTGCCGGCGCTGACCTTCGCGCTCACCATCGACCGCGTGCTGAACGGCGTGACCCGTCCCTTCTTCGGCTGGGTGTCCGACCATATCGGCCGTGAAAACACCATGTTCGTCGCCTTCGCCATCGAGGCCGTCGGCATCCTGGCGCTGAACCAGTGGGGTCACAACCCGGTCGCCTTCGTCATCCTGACCGGTCTGGTGTTCTTCGCCTGGGGCGAGATCTACAGCCTGTTCCCGTCCTGCTGCGCCGACAGCTTCGGGTCGAAGTTCGCGACGACCAATGCCGGCCTGCTCTACACCGCCAAGGGCACGGCATCGCTGGTGGTTCCCTTCGCCAACGTGATCGTCGCTTCCACCGGCAGCTGGCAGACGGTGTTCTTCTTTGCCGCCGCGGTCAACGCCATCGCCGCCTTCATGGCCCTGTTCGTCTTGAAGCCGATGCGCGCCCGACAGATCGCCGAGGACACCCGCCAGCCGATGGGAAAGCTGGTGACCGAGGGCGCCGACTGAAAGGTGAAGGCTGTCGCGGCCGACCGGGGGGCCGGCCGCGACAGGGTTTAGAGGTCGTCTGACCGCCGGAGTAAGAACCGGCTGCGAAACAGGCCGGCATCGGAGCCACCGCATTGGCTCCGGTGTCGGTTTGTTGCGTTCCGGGAGCGGGTTCGCATGAACCGCGTCGGAGATCCCGCATCCCGGCAGAAGCCCGCTTCAAAGGCTGATATTCTGTATACAGAATACGAAAGCTATCGTCAACATGGATCGAAAGGGGGGCGATCATGCTGAGTCTTGTCGTCCTGATGCTGGCAGCCTTCGCGTCGGGCGCGCTGAACGCCATTGCCGGGGGTGGAGCCTTCATCACGTTTCCCGCCCTGCTGTTCGCCGGCGTGCCGCCGGTGGCCGCCAACGCATCCAGCACCGTGGCACTGTTTCCGGGGCAGGCGGCGAGCAGCTGGGCCTACCGGCGCGAGATCGCGGCCGGCGGTCAGGTGAATGTCCCGGTCTTTGCCGTCCTCAGCCTTGTCGGCGGGCTGATCGGCGCCCTGCTGCTTCTGCTGACGCCGAACGCGGTGTTCGCGCGCTTCGTGCCCTGGCTGCTGCTGTTCGCGACCGCCGTTTTCGCCGTGGGGGCCTATGCGCCGTGGATCGTGTCCCGGCTGCGGCTGGGTGGGCGGAGCGTGCTGGTCGTGCAGTTCGTCATCTCGGTTTATGGCGGCTATTTCGGCGGTGGCATCGGCTTTCTGATGCTGGCGGCGCTGACCCTGTTCGGGCTGCGCGACATCCACGCCATGAACGGGCTGCGGCTGTTGCTGGCGATGTTGATGAATGCGGCGGCGGTCGGCGCCTTCATCGTCGCCGGGGCGGTTTCCTGGCCCGAGACCATGGCGATGGCAGTGGCGGCGGTTGCCGGCGGCTATGCCGGCGCCATGGAGGCGAAACGGGTCGATCCGAAGATTCTGAAGACACTGGTCGTCCTCATCGGAACGGCGCTGACCCTGTACTTCTTTGCGAAGGGAGCCTGATCCGGTTGGAGAAAAAGCAGGTGCCGTATTCTCGTCAGTCCCCCCACATTCCGCATTGACATACGGTATGTGGTATACCAAACTCCAGGTACAGTTTGCGCGACAGACTGTTGGATGCCGCTGCAATAGCAACCGGTCAGCCGATGGATGCGGCCGGTGTGGGCAGGCTGGCGTCGTCCAGCCCCACAGCATTCAAAAAGCGAAATCGGGGGAGAGGGGAATCCGGCATGAAGATCTGCATCTACGGATCCGGGGCCATCGGCGGCTATCTCGGCGTTCGCCTGCACCAGGCGGGTGCCGAAGTCAGTCTGGTGGCGCGCGGTGCGCATCTGGCGGCGATGCGCGAGAACGGCGTCACCCTGCTGATGGGGGAGGAGAAGACCGTCGTCCACCCCCGCTGCACCGACAATCCGGCCGAACTCGGCCCGCAGGACTACGTCATCATCGCGCTGAAGGCCCATTCCGTTCCCGGCGTCGTCCCCGCGATGCAGCCGCTGCTCGGTGATGACACGGCCGTCGTCACCGCCGTCAACGGCATCCCCTATTGGTATTTCTACGGCACCGGCGGTGCCTTCGACGGCCGTACGCTGGAGACGGTCGACCCCGGTTCGGTACAATGGAACGGTCTGGGGCCGGAGCGCGCCATCGGCTGCGTCGTCTACCCAGCGACCGAAGTGGTGGAGCCCGGCGTCATCCAGCATGTCTATGGCGACAAGTTCTCTCTCGGTGAGCCCGACGGCTCAAAGTCCGATCGCGTCGTCGCCCTGTCCCAGGCGATGGAGGCCGGCGGCCTGCGCGCCCCCGTGCTCGACCGCATCCGCGACGAGATCTGGCTGAAGCTGTGGGGCAACCTGTGCTTCAACCCGATCAGTGCGCTGACCCACGGCACGCTGGAGGTCATCTGCGGCGATGCCGAAACCCGCGCCGTCGCCAAGGCGATGATGCTGGAGGCCAAGGAGATCGGCGACAGGCTGGGCGTCCATTTCCGCGTCGATGTGGAGCGCCGCATCAACGGCGCCGCCGCGGTTGGCGCGCATAAAACCTCCATGCTGCAGGATCTCGAGCGCGGCCGGCCGATGGAGATCGACCCGCTGCTGTCGGTGGTGCAGGAGATGGGCCGCATGGTCGGCGTGGCCACCCCGACCATCGACGTGGTGCTGGCCCTGGTGAAACAGCGGGGCGAGACCGCCGGCTGCTACAGCCGGCCGCGGGCCGCGGCGGCTCCGGCGCCGGAAGTGGTGGCGGCCCAGTAAGCAAGGCCCCGGTAAGCAATGCAGGTGGCGCGGCCGGCGCGGATCCCGATGGACCGAGCCGGCCGCATCGAATGGGGAGGACCGTCATGAAGGTCGAGGAGATTCTCCGCAAGAAGGGCACGCGCATCGGCATGGTGCGCATCAACGAAACCGTCGCCACCGCGCTACGCCTGATGAAGGCGGAGAACACCGGGGCGCTGGTGGTCAAGGACGTCTGCCGGACCGAGGGCAACACGGTGGTCGGCGTCATTTCCGAACGCGACGTGGTCCGCGCGCTGGTCGACCGCGGGCCCGGCATCCTGGAGCAGGCGGTGTCGGCGCTGATGACGCGCGATCCCTATTGCTGCAGCCCGTCCGACCCGGTTCGCCATGTGCTGAGCCTGATGGACGAGCATGGCATCCGCCATGTCCCGGTGCTGGAGGGATCGACCCTGGTCGGCGTCGTCAGCGTCCGCGACCTGATCCGTCGGCAGTTGGAAGACATGCGGGCCGACGACATCGCGCCGGTCGCAGTTGCCGGTTCGGACGGCTGGGACTTTCCGGTCGTCGCCAACCAGTAAGCGGTGCGTGCGTGGCCGGCGAGGTTTCGTCGTCGGCCGCGCGGCTTCGCCCGCCTGACATTGCCCATTCCTGATTATTGCCGCTTCGGCGCACGCCCGGCCATGAACCGGATGCGGGCGGACCCATGTGAGCAGACCCATGTGGGCGGACCATGCCCGCCGCCCCTTATCTGCTGTCCCATGCCTGCCCCCGGCGCCGGCCTTCGAAAGCAATCGACATGAAGATCGCCATACCCAGGGAGCGCCGCCCGGGCGAGCGCCGCGTCGCCGCGTCTCCCGAAACAGTCAAGAAATTCAAAACCCTCGGACTGGACGTGGTGGTGGAGAGCGGGGCCGGTCTCGGTTCCAGCCTTCCCGACGCGGCCTATGAGGCGGCGGGGGCCGCCATTGCCGCCGATGCCGCGTCCGCGCTGGGCGATGCTGACATCGTGCTGAAGGTGCAGCGTCCGCTGATCGCCGCCGAAGGGGACGTGGACGAGCTGGCGCTGATGCGCAAGGGCACGCTGCTGTTCGCCATCCTCAACCCCTACAACAGCCGCGACCATGTGAAGGCCTACGCCGATGCCGGCGTGAACGCCTTCGCCATGGAGTTCATGCCGCGCATCACCCGCGCCCAGGTCATGGACGTGCTATCCTCCCAGGCCAACCTCGCCGGCTACAAGGCCGTCGTCGATGCCGCCTCGGAATACGGCCGCGCCTTCCCGATGATGATGACCGCCGCCGGCACCGTTCCGCCAGCGCGCGCCTTCATCATGGGCGTCGGCGTCGCCGGCCTGCAGGCCATCGCCACCGCCAAGCGCCTCGGCGCCATCGTTTCGGCCACCGACGTGCGTCCGGCGGTGAAGGAGCAGGTGCAGTCGCTGGGCGGCAGCTTCGTCGCCGTCGAGAACGAGGAGTTCAAGCAGGCGGAGACCGCCGGCGGCTACGCCAAGGAGATGTCGGACGACTACAAGCGCCAGCAGGCAGCCTTGGTCGCCGAGCACATCAAGAAGCAGGACCTCGTCATCACCACCGCGCTGATCCCCGGCCGCAAGGCGCCGATCCTGGTGACGGCGGAGCATGTGGCGTCGATGAAGCCGGGCTCGGTCATCATCGATCTGGCGGTGGAGCAGGGCGGCAACGTCGAGGGCGCCAAGCTGGGCGAGGTGGTGACCACGGCCAACGGCGTGAAGATCGTCGGCCATGCCAACTACGCCAGCCGCATCGCCGAGTCTGCCTCGCTGCTCTACGCCAAGAACCTGCTGGCGCTGCTGACCTCGCTGCACGGGAAAGAGACCGGTGTGGCCGTCAACTGGGACGACGAGATCGTCAAGGCCATCGCGCTGACCCGCGACGGCGCCGTCGTGCATCCCGCCTTCGCGGACACCCGCGAAGCGCAACCCGCGTGAGGAGGCGGATCCCATGGAACACCCGGATCCCGCAAGCAACATCGCCGCGTTCCGCCAGACCCTGGCGGCCCTGACCAATCAGGTCGACGCGCTGGCCCTGCAGGTGGCGCAACTGTCGCCGGTTCCTGTCACCGAAGTTGCCGGCCATGGCGACTTCTTCGTCACCGGCCTGACGGTGCTCGTGCTGGCCTGCTTCGTCGGCTACTACGTCGTCTGGCGCGTCACCCCGGCCCTGCACTCGCCGCTGATGGCCGTCACCAATGCCGTGTCCTCGGTCATCATCGTCGGCGCGCTCATCGCCGCCGGACCGGCCGGTTTCGGCTTCTCCAAGGTCCTGGGCTTCCTCGCCGTCATCCTGGCATCCGTCAACATCTTCGGCGGCTTCCTCGTGACCCAGCGCATGCTCTCCATGTTCAAGAAGAAGGGCAAGTAAGACCATGGAAACCTTGTCGGCCCTTCTCTACCTCGTCGCCTCCATCTGCTTCGTCATGGCGCTGCGCGGGCTCTCCAGCCCGGAGACCTCGCGCCAGGGCAACATCTACGGCATGGTCGGCATGACCATCGCCATCCTGACGACGCTGGCATCAAACATCGTCCAGTCCTACTGGATGATCGTGCTCGGCATCGCCATCGGCGGCGCCATCGGCTATGTGGTGGCCAAGAAAATCGAGATGACGGCGCTGCCGCAGCTGGTCGCCGCCTTCCACTCGCTGGTCGGCCTCGCCGCCGTCTTCGTGGCGCTCGCCGCCTTCTACTCGCCGGAGGCCTACGGCATCGGCGTGGCCGGCGCCATCGCCAAGGGCTCGCTGGTGGAGATGGCGCTCGGCACCGCCATCGGCGCCATCACCTTCACCGGCTCGCTGGTCGCCTTCGCCAAGCTGCAGGGCCTCGTCACCGGCAAGCCGCTGGTCTTCCCGATGCAGCACCCGCTGAACGCGGCGCTGGGCGTGCTGACCGTCATCCTCATCATCTGGCTGGTGCAGTCGAACTCGTCGGCGGCGATGTGGCTGATCGTGCTGGTGGCGCTGGCTCTCGGCTTCCTGCTGATCCTGCCGATCGGCGGCGCCGACATGCCGGTGGTCATCTCGATGCTGAACAGCTATTCCGGCTGGGCGGCCTGCGGCATCGGCTTCACCCTGCAGAACAATTTGCTGATCATCACCGGTGCGCTGGTGGGCTCCTCGGGCGCGATCCTGTCCTACATCATGTGCAAGGGCATGAACCGCTCGATCTTCAACGTCATCCTCGGCGGCTTCGGCGGCGAGAGTGCCGCTGCCGGCGGTGCGGCCAAGGGGCCGCAGGGTTCGGTCAAGGCCGGCTCGGCCGAGGACGCCGCCTACATCATGAAGAACGCCCAGTCGGTGATCGTGGTGCCCGGCTATGGCATGGCGGTGGCCCAGGCTCAGCACGCCCTGCGCGAGATGTCCGACGCGCTGAAGCATGAAGGCGTGGACGTGAAATACGCCATCCATCCGGTGGCGGGCCGCATGCCCGGCCACATGAACGTGCTGCTGGCCGAGGCCAACGTGCCCTACGACGAGGTGTTCGAGCTGGAGGACATCAACCGAGACTTCGGCACGGCGGATGTCGCCTTCGTCATCGGCGCCAACGACGTCACCAACCCGGCGGCCAAAACCGACCCGTCGAGCGCTATCTACGGTATGCCGATCCTCGACGTGGAGAAGGCCAAGACGGTGTTCTTCATCAAGCGCGGCATGGCGGCGGGCTATGCCGGCGTCGAGAACGAGCTGTTCTTCCGGCCCAACACCATGATGCTGTTCGGGGATGCGAAGAAGGTCACCGAAGAGGTGGTGAAGGCGATGGAAGCGTAGGGTGCTGTTCGACGGACGAGCGCGCCGCTCCGGTTGGGGCGGCGCTTTCCTTTTTCGGAGGGGCGTCGGCTGGCGAATGCCCCCACCCTGACCCTCCCCCGCTGGGCGGGGGAGGGAATTTGACCTTTGTCGGCGTTCGGCGGCAGTCCCTCCCCCGCCCAGCGGGGGAGGTTAGGTGGGGGCATTCGAAGCTGACGCTACACCACCAGATCGTCCAACCGGAACCCTGCGATCTTGTAGATCTCCTCCAGCGCCCGGCCGAACTCCACCTCCGGCTCGTTCGCCACGCGCTCGCGCATCGCCGACAGGATCTCCTGCTTGCTGCTGAAGCGCACCGCCATGATGAAGGGAAAGCCGAAGCGCTCGCGATAGGCGCGGTTCAGGTCGCGCTGTTCCTGCGCCTCCGCCTCCGTCAACTCGTTCAAGCCCGCCTTAGCCTGTTCGGTCTGCGAGAAGGCGGTCAGGTTGGCCGGCCGGCTGGCGCGGTCGGCGAGGTCGGGGTGGGACAGGATCAGCGCGCGCTGCCGCTCCGGTCCCGCAGTACGCACGATGTCGGTCATCGCCGCGCGCAAACCCGCGGCATCGGCGAACGGACGCTTGTCCCAGGCGGCTTCGGCCACCCAGGGGCTTTCCTCGAACACCGCGCCCAGGGCCGCGACGAAGGCGGCGCGGTCCATACTGTTCAGATCGTCCAGGCTGTAGGGCATCGGAGGCCTCACTTCGGGGCGTAGGGGTGTTCGGCGATCCAGTGGCGGGCGATGTCGAGCCGGGTCGCCACCCAGACCTTCTCATGGCTGCGCACGTAATCGAGGAAGCGGGCCAGCGCCGCCGCGCGGCCGGGACGGCCGACCAGACGGCAATGCAGCCCGACCGACATCATCTTCGGCGCCGTCTCCCCCTCCGCATAGAGCGTGTCGAAGCTGTCCTTCAGATAGGCGAAGAACTGGTCGCCGCTGTTGAAGCCCTGGTTGGTGGCGAAGCGCATGTCGTTGGCGTCGAGCGTGTAGGGCACGATCAGCTGCGGCCGGCCATGGCTGTCGTCCCAATAGGGCAGGTCGTCGGCGTAGGAATCGGCGTTGTAGACGAAGCCGCCTTCCTCCGCGACCAGCCGCCAGGTGTTGGGGCTGCAGCGGCCGAGATACCAGCCGTGCGGGCGCTCGCCGGTGACGCGGGTGTGGACCTCGATGGCCCGCAGCATGTGCTCGCGCTCAACCTCGGCCGGCAGATGCTGGTAGTCGATCCAGCGCCAGCCATGGGTGGCGATCTCCCAACCCGCGGCCTTCATGGCGGCGACGACCTCCGGGTTGCGCTCCAGCGCCATGGCGACGCCATAGACGGTGACCGGCAGGCTGCGCTCGGTGAACATGCGGTGCAGCCGCCAGAAGCCGGCGCGGGAGCCGTATTCGTAGATCGACTCCATGTTCATGTGGCGGGCGCCCGGGATCGGTTGGGCGCCGACGATCTCCGACAGGAAGGCCTCCGAGGCGGCATCGCCATGGAGGACGCAGTTCTCGCCGCCCTCCTCGTAATTGATGACGAACTGCACCGCCACGCGGGCGCCGCCCGGCCAATTGGCCTGCGGCGGGGTGGCGCCATAGCCGATCATGTCGCGGGGATAAGCGGTGTCGGTCATCGTCGTCTCGCTCTTCTGCGCTGCGGTCGAAGCGGGGACTACGCTAAGCCATTGGCGGCAGGGGGTTCAATCGGCGGATTGGGCGCAGGGGTGAAGACAGTTTCCGGATTTTCGCGGGTGGGCAGGGGAGGGAGGCTGGGATTAGGCTGTGGGGTGTGAAATGTCGTCGGCTGACGATGCCCCCACCTAACCTCCCCCGCTGGGCGGGGGAGGGACTGCCGCCGAACACCGACAAAGGTCAGATTCCCTCCCCCGCCCAGCGGGGGAGGGTCAGGGTGGGGGCATTCGAAGCCGATGCCTGAAAAATGGAGACCACACACCCATGGGCCGCCTGACCACCCACGTCCTCGACATTGCCGCCGGCCGTCCGGCGCCGGGCATGCGCATCCGCCTGACCGCGCTCGACAGCGGCACCGTCCTTGGCGAGTTCACCACAAACGCCGACGGGCGCCTCGACGCCCCGGCGCTCCAGGGCGACGCCTTCCAGCCCGGCCGCTACGAGCTGCTGTTCATGGCCGGCGAGTATTTCCGCCGCATCGGCACGATCGACGGTGATGGCCCCGACTTCATCGACGAGGTGCCGCTGCGCTTCGGCATCAAGGACGCATCCCAGCACTATCATGTGCCGCTGCTGGTCTCGCCCTGGGCCTATTCGACCTACCGCGGCAGCTGATTCTCCTTTCGGTGCCGCTTTCCAGCCTGTGGAAAAGGCAACCCATTGGTTTGCCGCACACACCATCAGCGCGCTTAGCTGTCCTCACGAACAATCGCGTTTGGTGAGGAGTCGAGCGATGGCGAGAATGACGGCGGCGGAAGCGGCGGTGCGGGTGCTGGAGCGGGAGGGCATCGACGTCTGCTTCGGCGTCCCCGGCGCCGCGATCAACCCCTTCTACGCGGCGATGCAGCGGCGCGGCACCATGCGCCATGTCCTGGCCCGCCATGTCGAGGGCGCCTCGCATATGGCGGAGGGCTACACGCGGGCCAACGCCGGCAACATCGGCGTGTGCGTCGGCACCTCCGGCCCGGCCGGCACCGACATGATCACCGGCCTCTATTCGGCGATCGCGGATTCGATCCCGATCCTGTGCATCACCGGACAGGCTCCGCGCGCCCGCCTGCACAAGGAGGATTTCCAGGCCATCAACGTGCCGGACATCGCCCGGCCGGTGACGAAATGGGCGTTGACCGTGCTGGAGCCGGCGCAGGTGCCCTACGTCTTCCAGCAGGCCTTCCACCTGATGCGCTCCGGCCGTCCGGGCCCGGTGCTGATCGACCTGCCGATCGACGTCCAGATGGCGGAGATCGAGTTCGATGACGAGACCTACGAACCGCTGCCGGTCTACAAGCCCTCGGCCACCCGCGCCCAGGTCGAGAAGGCGCTGGCGATGTTCGCGGCGGCGGAACGTCCGCTGGTCGTGGCCGGCGGCGGCATCATCAATGCCGATGCGTCCGACAAGCTGGTGGAGTTCGCCGAACTGCTGGGCGTGCCGGTGATCCCGACCCTGATGGGCTGGGGCACCATCCCCGACGACCATCCGCTGATGGCCGGCATGGTGGGGCTGCAGACCGCCCACCGCTACGGCAACGCGACGATGCTGAAGTCCGACTTCGTGCTGGGCATCGGCAACCGTTGGGCCAACCGCCACACCGGCTCGGTCGAGGTCTACACCAAGGGCCGCAAGTTCGTGCATGTCGACATCGAACCGACCCAGATCGGCCGCGTCTTCATGCCGGACCTCGGCATCGTGTCGGACGCCGGCGCGGCGCTGGACATGTTCATCGAGGTGGCGCGGGAGTGGAAGGCCGAGGGGCGCTTCAAGGATCTCGGCGGCTGGGTCAAGGACTGCCAGGGCCGCAAGCGGTCGATGCACCGCCGCAGCGACTTCGATCAGGTGCCGATGAAGCCGCAGCGCGTCTATCAGGAGATGAACAGCGCCTTCGGCCAGGACACCACCTACGTCACCACCATCGGCCTGTCGCAGATCGCCGGCGCGCAGTTCCTGCACGTCTACAAGCCGCGCCACTGGATCAACTGCGGCCAAGCCGGCCCGCTGGGCTGGACCCTGCCGGCGGCGCTGGGCGTCCGCGTCGCCGATCCGAAGCGGCGCATCGTTGCGCTGTCCGGCGACTACGACTTCCAGTTCATGATCGAGGAGCTGGCGGTCGGCGCCCAGCACAAGCTGCCCTACATCCATGTGCTGGTGAACAACGCCTATCTCGGCCTGATCCGGCAGGCCCAGCGCGCCTTCCAGATGGACTTCCAGGTGCAGCTGTCCTTCGAGAACATCAACGCGCCGGAGATTGGCGTCTATGGCGTCGACCATGTCGCGGTGGCCGAAGGGCTGGGTTGCAAGGCGATCCGCGTCACCGAACCCGACCGTATCCAGGACGCCTTCGCCCAGGCCCAGGCCTGGATGGACGAGTACCAGGTGCCGGTGGTCGTCGAACTGGTGCTGGAGCGTGTGACCAACATCGCCATGGGCACCGACATCGACAGCGTCAACGAGTTCGAGGAAATCCTCGACCTGCCGGTGGAGGAGAGCGAGACCGTTCTGGTCTGACGGACCGGTCTCCTCAAACGAAAGGCGCGCCCGGCGGCGCGCCTTTTGCTTTTTTCAGGTCGCCCGCATTTTCATGCGGCGAAGCAGCCGCCGCCGGTTTGGATCGGATAGCCGATGGCGGCGAGGCTTTCGGTTGAAAATACGTCCGCCGGGTCGATGCTGTTCAGCGACAGCGATGTGACGATTCCATAGAAGTTGGCGTCGAAATTGATCGGCCCTTCGCGGAAGCGGGAGAAGTTCGCCACCGACTCGCTGTCGGGCGGCGGGATGAAGGTCGCGCTGTCCTCCAGGTCCAGGTCGTCGATCATCGCGCCCGAGGGATCGGTCACGTTGACCTGCGCCCGCATCCACACCTGCTGGCCGTTGGCCGGATCGGTCGAGGTTCCGGCGGCGATGACAGAAATCAGATCCTCCGGCGTCCTCGGCGGCTCCGGAATCACCAGGAATTCGCGATAGAGCGTATCGTCGCCGATCACCAGCGTGGTGCCGTCGTCGGGCTGCACGAAGGCATCCACCACATGCTCCACCTCGCTGTCGCCGATCTGAACCGACAGGAGCAATTTGTTGGGCTGGTCGTCGAAATAGCGGAGGAAGCTGGTGTCGTCGGTGGTGACGACCGGATCGTCGAACAGCATCGCCACCGTCATGCGGAACGGATCGCCGGTCTGCACCTCCTCATCCAGGAAGGGAACCGGCAGGTCGATGGTGCCTTGGATATCGACGACATACAGGCCTTCATAGGCGTCACCGCCGTCGCCATCCCCGTGATGGCCGTGCCCCTTCCCATGCCCCCGGCCATGGCCGTGATGATCATCATGATCGTGACCGCGACCTTCGCCTCGGCCGCGGCCATGGCCGCCATCGTGATTGCCGGACCGACCGCCTTCGAACATGTTGCCCTCCCGACTGATCGCATGAGTTGTCCAAGGCCGCGGATACTGCGACCTTCCGTTGAGGGTAGTCTTCTGCGAGGCGACGACCGCACGGGCATCCGTACATATCTCCGCCCGAATCGCCGGATGGATGGGTTTTTGCGCTGCAGCGCTCCGAACGGGAGTGGCAGATTCACAGCGGCGGCAAAGGCGTGCTAGCGTCGCTGCCGATCCGTAACCCACCGGTCCGGCCCAATCGTCCGAAGGGGAGTCCGCGCGAGCATGGCGTTGCTTGAGAACATGCGCATCTTCGTCCGCGTCGTCGAACTGGGCAGCCTGTCGGCCGCCGGACGGAACCTGCGCATGTCGCCGGCCATGGTCAGCCACCGCATCCAGCAGCTGGAAACCCATCTCGGCGTCCGGCTGCTGAACCGCACGACGCGGCAGTTGCAGGCGACCGAAACCGGGATGGACTTTTACCAAAGCTGCCTGGAGGTTCTGGAGGCGGTGGAGCGTGCGCACAGCAGCATCGCCGCCGGGTCCGGCGTGCCGTCGGGCAGTGTGCGGGTGACGGCGCCGCTCGGCTTCGGCCGCCGCATCCTGGCACCGCTGGTGCCGGATTTCTGCGCCGCACATCCGTTGGTGGAGGTGCGCCTGCGCCTCTCCGACCATCTGCTGGACCTGTTGCGCGAAGCGGTGGACGTGGCGGTGCGGATGGCGGCGCTGAAGGATTCCAGCTTCGTCGTGCGCAAGATCGCCGACATGCGCCGCGTGCTGGTGGCGGCGCCGTCCTACCTGTCGGAGCGCGGCCGGCCGGAAAAGCCCGCGGATCTCTCCGGCCACAACTGCCTGCTTCTGCGCTTCCCCGGCACCCAGCAATATCAATGGAGCGTGCTGGAGAATGGCGAGCCGGTGAAGCTGCCGGTGTCGGGCCGCTTCGACGCCGACGACGGCGACGTGCTGACCGGCTGGGCGCTGGACGGCCGCGGTATCGCCATGAAGCCGCTGTGGGAGGTGGCGGAGCATCTCGCCAGCGGGGCCCTGGTGCCGGTCCTGCCGGAGTTTCCGCCGGAACCGGTGACGTTGGCGGTGCTCTATCCCCACCGCGCCCTGGTGCCGGCCAAGGTTCGGGCCTTCGCCGACCATATGGTGCCGAAGATCAAGGCGGCACTGACGGCGATCTCGCCGGACACGATCCTGTAGAGAGCGGGTGCTGGTGCCCCCTCCCTAACCCTCCCCCACCTTCGGTGGGAGAGGGGACTGCCGCCGCTCTGCGACTGGCTCCCTCTCCCGCGAAGCGGGGGAGGGTTGGGGAGGGGGCAAGACTGCCGCCCCTCACACCCCCCGTGACCGCACCAGCAGCACGCGCGCCTCTTCGGACGCGCGGTACAGGTGGGGGAGGAACTGCACTTCCATCTCCGGGCAGGTGACGCGGGCGGCCTGGGCGCTGATGTTCATCGCCGCGACCACCCCGCCGGCGGCGGTGCGGATCGGCACGGCGATGGAGCGCAGGCCCAGTTCCAGTTCCTGGTCGACCAGGGAGAAGCCGCGGTCGCGCACCCGCTCCAGCTCGCGCTTCAGGGCATCCGCCGCGGTGATGGTGCGTTCCGTGTAGGGCTTCAGCGGGACGCGCGCCAGATAGGCGTCCAACTCCGACTCCGGCAGCGCCGCCAGCAGGACGCGCCCCATGGAGGTGCAGTAGGCCGGCAAGCGGCTGCCGACATTCAGCCCGACCGACATGATCCGTTTTGTCGCCGCACGGGCGATGTAGACGACGTCGTCCTCGTCCAGGACGGCGGCGGAGCAGGATTCCTGCACGGCGCCGCTGACCTGCTCGATCAGCGGGTCCAGGATCGTCGCCAGCGGGGCCGAGGATAGGAAGGAGTAGCCCAGCGCCAGGATCTTCGGCTTCAGATAGAAGGTTCGGCCGTCCGACCCGGCATAGCCCAACTGCATCAGCGTCAGCAGACAGCGCCGCGCCGCCGCCCGCGGCAGGCCGGTAATCTTCGCGATGTCGGCAATGGTCAGGTTCGGCTCGCGTTCCGTGAAGGCACGAATCACCGACAGGCCGCGGGCCAGCGAGGTCATGAAGTTCGGGTCGGACGCCTCCTCCGCTGCAGCGGACGGCGTCTTGTCTGCGGCCCCGGCCAGATGTTGGGTTTCGGCCATGCGCGGGTCCCTTCCCCCGAAGTACGATCCTGAAGCGCCAAAATAGGGCGATTATCGCGCATTGACCAGAAAAATCGAACAAATGAAGCGCCAACTCAGTCGGCAACGGAAATAGTTCGATGTGCCCGCAATTGGCCTTGCGGGTGTCTGGCATCTGGTATACCGTATCGATAATTCAAAACGACGCGCCACAGGGCGTCATCCGAACGCTCGCACAGGAACGCTCACGACAACAAGCGGCGCCGCCGGCGTCGGCGCGCAAAGGGTCGGAACCGTGATGAACCGCGATAGATTCAGTGTCGAACCCCTGGAACAGGGGATGAGTTTCAAGGCGAAGGCCTACCAGTCGCTGCGCCAGGCCATCACGCAGATGAACATCTACGGCCAGAGCAGCGAAATCAGGTTGGACGAACGCCGGCTGTGCGAGGCGTTGGGTGTCAGCCGCACCCCGGTGCGCGAGGCGATGGCGCTGCTGGAACAGGAGGGGTTCATCCGCTCCCAACCGCGGCGCGGGATCTTCGTGGTGCGCAAGACGAAGGCCGAACTGGTGGAGATGATCACGGTGTGTGCCGCCCTGGAAGGCATGGCGGCACGCCTGTTCGTCGAAAACGCCACCACGGAGAAGCTGGAGCTCCTGCACGCCGCGTTCGACAAATATACGAAAGCCGAGTTGGCGGAACACGTCGCCGAGTATTCCGACGCCAACATCGTCTTCCATCAAAGCATCGTCCAGGCTTCGGGCTCCACGCTGATCTCGGATCTGACCGATCGCTTCTTCATCCATATGCGTGCGATCCGCCGCGCGACCATGGGCCTCGGCGACCGTGCCGACCAGTCCATCCACGAACATCGGGACATCATCGAGGCGCTGGCCGCCCGCGATGCCGATCTCGCGGAACGTCGGGTGCGGGAACACACGCTCGGTCTCGCACAGTACGTGGAACGGCATTGCGCCTTCCTCGACTAACCGATCTTGAACCTTTTTGGAGCCTCGGGGAGGAGTCACCCATATGTCTACTGCGGCTGCAACGATCACTAAGAACCAGGCCACGGAAGCATCTGTTGTCGAAGACGCGCCGGCGCTGACCGACGGCTTCCAGCTCGTCATCGACGCGCTCAAGCTCAACGACATCAACAACCTGTATGTCGTCCCCGGTATTCCGATCTCCGACCTGCTGCGCATGGCGCAGGCCGAGGGCATGCGCGTCGTCTCGTTCCGCCATGAACAGAATGCCGGCAACGCCGCCGCGATCGCCGGTTTCATGACCAAGAAGCCGGGCGTCTGCATGACGGTGTCGGCTCCGGGCTTCCTGAACGGCCTGACCGCGCTGGCGAACGCCACCACCAACTGCTTCCCGATGATCCTCATCAGCGGCTCGTCGGAGCGCGAGATCGTCGACCTGCAGCAGGGCGACTATGAGGAGATGGATCAGCTGGCCATCGCCAAGCCGCTGTGCAAGGCCGCCTTCCGCATCCTGCACGCCCAGGACATCGGCATCGGCGTGGCGCGTGCCATCCGCGCCGCCGTGTCGGGCCGTCCGGGCGGCGTCTATCTCGATCTGCCGGCCAAGCTGTTCTCGCAGGTGATGGACGCGGCCGAGGGCGCCAAGTCGCTGGTCAAGGTGGTCGATCCGACCCCGGCGCAGTATCCGTCGGCCGAGGCCGTCAACCGCGCGCTCGACCTGCTGAAGGGTGCCAAGCGTCCGCTGGTCATCTTCGGCAAGGGGGCTGCCTACGCCCAGGCCGACGACACCATCCGCGCCTTCGTCGAGAAGAGCGGCATCCCCTTCCTGCAGATGAGCATGGCCAAGGGCCTGCTGCCCGACACCCATCCGCAGTCGGCCGGCGCCGCCCGTTCGCTGGTGCTGCAGGACGCCGACGTGGTCATGCTGGTCGGCGCGCGGCTGAACTGGCTGCTGTCGCACGGCAAGGGCAAGA
Source organism: Azospirillum largimobile (assembly GCF_977007025.2). Classification (NCBI taxonomy): domain Bacteria; kingdom Pseudomonadati; phylum Pseudomonadota; class Alphaproteobacteria; order Rhodospirillales; family Azospirillaceae; genus Azospirillum; species Azospirillum largimobile. The sequence goes on from NZ_CDRMUA020000002.1 coordinate 244,224, forward strand.
CCTGGGGCAAGCCCGGTTCCAAGAAGTTCATCCAGATCGACATCGAGCCGAAGGAGATGGACAGCAACGTCGAAATCCATGCTCCGCTGGTCGGCGACATCGCCTCTGTCATGGAAGTTCTGCTGAAGGGCATCGAGGGGGGGCTCACCCCGCCGACCGAGTGGATGGCCACCGTCGCGGCCAAGCGTGAGCAGAACGTCGCCAAGATGGCGCCGAAGCTGATGAGCAACGCGTCGCCGATGAACTTCCACGGTGCGCTGGGCGCGCTCCGCCGCGTCATCAAGGAGCGGCCGGACGCCATGCTGGTCAACGAGGGCGCCAACACCCTCGACCTCGCCCGCGGCATCATCGACATGTACGAGCCGCGCAAGCGCCTCGACGTCGGCACCTGGGGCGTGATGGGCGTCGGCATGGGCTATGCCGTCGCCGCCGCGGTGGAGAGCGGCAAGCCGGTTCTGGCGGTGGAAGGCGACAGCGCCTTCGGCTTCTCCGGCATGGAGGTGGAGACGATCTGCCGCTACAACCTGCCGGTCTGCATCGTCATCTTCAACAACAACGGCATCTATCGCGGGACCGACGTCAACCCGACCGGCGGGGCCGATCCGTCGCCGATGGTCTTCGTGCCTGACTCCCGCTACGACAAGATGATGGAGGCCTTCGGCGGCGTCGGCGTCCATGTCACCAACCCGGACGAGTTGTACCGCGCCGTCACCGAGGCGATGGACAGCGGCCGTCCGACCCTGATCAACGCCGTCATCGACCCGGCCGCCGGCACCGAAAGCGGCAACATCGGCAGCCTGAACCCGACCAGCTCGGTCCGCAAGATGCCGTCCTGACGGCCGACCTGGAAAAGCGGCCTGTCCGACCAACACGACATTAAAAAGCAGGGGGAGAAATACATGGGCAAGGCACTTCAGGGCGTGCGGATTCTCGACTTCACGCATGTACAGTCGGGGCCGACCTGCACCCAGTTGCTCGCCTGGTTCGGCGCCGACGTCATCAAGGTCGAACGGCCGGGCGAGGGTGACATCACCCGCCGCCAGCTGCGCGACCTGCCGGACGCCGACAGCCTGTATTTCACCATGCTGAACCACAACAAGCGGTCCATCACGCTCGACACCAAGACGCCCAAGGGCAAGGAGGTGCTGGAGTCGCTGATCAAGACCTGCGACGTGATGGTCGAAAACTTCGCCCCCGGCGTGCTCGATCGCATGGGGTTCACCTGGGAACGCATCCAGGAACTGAACCCCGCGATGATCGTCGCGTCGGTCAAGGGCTTCGGTCCCGGGCCGTTCGAGAACTGCAAGGTGTACGAGAACGTCGCTCAGTGTGCGGGCGGTGCGGCCTCGACCACCGGCTTCGACGACGGCCCGCCCATGGTCACCGGCGCCCAGATCGGCGACAGCGGCACCGGTCTGCATCTGGCGCTGGGCATCGTCACCGCGCTGTACCAGCGCAAGGAAACCGGCCGGGGCCAGAAGGTGCTGGCCGCCATGCAGGACGCCGTGCTGAACCTGTGCCGCGTCAAGCTGCGCGACCAGCAGCGCCTGGCCCACGGGCCGATGAAGGAATACCCGCAATACCCGAACGGCGAGTTCGGCGACACGGTGCCGCGCGCCGGCAACGCGTCGGGCGGCGGCCAGCCGGGCTGGATCCTGAAATGCAAGGGCTGGGAGACGGATCCCAACGCCTACATCTACTTCATCGCCCAGGCGCCGGTGTGGAAGTCGATCTGCAAGGTCATCGGCAAGGAGGAGTGGATCACCGATCCCGACTACGCCACCCCGGTGGCCCGCCTGCCGCGCCTGATGAGCATCTTCGCGACCGTCGAGGACTGGACCAAGACCCTGACCAAGTTCGAGGTCATGGACATCCTCAACAAGTACGACATCCCCTGCGGCCCGATCCTGTCGATGAAGGAGATCGCCGAGGACAAGTCGCTCTATGAGACCGGCACGCTGGTTGAGGTGGAGCATCCGACCCGCGGCAGCTACCTAACGGTCGGCAACCCGATCAAGCTGTCCGACAGCCCGACGGAGGTCACCCGCTCCCCGCTGCTGGGCGAGCACACCGACGAGATCCTGCGCGACGTGCTGGGTTTCAGCGAGCGCGAGATCGTGGACATCCGCGACAGCGGCGCCATCGGCGCCGTGCAGCGGCTGGCGGCGGAGTAACTCCGCCCTGCAATCTTAGTCCCCTCTCCCGCTCAGCGGGGGAGGGTTAGGGTGGGGGTCTAACCCCACCACCGAATAATGCCTTCGACTATTCAAACGCGCCTCCCTCTCCCCCGACCGTCCCCTTCCCGGTCGCCTGAGAGCCGAAGCCCGGACTTTTAAAAATCCGCCGCCCGTCAGCCGATGCATTTCCGGCTCCCCGCGGCCTCCAAAAGACAAATTCAGAGACGCAAACCATGAACATCCACGAATATCAGGCCAAGGATCTGCTGCGGGGGTACGGCGTCGCCGTTCCGCGCGGTGGCGTGGCCTTCACCCCGGAAGAGGCTGAATCGGTTGCCCGCGAACTGGGCGGTCCGGTCTGGGTGGTGAAGTCGCAGATCCACGCCGGCGGCCGCGGTGCCGGCCGGTTCCAGGACAACCCGAACGGCAAGGGCGGCGTCCGTGTCGTCAAGTCGATCGGCGAAGTGGCGTCCAACGCCGCGGAAATGCTGAACCGGGTGCTGGTCACCAAGCAGACTGGACCTTCGGGCAAGGAAGTGAAGCGCCTCTATGTCGAGGAAGGCGCCGACATCAAGCGTGAGCTGTATCTCGGCATGCTGATCGATCGCGCCACCGGTCGCGTCACCATCATCGCCTCGACCGAAGGCGGCATGGAGATCGAGGAGGTCGCCCACAACACGCCGGAGAAGATCGTCAAGGTCGCCATCGACCCGGCCACCGGCATCCAGGGCTACCATACCCGCAAGGTCGCCTTCGCGCTGGGCCTGGAAGGCAAGCAGGTTTCGGCCGCCGCGCGCTTCATCACCGCCGCCTACAAGGCCTTCACCGAGCTGGACTGCGCCATCGTCGAGATCAATCCGCTGATCGTCACCGGGGCCGGCGAAATCCTGGCGCTCGACGCCAAGATGAGCTTCGACGACAACGCGCTGTTCCGCCACAAGGACGTCGCCTCCCTGCGCGACGAAGCGGAAGAGGATCCGGCGGAGATCGAGGCGGCCAAGCACGACCTCAACTACGTCAAGCTCGACGGCAACATCGGCTGCATGGTGAACGGCGCCGGCCTGGCGATGGCCACCATGGACATCATCAAGCTGTATGGCGGCGAGCCGGCCAACTTCCTCGACGTCGGCGGCGGCGCCACGAAGGAGCGCGTCACCGCGGCCTTCAAGCTGATCCTGTCCGACAGCAACGTCGAAGGCATCCTGGTCAACATCTTCGGCGGCATCATGCGCTGCGACGTGATCGCCGAGGGCGTGGTCGCCGCGGCGCGCGACGTGCACCTGCATGTGCCGCTGGTGGTGCGCCTGGAAGGCACCAACGTCGATCTGGGCAAGAAGATCCTGGCCGAATCCGGCCTGCCGATCCTGTCCGCCGACAATCTGGACGACGCAGCCAAGAAGATCGTCGCCGCCGTCAAGAAGGAGGCCGCGTGAGATGGCTGTTCTCGTCGACAAGAACACGAAGGTGATCTGCCAGGGCTTCACCGGAGCCCAGGGCACCTTCCACTCCGAGCAGGCCATCGCCTACGGCACCAAGATGGTCGGCGGCGTCACCCCGGGTAAGGGCGGCGCCAAGCACCTCGACCTGCCGATCTTCGACACCGTGTCGGAAGCGGTGGAGAAGACCGGTGCCAACGCCTCCGTGATCTACGTGCCGCCGCCGTTCGCGGCCGACGCGATCCTGGAAGCCATCGACGCCGGGATCCCGCTGGTGGTCTGCATCACCGAAGGCATCCCGGTGCTGGACATGGTCCGCGTCAAGCGCGCGCTCGACGGTTCCAAAACGCGCCTGATCGGCCCGAACTGCCCCGGCATCATCACGCCGGACGAGTGCAAGATCGGCATCATGCCGGGCCACATCCACAAGCGCGGCAAGATCGGCATCGTCTCGCGCTCCGGCACGCTGACCTATGAAGCGGTCGCGCAGACCACGGCGGCCGGCCTCGGCCAGACCACCTGCATCGGCATCGGCGGCGACCCGGTCAACGGCACCAACTTCGTCGACAGCCTGGAGCTGTTCGTGAAGGACCCGGAGACCGAGGGCATCATCATGATCGGCGAGATCGGCGGCGACGCCGAAGTCCGCGGCGCCGAGTTCATCAAGGCGTCGGGCACCAAGAAGCCGGTCGTCGGCTTCATCGCCGGCCGCACGGCTCCTCCGGGCCGCCGCATGGGCCATGCCGGCGCGGTGATCTCCGGCGGCAACGACACCGCCGACTTCAAGATCGACTTCATGAAGTCGGTCGGCATCGCCGTCGCCGACAGCCCCGCCAGCCTGGGCTCCACCATGCAGTCGATTTTCAAAGGTTGACCGGTACCCCGCGGGGTCGCCGTTCGCGACGGTCCCGCGGTTCAAGCGAAGCTTCTGTCACTCACGCCATCAGCCGCAACAGACAGGCGCAACAAACGCGCCGGACCCCGAGGGAGATGGGACATGAAAGCGCAAGCCCACACCAACAGCATGACCGCCGCCGCCATCGCACGCCGGATCATCCACGACGACCCCAGCGAGGGCGCCGCGGCGATCATCAAGTCGGCGATCATCGAGGCGCCGCGCGAGAAGAACGACAACGGCAAGGCCGACGCCAAGGCCGAGCGCGGACAGGTGGTGCAGTCCCTCTGCCGCGCGCTGAACATTCTGACCATTCTCGGCGCCAATGACGGTCCGATGACCCTGACCGAGCTGGCGGAAGCGGCGAACCTGTCGCCCTCCACCACCCACCGCCTGCTGACGACCCTGCAGTACGAGCGCTACGTCCGCTTCGACCAGAGCGCGCGCGGCTGGGTGGTCGGCGTCCAGGCCTACATGACCGGCGCCAACTTCCTGAAGACCCGCAATCTGGTCGATGTCGCCCGTCCCCGCATGCGCCGCCTGATGGAGGAGAGCAGCGAGATCGTCAATCTGGCGGTCGAGGAGAACGGCGAGGCGCTCTATCTGGCCCGCGTCGGCGGTCCCCGCGCCGCCCAGGTCGCGGTGCCGCAGACCGACCGCACGCTGCTGCATTGCTCCGCCGTCGGCAAGGCCCTGCTGGCCGGCATGACCGAGACCAAGGTGCAGACCATCGTGACCCAGCGCGGCATGCGCCAGTTCACCCGCAGCACCCTGTCGTCGCTGCCGGCGCTGTACCGCGACCTGACGCTGGTCCGTTCGCGCGGCTATGCCCTGGACCAGGAGGAGCGGGTGTCGGGCCTGCGCTGCGTCGCCGCCCCGATCTTCGACGAGAATTCCCGTGTGATGGGAGCCCTGTCGCTCTCCGGCTCCAGCCGGCGCATCGAGGATGCGCGGCTGCGCGCCCTGGGCGAGATGGTCAAGCGCGCCGCCGCGGCGGTGACGCAGGAGCTGGGCGGGCGCGTTCCGGTTCCGAACTGACCCATCCCACACACGGTCAAGCAACATGCGAGACGCCAAGAGCTGACGGCAGGTGGTGCACGTCGGCATATCCTCCCTGGCGCACTAGAGGCCGCGTTCCCGATGGAGCGCGGCCTTCTTTCTTGGGAAAAGAACCGTTTCCACGGAATGGAAAAGAGGTCGATTTCTCGGGAAATGCCGGCGTTGTGATGCGATTGTCTGTCTCGGGAAAGGCGTTCCTTTCTCATCGGGCGGATGTGTTGTTTTGCATGTTCGCGCTTCTCTCGGAGACTGGCCGTGCTGATGACAGCACGGCCATTTTTTTGACTTTTCCGCAGGACGAAATCGGATCCATCGCCGCGTGGACGGGCATTCCTCCGCAGCGACACAGTGCCCCAAATCCATCACGACGACAGGGCAGGGGACGATCCGAATGACAGACTCCAGAAGCATGACGGCGATCGAGGTGAGCCAGCCCGGCAAGCCGGAGGTGCTGGTCCCGGCGCGCCGCCCGGTCCCCGATCCGGCGCCCGGCGAGATCCGCATCGCGGTCCAGGCCGCCGGCGTCAACCGGCCGGACGTGCTCCAGCGGCTCGGCAAATACAACCCGCCGCCAGGCATCAGCGACATCCCCGGCCTGGAGGTCGCCGGCACCGTCGATGCGCTGGGCGAGGGGCTGGAGGGCTGGAGCGTCGGCGATTCCGTCTGCGCCCTGCTGGCGGGTGGCGGTTATGCCGAGTTCTGCGTCGTGCCCGCCGCCCAATGCCTGCCGATCCCCGCCGGCCTGTCAATGGCCGAGGCAGCGGCCCTGCCGGAGACCTTCTTCACCGTCTGGTCGAATGTGTTCGAGCGCGGTGCGCTCCAGCCCGGCGAAGTTCTGCTGGTCCATGGCGGCACGTCCGGCATCGGCACCACGGCGATCCAGCTTGGCGCCGCTTTCGGTGCGCGGGTCTTCGCCACCGCCCGCGGGGCGGAGAAATGCGGCGCCTGCGTCCGGCTGGGGGCCGAGCGCGCCATCGACTATGGCACCGAGGATTTCGTCGCGGTGGTCAAGGAAGCGACCGGCGGGGCGGGCGTGAATGTCGTGCTCGACATCGTCGGCGGCGATTACGTCGCCCGCAGCATCGACGCGTTGGCGGTCGAGGGACGCTATGTCTGCATCGGCTTCGTCCGCGGAGCGACGGCGACCGTGAATTTCTTCCCCGTCATGACCAAGCGGCTGGTGCTGACCGGCTCCACCCTGCGGGCGCGCCCGGTCGCCTACAAGCAGGCGGTGGCCGAGCAGCTCAAGGCCCGCGTCTGGCCGCTGATCGCCGAGGGGCGGATCAAGCCGGTCGTCCACGAGGTATTCCCGCTCGAATATGCAGCCGACGCCCATCGGCTGATGGAGAGCAACCAGCATATCGGCAAGCTGGTGCTGGCGGTGGGGTGAGGGAACTCCCCCCTCAGTCCAGCATCGGCAGGCCGGACTCGATCCGGACCAGCGCGGCCAGCAGCGGGGCGCCGATGTCGCGGCGGACGAAGTTGCTGGCCTTTTCCGCCGCGTTGATCGCCAGCTGGAAGCTGCGGCGCCAGCGGTCATCGTTGTAGAAGGCCTTCTCCGCCTTCGCCCGCTGCGCCAGCAACCCCGGCCGGCGGCCGGCTGCATCGTCGACCAGCTTGTTAAGGCGGTTCATCAGGTCGTTGGCCGCCGCCGGCTCGCCGCGCTTCATCGCGGCCTCGACCAATTCGGCGAAGGCCTCGCCACGGGTGTCGATGTCGGCCACCTGCTCGGCATAGGCGACGGCCATTCCGGTCTCGCCGCGTTTGGCCAGTCGTCCGAGCACGGCCGGGATCGTCCAGGGATTCTCGTCCTGCACGGTGCTGAGCAGGCCCAGCGCCAGCTTCGGCTCGCCGATGTCGGCGGCGGCCACCGCCAGTTCCGGCGGGCAGCAGTCGCCGCGGGTTTCCTTGAACTTGGAGAACTGCGTCTCGACCGTGTTCAGGAACAGGGTGCGGGCCTGCGCCTCCTTGCCGGCGCGCAGCAGCGACTGGGCGACCAGTCCAAGCTCCCAGGCGCAGTTGTGGCTGGAGGCATAGTTCTTGGCCTCGTCCGCCAGCGCGTTGGTCAACGCGGCGTCACCGCGCCAGGACGCCGCCTTGGCGATGTCGGCGAGGTTGTAGATGCGGGTGGAGCAGTCGTTGATCTGCCGGGTGATGTCGAGCGCCAGCGGCGTCTGCCCCATCAGCGACAGTGCGCGGGCCACGAACAGATCCTGGCCGGAGCTGTCGGCGACGCCGCCGCGGCGCACCGCGCTGACGAAGGGGGCCATGATCTCCTTGGCGCGGCCGGGATCGCCCAGCTGCTGGTAGGCGACGGCCAGCGACAGCCAGTCCCAGCGGGCGGCATTGATCGGCGTTTCCACCGGCGGCAGCATCTCGCCGATGCGGTGGAGGAAGCACAGGCTGCCCAGCGCATCGTTGCAGACCAGCGCCCGGATGCGCGAACGGAATTCGTAGAAGTCGAAGTCGCCGACGAACTGGTTGGTGACGAGCTGTACCGCCAGCGGGCTGTCGGGATATTTCGTCACGATCTCGTTGAACAGCTTGTCCGCCTCCTTCAGCAGGCGGGACTCCTCGGCGACGTCGAAGGTGTTGTCGGCCTGCCGGATCAGCTGCAGAGCCTGGACGAACAGGCGGTTGGCCGGGCCGGGCGTGCCGGCGGTCGGGTTGTCCGCCCCGCCGCCATCCTCCGTCACGGCGCCCGCCATCACGGCGCCGCCCGTCACGGCGCCTCCCGTCACAGCCTCGCCCGTCACCGCGTCCTGCGCCATAACGGGACCGGCCACGGCCGCCGCCGGCAGGATCAGGGCGGCGGCGACGGTGGCGGTGCGGAGTGCGGCGAGGACGCGGGAAAGGGCGGAGGCCATGGCGGTCGGGTTTCAACCCTGGAGGTTTGAGAGCAGACGGACGTAGCTGACGACGCGTTGAACGTTGGGAACCGAACGGGCGTGCTGGATCGCGCGGTCCAGCTCTTCCTGAGAAGCGGCGACACCCATCAGATAGACAACGCCATCGACGGTATCGATGCTGTAGTTCTGGCTATGAATATCCGCATCGAACGTGATCCGGCTGCGAAGCTGGGTCGAAATCCAGGTGTCGCGCGCGGTGTCGACGATGCTGGAGCCGTTGTCGATCTGGATCTCGTTGATGACTTCCTTGACGCCCTGCGCCTGCCAAGCGAGGCGCACCGCGTCGAGCCGCATCTGCGGGTCGGCGGCGCGGCCGGTCAGCAGCACGCGGCCCTGGTCGACCGTCAGCCCGATCCGGTTGGTCATGTCGACCGAATGCTGCAGCCACAGCGAGTTGATGCGGGCACGGATTTCAGTGTCGCTTACGAAGCCGCCGAAGCCGCGTTCCTGCGACGCCACCACCGCGGCGCCGCCGGCGGTGCCGAGCAGCAGAGGCCCGCAGCCGGCCAGCGAAACCCCTGCCGTGCAGGCGAGCGCGAACAACGTCCCAAGGCGGCTCAAACCCGTCACAGCGTGCCTCCCTTCGCCAGCGTGTCGAGCGCCGGGCGGATGCGGCGCGCGGCCGGAAAAAGTCACGGCGGAACGGCGTTTGCAATGGGGAAATTCGGAGCCTTCACCAGTCATCGTCACTTTGTCCCCAGGTGATGCACGGATGTTGCAGTCGCTGCGGCTGCGAAGGGATGATCGCCGCAACGCTTCGGGCAGTCTCAGGGCAAAATCAGGCGAAAGCTGGGCTGGAGAGCACGCTCGCGATTTCTCGCGCCAGGACGCGGGAAACCACCCGGCGCGCCGTGGGATCGCTCAGGATTTCCTCATCCTTCGGGTTGGACAGGAAACCGGTCTCCACCAGCACCGACGGCACGTCCGGCGCCTTCAGCACCGCGAAATTCGCCGCGCGCATCGGGTTGTCGAGCAGGCGAAGCTCCTTCCCGGCCCCCTCGACAAGAAGCTGCCGGGCGGCCAGAGAGGCATGGCGGGTGTGGCGCGCCGTCAGGTCCATCAGGATGTCCTTGACGATGCGGTTGCCGCCGCCCGTCCCCCGCTTGCCGAATCGGTCCGCCTCGTTCTCCTGCTGGGCAAGGCGGGAGGCGAAGGCGTCGGACGCCTTTTCGGACAGGATGTAGGCCGACATGCCGCGGGCATCGGCATTGGGGGCGCTGTCGGCGTGGATCGACACGAACAGGTCGGCCCCGGCCGTGCGCGTCAATGCCACCCGTTCGTCCAGCGCCAGGAAACGGTCGTCGCGCCGCGTCAGCTTGGCCGTGATGCCGTGCCGCTCGGCCAGCAGGCGTGCGACCTCGCGGGCGATGTCCAGCGTCACCGCCTTCTCGTGGGTGCCGCGGGTGCCGATGGCGCCGGGGTCGGCGCCGCCGTGGCCGGGATCGAGCATCACCAGCCGGGACCGTGGGGTGGACTGTGGCGAAGTGCCGCTGGCCGGCTTGCGCTCCGGCCGCTGCTGGCCGGCGAGGGCGGAGCCGGACGAGAGAGGCTGCGCCAGCGCGAGCCCCGCCGCGCCGAACGCGGTTAACCAAAGCTTGCTCAGTCCGAGCCCAAGCAGCTGTCGACGATCCATGGCGAAAAATACCGTGCTGCAAGTGGAGGAAGGGATGCGACGTGCGATTGCCCTATCCGTTGCTCTACCCCGATTCGTTAACCAATGCGGGCACGAATAAGTATTGTCAAGGCCGGGCAGGTTACCATTCCTGAATATTTGTGAGCGTCCCGTCATCCGGGCAGACTTGACGGAACGAGGATTCGACAGACGTGATTGGTTGCTTGGTGACAGTCTGAAAAAGCGCTAAAATTTTAGCGATCAGCTCGGGAGGTGTCGATGTTGAGGAAAGCCTTGTTCAACATCATCCGGCAAGAGCAGCGCGAAGTCGAGGGTGAGCTCGAACGCGAGAAACAGCAGCCGAGGCCTGATGCCGGCCGGATCGTCGGCCTTCGGCAGGAAGCAACCAGCCTGCGACGTGAGTTGGAACACTTCCGCGACGTCTGACCCCCCGGTACCCGGCCGCTATCCCGGCCACCGGGCGTCGCTATGGAGGTTGCCACTGAATTCGACGTGACCGACTTCGAAATCGATCGGTCGCTCCCCTTCTCCGCATGAACGCGGGGGAGGGGTTTTTGTTTTCGGGGCATTCATCCCAACTTCGCGTAGCCGCGTTCGATCACCCGCTCGGCCGCTTCGTACACCGCCAGCATCTCCTCGTAAGCGATACGCAGACGGGCGAGTTCGGCGACGGCGGACTGTTCCGGATGGCGGGCTTCCGACATGTGCAGGCCGGCGCGGATATAGTCGGCGCGCAGTTCGGCGACCCGCACCGCCATCCGCAGGAAGGAGTCCCGGTTCAGGTTCGGCAACTCGCGCCCGATGACCTCGCAGTTGGCCTCCAGGATGGCGGCATCCATGTTTTCCAGGAAGCGGCGGATGCGCTGGCTTCGGCTGCTGTCGGCGGCATCGGCCGTCATCAGCTTGTCGACCTTGCCCTTGCTGTATTCGCCGATGATCTTGCCGCCGGATGCCATGGGGTGACTCCGCCCTGTTTCTGCCGACCGTTGCGCGCTGTGCCGATTGTCGCACCGCCGGCCGGCAGGCGCCAGAGCGGCGTGGGCCGGCCGGACATCCGGGGCAATCCCGCTTGACGGTGCAGCCATGTGCGGGATCGCTCATGAAGCGGGTGCAACATCGCGGCGTTCGTGCTAGGGAAGCCTCCCCCTTTTCATGCTGTACGTCATGGTGGACGCGCGATGTCTGAGACCGGCTCCGACTATATCCTCACCGTTTCCTGCCCCGACACCGTCGGCATCGTCTTCGCGGTGTCCGGCTTCCTGGCGGAGCGGAGCTGCAACATCATCGACAGCGCGCAGTTCGGCGACCGCATCTCCGGCCTGTTCTTCATGCGCGTCAGCTTCAACGGCAACCCGGCCGGCCCGACGAAGGAGCAGCTGGAGGCCGAGTTCGCCGCCCAGGTGGCGGAACGCTTCGGCATGACCTGGAAGATCCACGACGCGCGGCGCCGCCCGCGCGTGCTGATCATGGTGTCGAAGTTCGGCCACTGCCTGAACGACCTGCTGTACCGCTACCGCACCGGCTATCTGCCGATCGAAATCCCGGCCATCGTCTCCAACCACCGGGACTTCTACCAGCTGGCGGCTTGGCACAACATCCCGTTCCACCACCTGCCGGTCGGCCCCGACAACAAGGCGCAGCAGGAATCCCGCCTGCTGGAGATCGTGGAGGAGGAGAAGGTCGACCTCGTCGTGCTCGCCCGTTACATGCAGGTGCTGTCGGGTGCACTGTGCGAGCGGATGGCCGGCCGGGTCATCAACATCCACCACAGCTTCCTGCCCAGCTTCAAGGGCGCCAAGCCCTACCATCAGGCGCATGCCCGCGGCGTGAAGCTGATCGGCGCCACCGCGCACTACGTCACGTCGAACCTCGACGAAGGCCCGATCATCGAGCAGGAGGCCGAGCGTGTCGACCATACGATGACGCCCGACGACCTGGTGGCCATCGGGCGCGACATCGAGAACATCGTGCTGGCCCGCGCCGTCCGCTACCACGTGGAGCACCGGGTGCTGCTGAACGGCAACAAGACCGTCGTTTTCCGCTAAGCCACTTTCGCTGACCTGCTTCCGCTAGGCCACCCGCGTCATGGCGCCGCCCCTCAGTGGGGCTGCGCCGTCGCGTGAGCGTCCTCCGGCTGCGGCATGAACACCGCACGGGTGATCGCCTGTTCGATCTGGTCGCGGGTGAAGGGCTTCGGAATCACCGGCCCCAGATGCTCCAGCCCGTGCTTGGCCAGATCGTCGGGGAAGGCCGTGACGAAGATCACCGGCAGGAAGCGGCGGGCCCGCAGTTCGCGCGCCACCTCCAGCCCGTTGTCGCCGTCGGCCAGCCGGATGTCCATCAGCGCCAGCGTCGGCCGGTGCTCCGCCGCAAGCGACAGCGCCTCGTCCATCGTCGCCGCGTTGCCGCAGACGATGTGGCCCATGCCGCGCACCGTCTCCGCCAGGTCATAGGCGATGATGGCGTCATCCTCCACGATCAGGATGGTGGCGGTCAGGCGGGTGCGAACGCGCTCGCGGGCGTGGGTCAGCCGTTCCAGCGCGTCTTCCGGAGCAAGCTCCAGAACGGCGGCGGCGTCACCCACCGGAAGATCCTCCAGATTGACCAGCAGGTAAAGCCGCCGATCGGTCTCGTCCAGCGTCATCAGCGCAGATTCGACCGGATGGTAGGGAGCGACCGCGGGCGGCGCGCCTTCTTCATCCTGAAGCTTGTTCAGATGGCGGTAGAGCGCGCCGCGCGACAGACCTTCGCCACGGCCGGTCTCATCCTCGTCCGCCTCCAGGTACCATTCCAGGGTGCGGGTCACCAAGGCGTCCCCCCGCCCGTTCGTCCCGGTCAGCGCGCGGGCATAGCGGCGCAGGTAGGGCAAATGCTGCATGAAGTGACCGGTGTACTGCTCCATCTCTCTCCCCGTGCCTTTCTGCGGCGCGTGTTCCTGACGTCCTACCCGTTGTCCGCCCCCGGTTTCCCGGTTGCGGCCGCTCCTTACCCGGTTTGCGTGTCCGACGGCGATTGCGGCGGGCGATGCCGCTGAAGGCTCCAATGCCATCGCCGCTGCTTCGAAGCACAGACTGACGCATCCCGGCCTGCAACGGTCAAATTCATATGGCGCAGTCCACGGCCTAACGGGAGTGAACCCGAAAGATTTATTCGAGATACCGTTAAGGGATTACTCTCTATGCATAGTATGAAAACCGGCGGGGCATGTTCCGACGGAGTGGAAAGGCGGCCTATGACCACTCCCGTATAGGGGGTGGCGGAGTAGGGGCCTTAACCGTTCTGAAAGACTTACCGGACTACTCTGACATTGCCCTCAGGCGATGTGCCTTTTGAGGGCGAGGCGAGTGTTCCCGATCCTCGAAAGCGCCGGCCCTCCCCCAGGCCGGCGCTTTTTTCTTTGCAACCGGTGCGCGGGCGCAAATCCGACCGGGAGGTGAGGGAACCAACCGGCGGTGGTCGTGTTTGAACGGGCAATGGTGTGATTCCTCCCTGAACCGCCAGTCCTTTTCGCCGCCGGGCGCCGCCGCAGCATGCGGACTGGTGCCGGCGGCGAGTTTTTGTGCCCACCCGGTGAATCCACCGTTTCCGCGCGTCAATAGGGGGCTTTCGCAACCCGATGCTTGCAACGCGTTTAATCCAACGTTAAGGACATCGCTTCACCGTTGAAGCGTGCATCGGGTCCGGGTTTGTGCATGGAAGACCAAGAGTTGGATCGGTCCCTGATGGATGGCATTCCGCCGGATGAACTGGCCGACTTCGGCCGGTGGCGGGATCGCGTGCGCGGGACCAACATCTCCGAGAAGACCCTGCTCGCGACCGATTATCTCAATCACTTCAACGAAATCGTGATGCTGATCGAGATGATCCCGGACATGCCGGACATGCTGGAGGAATGCCGCATCTGGCAGCCGAAGAGCTATGCCGAGCATTTCCGCGACAGCGGCTTTTCCGACAAGGAACTGGCGATCGAGGCCTACGGCCATGTGCCGTCCAAGTTCCGCCGTCCCTTCGAGGACACCATCGCCCAAGCCCATCAGGTGATCGCCCACACGCTGGAGCGGATCGGAACCGATATCGACAGCGGCGATCCCGACAAGCTCCGGATGGACTGCCAGACCTCCGTTGCGATGATCCACCGCATCATTCAGGTGGCGAACGGAATCATCCACGGCACCGCCCATGTCATGGAACAGGGCGAGATCGATCTTTATCTGCAGAACGGATGAGTTTTTCTGCCAAAACCCATACTTTCGTTACGAAACGTGCGTCTTACCAACGGAAAACAGGCATTTTCGATCACTTGTCCCGGCATGAATGGCGATTGATGGTGCACCCACCATTCGTTCGTTGCATGGCTCGCATCCGCTCCCTGGCACTATAGTCGGATCATAAAAGACAAGACGGAGGCGTGTTGATGCGTCCTCTGCGGGGGGAAATGGAGCATTGCCCATGAAGGGATGCGCTTTCGCGCCGGCCGACGGCATGGCCGTGTCTGAACCGCGCGTGTGGCGGGGCAACCCGCCCACCGATTACGCCGGCCCCGCTCTTCCCGTCGTCCAACGGGTGGAGGCATCCCAGCGCATGGCACCGGAGCGTGCGGCACCGGAGCGCCCGGAGCGCCCAGGACGTTCCGAGTGCATGGCACCCTCGGGCCATCTCGACAGCTTCACCCGCGACCGGCTGCCGGCCCCGTCCCAGCGCCCCGACCTGATTCTCGAACGCCCCGAACTCCAGTATCCCGAACGCCTTAACGCCGCCTCCGCCCTGATCGACGGTTGGCGCGAGCGCGGCTGGGACGACCGCCCCTGCCTGATCGGCGGCGACGGGGAGGTGTGGAGCTACGGCCGGATGCGCGACACCGTCGACCGCATCGCCCGCGTCCTGACGGAGGATTACGGGCTGGTCACCGGCAACCGTGTGCTGCTGCGCGGACCCAACACGCCGATGCTCGCCGCCTGCTGGCTGGCGGTGATCAAGGCCGGCGGCGTGCTGGTGCCGACGATGCCGCTGCTGCGCGCGCCCGAACTGGCCGACGTCCTGAAGCGCGCGGCGATCGACATGGCGCTGTGCGACACCCATTTCCTCGACGATCTGGAAGAGGCGGCGCTGCCGTCGCTGCGCATCGTCGGCTTCCGCGACGGCGAGCTGGAGCACCGCATCGCCACCAAGCCGGCCGGCTTCGTCGCCGCCGACACCGCCAACGACGATGTGGCGCTGATTGCCTTCACCTCGGGCACCACCGGCACGCCCAAGGCAGCGGCCCATCTGCACCGCCATCTGTTGGCGATCACCGACCTGTCGCCGCGCTCGGTGCTGGGGACGGGACCGGACGACGTGTTCTGCGGCTCGCCGACTCTGGCCTTCGCCTATGGGCTGGGCGGGCTGCTGCTGTTCCCGCTGCGCATCGGCGCCTCCGTCATCCTGCTGGAGCGCGGAACCGCGGACCGGCTGTTGGAGGCGGCGACCCGCCACAAGGCGACTATGATGTTCACGGTGCCCACCGTCTACCGCGGCATGATCGGCCGGATGGCTGCCGATCCTGGGCTGGCGAAGGGGCTTGCGTCCCTGCGGCTCTGCGTTTCGGCTGGGGAGCCGCTGCCGCAGCAGACCTTCGAGGGCTGGCGCGATGCGACGGGGCTGGAGATCCTCGACAGCCTGGGCACCACCGAGCTGCTGAACGCCGTGCTGCATGCCGTCCCCGGCGATGTCCGGCCCGGCTCCACCGGCAAGCCGGTGCCGGGCTATGAGGCGATGGTGGTCGACGAACAGTTCCGCCGGTTGCCGCCGGGACAGGTCGGGCGGCTGGCCGTGCGCGGTGCGACGGGCTGCCTCTATCTCGATGACCCTCGGCAGGAAAGCTATGTCCAGCAGGGCTGGAACCTGACCGGCGACGCCTTCCACGTCGATGAGGACGGCTTCTTCTGGTATCACGCCCGCACCGACGACCTGATCGTTTCGGCCGGCTACAAGATCTCCGGCCTGGAGGTCGAGAACATCCTGCTGAGCCACGAGGCGGTGCAGGAATGCGCGGTGATCGCCGCCCCCGATCCCGTACGCGGCACGATCCCCAAGGCCTTCGTCGTGCTGCGCGACGGGGTGTATCCCGACGAGCGTCTGGCCGAGGAACTGCAGAGTTTCGTCAAGGACCACATCGCGCCCTACAAGTACCCGCGCGCGGTGGAGTTCCTCGACGCGCTGCCGCGGACGGAGACCGGGAAGGTCCAGCGCTTCAAGCTGCGCCGCCGCGCCTGGCAGCCGGACGAAGAGGAGTAACCGGGGCCTATCCGGCGGTCAGGCCGGCGAAGCGGCTCAGGCGGATGTTGCGCCGTTCCAGCAGGGCGGCGAACTCCGGCCCGCGGAGATAGTCGTATTCGGTGCGTCGCGGCTCGACCAGGCTGTCGACACGGCGCAACTCATCGTCGGGCAGGCCGGGGTGGACCATCACCAGGGTGCGGTCACCCATGCCCTCGAGAAAGCGCGGCATCAGTTCGGCAAAGGGTCGGCTGCCGGCGAAGTCGTAGACACCGGCGAAGCGTTTGTTGGCCGGAATGCCGCGTGCCTGCGCCATGCGCTTCAGCCCGCCGCCGAGCCCGCCGATCAGCAGCGTCTTCGGCACCGCGACACGGCGACGCAGGACCGCTGCAACCGGTTCCCCGCAAAGGCGGACATAGGCGCCGGGCAATGCTGCCAGCGCCTCCGTCACCGCGTCGCGCACGCCGGGCAGCTGATGGACATGCTGGTGGCCGTCGATGTAGTCGGGGGCGGCGCCCCAGGCGTCGGTGAAAGCGGCGATCTGGCGTGACAGTTCGTCACGGATCTCGGCCCGCGCGGCCGGCGTGTTCAGCTTTCCGCGATAGGCCCAGCCCATCAGCCGCCCAAGCGGCGGCAGCCGTCCATCCGGCGCCAGCGTCGGCATCGGCCCAAGCGGCGGTTGGTCGGTCAGGGTGAAATGCAGCCCGACGTCCGCTTTGTCCTTCAACTCCCGCAGGGCCGCGGCGTCGGTCCGCCAATGCGGACAGAGGCTCATGACCGACGTGGCGGTGAGCCGGCCGCGGGCGATCAGGTCGCGGATGGCGGTATTCACGCCGGGGGCAAGCCCATAATCGTCGGCACAGAGCAGGAGCGGGGTCGGGGCGTTCTGGGGCATGGCCGGATCGGGACGGGAACGGTCGGGTCCGGCCAAGATGGGCGGGCCGGCGATGCCGATCAAGCGACTTGCCGATCAAGCGGCTTCGGACGCGGCCTGCGCTCGCGGTTTGCGGGCGGGCAGGGTGGCCAGCATCACCCCGGGCAGAACCAGCAGCACTCCCATCAGGTGAAAGCCCTGCAGCGGCTCCGCCAGCAGGAACCAGGAGGCCAGCGCCGCCCACAGCGGCGAGACATACAGCGCGGTGGAGGCACGGGCCGCGCCCATCATCGCGATGGTCTTCTGATAGGCCAGCAGCGCCAGGACCGAGGCGAACAACGCCACCGCCACGATCGACAGGATGGTGGAGGCCGAGAAGGGCACCGGCCGCACCGCCACCGTTTCCCACGCATAGAAGGGCGCCAGCACCAGGACGCCGGCCAGCGCGTTGGCGGCGAAGGCGGTGACCACCGGCAGCGGTGTGCCCGATTGCCGCAGCAGGATGGTGTAGACCGACCAGGACACCGCCCCCGTCAGCACCAGAAGGTCGCCGACATTGAAGGACAGGTGGCGCAGCGCCTCCGGATCGCCGCGGGTCAGGATCACCAGAACTCCGGCCATCGCCAGCAGGATGCCCAGGATCTGCCGCGGCCGGATCGCATCGCCCAGCCAGAGGGCGGCCAGCGCCAGGATCATCGCCGGGCTGGTGGCGTAGATCAGGCTGGCGTTGGTGGCGCTGGTCCGCTCCAGCCCGTAATAGACGATGGCGCCGGAAATTCCCTGTCCCAGCACGCCCAGCAGCAGATAGCGGCGCCACTGCTCCTTCAACTGCTGCCGGTGGGCGAGCAGGCCGGACAGGGCGAAGGGCAGCACGATCAGGAAGGCGATCAGCCAGCGCCAGAAGGCCAGTCCGATCGGCGGCACCACATGGGCCGCCGCCCGGCCGACCACCGGGTTGGACGCCAGCAGCGCCGATCCGACGATATAAAGGCTGTAGGCGGCCAGCGGGCCGGAGCGCAGGGAAGACGGCAGGCTCGGAAGCGGCATCGACCGGTCGGTGTCCGAAAAGGGGGTTCCATGGATGGTGCAACCCAGCCTAGCATGGCGGCCGGCGCCACCCTTCACGGCGGGTGTGCATGGCAGCCGTCCGGATCCCGTCGGCAGCGGGAAGAACCGCGGCCACCCACCCGGATAGCCTGATTCGCAGGGTGAGGGACCTGTCGATTCGGTCAACCGGATGGTTGGCTTTGCAACTGTTTCGTTTCAGGGGTCGGAAATGTGTCCATACGGACGTATTGGCGCCTCAAAATATGCTCTGCGCCACGGTATAGCCACGTATGCATGTTGACGTTGACAGGCGCCTTGGGCACGCGCCAAATGGCGACGCTATTTCCAACGGCGTTCTGGCAAATTTTCCGTACGCTTTAACCGGAATCGGGAGGCAAGACGAATGAAGCGCATCCTGCTGGGTGCCGGGCTTGGTATGGCCGCGGCGCTGGCGCTGTCGGCGCCGGCCCAGGCGGCGAAGACCCTTGTTTACTGCTCCGAGGGTAGCCCCGAAAACTTCAACCCCATGTTGAACACGACCGGCACCAGCTTCGACGTGGCCCTCCCGGTCTACAACAACCTGGTCCAGTTCGAGCATGGCGGCACCAAGGTCATTCCCGGCCTGGCCGAATCCTGGACCATCTCCGACGATGGCCTGGTCTATACCTTCAAGCTGCGCGCCGGTGCGAAGTGGCACAGCGTCGGCGATTTCAAGCCGACGCGCGACGCCAACGCCGACGACGTGATCTTCTCGTTCGAGCGCCAGTGGAAGCCGGACCATCCCTTCCACAAGGTGTCGGGCGGCGCCTACGACTACTTCAACGACATGGCGATGCCCAAGCTGTTGAAGTCGATCGAGAAGGTTGACGACCTGACGGTCAAGTTCACGCTGAACGCGGTCGAGGCGCCGTTCCTGGCCAACCTGGCCATGCCCTTCGCGCCGATCATGTCGGCCGAATATGCGGCGATGCTTCAGAAGAAGGGCACGCCGGAGAAGCTGGACCAGGTTCCGGTCGGCACCGGCCCGTTCCAGTTCGTCGCCTACCAGAAGGACGCCGTGATCCGCTACAAGGCGTTCGAGCAGTTCTGGGGCGGCAAGCAGCCTCTCGACAACCTCGTCTTCGCGATCACGCCCGATGCGGCGGTTCGTCTGGCCAAGCTGAAGGCCAACGAATGCCAGGTCATGCCGTACCCGAACCCGGCCGACATCGACGCGATGAAGAAGGACGGCTCTATCGTCGTTCAGGAGCAGGAAGGCCTGAACGTCGGTTACGTCTCCTTCAACGTGACGAAGAAGCCGTTCGACGACGTCCGCGTCCGCCGCGCCGTCAGCATGGCGATGGACAAGAAGGCGATGGTCGCCGCGGTCTACCAGGCCGCCGGCGTCCCGGCCAAGAACCCGATTCCGCCGACCATGTGGTCGTACAACGACTCGATCGAGGACTATCCGTACGACGTCGAGCGGGCCAAGAAGCTGCTGGCCGATGCCGGCTATCCGAACGGCTTCGAGACCGACCTGTGGGCGATGCCGGTGCAGCGCCCGTACAACCCCAACGCCAAGCGCATCGCCGAGATGATGCAGGCCGACCTCGCCAAGGTCGGCATCAAGGCGAAGATCGTGCAGTACGAATGGGGTGAGTACCGCAAGCGCATGCAGCAGGGCGAGCACCAGTTGGGCATGCTCGGCTGGACCGGCGACAACGGCGACCCCGACAACTTCCTCTACACCCTGCTGGGTTGCGAGGCGGCGCGTCCGGGCGGCAACAACCTGTCGAAGTGGTGCAACAAGGAGTTCGACGACCTCGTCGTCCAGGCCAAGCGCACCACCGACATCGCTGCGCGCACCAAGCTGTACGAACAGTCGCAGGTCATCTTCAAGGAAGAGGCCCCCTGGTACACCATCGCCCACTCGGTGGTTTACATGGGCCTCGCCAAGAACGTCGTCGGCTACAAGATGGATCCGTTCGGCATCCATCGCTTCGAAGGCGTCGACCTGAAGTGATGCGGACCGCACGCCCGGCGAAACGGGCGTGCGGAAAGGAGTGAGGGGGGCGTGGTTGCCGCGCCTCCCGGCTTTTTGAGACGAGTTGCATTCCCGGCTCCGCGTAAGCGGGGTCGGGCCAGGGTGGGGCAAGTGCCCCTGACGGAACGGGGCGTTGTCGAGGCAGCGCTCCGTTCCAGTTTTCACCATAGTTTTAAAAAACGAGTACCCGTCGATGCTTCGCTTCATCCTGACGCGGGTGAGCTTGGTGATTCCGACCTTTCTCGGCATCACCTTTCTGACCTTCATCCTGATCCGGCTGGTTCCCGGCGACCCCATCGAGGTGCGCGTCGGCGAACGGGGCATCGCGCCCGAACGGCTGGCCGCCCTGCGCCATGAACTGGGTCTGGACCGGCCGCTCTGGCAGCAGTTCCTCGATTATGTCGGCAACGTGCTGTCCGGTGATTTCGGCCTGTCGCTGGTCACCCACAATTCGGTGCTGAGCGAGTTCATCGCCCTGTTCCCGGCTACCTTGGAACTGGCGATGTGCGCGATGTTGTTCGCGACGCTGGTCGGGCTGCCCGCCGGGATCCTGGCGGCGGTGAAACGCGGCTCGCTGTTCGACCACGGCGTGATGGGCATCAGCCTGACCGGCTATTCGATGCCGATCTTCTGGTGGGGCCTGCTGCTGATCCTGTTCTTCTCGGTCGGGCTGGGCTGGACCCCGGTGTCGGGGCGCCTGGACCTGATCCATTATGTGGAGCCGGTCACCGGCTTCATGCTGATCGACACGCTGATGGCCGGAGAGTACGAGGCGTTCCGCTCCGCCCTCGGCCATCTGGTGCTGCCGACCATCGTGCTGGGCACCGTGCCGCTGGCCGTGGTGGCGCGCATGACGCGCTCGGCCATGCTGGAGGTGCTGGGCGAGGATTACATCCGCACCGCCCGCGCCAAGGGCCTGGCCGACGGCCGGGTCATCGGCATGCATGCGCTGCGCAACGCGCTGATCCCGGTGGTGACCGTCATCGGCCTGCAGGTCGGCACGCTGCTGGGCGGCGCCATCCTGACCGAGACCATCTTCTCCTGGCCGGGCGTCGGCAAATGGCTGATCGAATCGATCAACCGCCGCGACTATCCGGCCCTGCAGGGCGGTGTCCTGCTGATCGCCACCTCGGTGATCCTGGTCAACCTGCTGGTGGACGTGCTCTACGGCGTCCTCAACCCCCGCATCCGTCACGCGCGGTGAGGCCAATCCATGTCCGCTGAATTCTCGACCAACGCAGAACCCGCCACCCCGGAAACGGTCGCCGTCTCGCGTCCGCCGCACCCGCTGACCGAGTTCTGGTATCATTTCCGGCAGAACAAGGGCGCGCTGGCCGGCCTTGTGGTGATCCTGATGATCGCCACCATCGCCGTGCTGGCCGGCGTGATCGCCCCCCACGACCCCGACATCCAGTACCGCGACGCCATCCTGACGCCGCCGGTCTGGCAGGAGGGCGGAAGCTGGAGCTACATCCTGGGCACCGACGACATTGGCCGCGACATGCTGTCGCGCCTGATGTACGGCGCCCGGCTGTCGATGATGATCGGCCTGATCGTCGTCACCCTGTCGCTGGCCGTCGGTCTGGGTCTGGGCCTGATCGCCGGCTTCTTCGGCGGGATGGCCGACGTGCTGATCATGCGCGCCATGGACATCCTGCTGGCGCTGCCCTCGCTGCTGCTGGCCGTGG
The DNA here is from genome assembly GCF_977007025.2 of Azospirillum largimobile. Lineage (NCBI taxonomy): Bacteria > Pseudomonadati > Pseudomonadota > Alphaproteobacteria > Rhodospirillales > Azospirillaceae > Azospirillum > Azospirillum largimobile. The sequence continues at coordinate 266,217 of NZ_CDRMUA020000002.1, forward strand.
TGGTGGCCGCCATCCTCGGGCCGGGGCTGGTGAACGCCATGCTGGCGGTGTCGGTGGTGGTGATCCCGCACTATGCGCGCCTGACCCGCGCCGCCGTGCTGGCGGAGGTGAACAAGGACTATGTCGTCGCCTCGCGCGTCGCCGGGGCCGGGCCGATGCGCCTGATGCTGATCGTGGTGCTGCCGAACTGTCTGGCGCCGCTGATCGTGCAGGCGACGCTGGGCTTCTCCACCGCCATCCTGGACGCCGCCGCCCTTGGCTTCCTCGGCCTCGGCGCGCAGCCGCCGACGCCGGAATGGGGCACCATGCTGGCGTCCTCGCTGCAGTTCCTCCAGCGCGCCCCCTGGGTCGTGACCTGGCCCGGCATCGCCATCCTGGTGACCGTGCTGGCCTTCAATCTGTTGGGCGACGGTCTTCGCGACGCGCTCGACCCCAAGCTGAAGCGTTGACCTCATGCCTCTTCTCGACATCAAGAACCTGTCGGTCGAGTTCACCACCCGCGCCGGCACCTTCCGCGCGGTGGATGGCATCGACCTGACCGTGGACGAGGGCGAGGTCGTCGGCATCGTCGGCGAATCCGGTTCCGGCAAGTCCGTGACCTCGCTTGCCGTCATGGGGCTTCTCGGCTCCAATGGCCGCGTCGTCGCCGACCGGATGATGTTCGCCGGCAAGGACCTGCTGACCATGTCCGCCGCCCAGCGCCGGAAGATGACCGGCAAGGACGTGGCCATGGTCTTCCAGGAGCCGATGACCAGCCTGAACCCCTGCTTCACCGTCGGCTTCCAGATCATGGAGACGCTGCGGGTGCATGAGGGGCTGTCCGGCAAGGCGCTGCGCAACCGCGCCATCGCCCTGCTGGAGCAGGTCGGCATCCCGGCGCCGGAATCGCGCCTGTCCGCCTTCCCGCACCAGCTGTCGGGCGGCATGAACCAGCGCGTGATGATCGCCATCGCCATCGCCTGCAACCCGCGCCTGCTGGTGGCGGACGAGCCGACGACTGCGCTGGACGTCACCATCCAGAAGCAGATCCTCGACCTGCTGGTCCAGCTGCAGCGCGAGCGCGGCATGGCGCTGATCCTGATCACCCACGACATGGGCGTGGTGGCGGAGACGGCCCAGCGCGTCGTCGTCATGTATGCCGGCCAGGTGGCGGAGACGCGCCCCGTCCATTCGCTGTTCGAGCGGCCGCGCCATCCCTACACCGGCGCCCTGCTGGACGCCCTGCCGGAACGGGCGCTGGGCAAGCGCCGGCTGCCGACCATTCCCGGCATGGTGCCGGGCATCGCCGACCGGCCGGCCGGCTGCCTGTTCAGCCCGCGCTGCCGTTTCGCCGATGCCCGCTGCCGTGCCGAGCGCCCGGCCCTGTTCGACGTGGACGACGGGCGCGCGCGCTGTTTCTACCCGCTGCCGGACGGCCATCTCGCCGCCGGGGAGGCGCTGTGATGAGCACCGAGACCGAGACCCCGTTCGCCGGGGCCCCCATCATCGAGGCTGCGGCCGACCGGTCGGTCGTGCTGGAGGCCCGCGACCTGCGCAAGCACTATGCCGTCAAGCGCGGCGCCTTCAAGCCGATGGCGACGGTGAAGGCGCTGGACGGCGTGTCCTTCCGCCTGCAGGCTGGCAAGACGCTGGCCGTGGTCGGCGAATCGGGCTGCGGCAAGTCGACGCTCGCCCGGTCCGTCACCATGATCGAGCCGCCGACCTCGGGCGAGCTGCACTATGACGGCCGCGACGTGGTCGGGCGCAGCGCGGCGGAGATGAAGGAACTGCGCCGCACGGTGCAGATGGTATTCCAGAATCCCTACGGCTCGCTGAACCCGCGCAAGACGGTGGGATCCATCCTGACCGAGCCGCTGGTGATCAACACCGCCATGGACAAGCACGAGCGGCGCGACCGCGCGGTGGCCATGATGGGGAAGGTCGGCCTGCGGCCCGACCAGGTCGACCGCTATCCGCACATGTTCTCCGGCGGCCAGCGCCAGCGCATCGCCATCGCCCGCGCGCTGATGCTGAACCCGCGCGTCGTCGTGGCGGACGAGCCGGTGTCGGCGCTCGACGTGTCGATCCAGGCGCAGGTGCTGAACCTGATGATGGATCTGCAGGAAGAGCTGAACCTCGCCTACCTGTTCATCTCCCACGATCTCAGCGTGGTGCGGCACATCGCCGATTCGCTGATGGTGATGTATCTGGGCAAGCCGGTGGAGCATGGCGCCAAGGACGTGGTCTTCACCCGGCCGCGCCATCCCTACACCCGCATCCTGCTGGCGGCGACGCCGCGGGTGAACCCGGACCTGCGGGTCGAGCGGGTGGTGCCGAAGGGCGAACTGCCGTCGCCGCTGAACCCGCCGCCGGGCTGCGCGTTCCACAAGCGCTGCCCCTTCGCCACCGACCGCTGCGCCGCGGAGGTTCCGCCGCTGCGCCCGGTGGATGAGCGGCTGGTCGCCTGCCATTACGCCGAAGAGATGAACTGAGAAGGGCAGGGTGCCTGTCGGGGAAGGCGGCTGTTGAGTGCGGCGGCCGTCTTCTTTACGGTGCGCCCGATTCGTTCATCGATAGTCCTATCAGGGAGAGCGCCGCCATGCCGTCCTTCGACATCGTGTCCAAGACGGACGTCCACGAGATCGACAACGCCCTCGCCGGCGTCCGCCGCGAGATCGAGACCCGGTTCGACTTCAAGGGCTCGAAATGCACGGTCGAGCGGACCGAGAACGACATCGTTCTGCTGGCCGACGACGCCACCAAGCTGGAACAGATGCAGGAACTGCTGCGCGTCTATGTGACCCGCCGCAAGCTCGATGCCGCGGCGCTGGATTTCTCCGCCAAGCCGGAACGGGCGGCGGGCGACGCGTTGCGCCATACCGTGACGATCAAGCAGGGAATCGCGCAGGATCTGGCGAAGACCATCGTCAAGGGGATCAAGGACAGCAAGATGAAGGTCCAGGTCTCGATCCAGGGCGACGAACTGCGGGTGACGGGCAAGAAGCGCGACGACCTGCAGGACGCCATCGCCGTGGTCAAGCGGATGGGCATCGAGCAGCCGCTGCAGTACCAGAATTTTCGCGATTGATCGGCCGCGACCGAGACATCCCGCCGGCCCGGCAAGCCTTGCCGGGCGCTGGGTAACTTCTGCCGGGCCGCTGGGAAATTTTTGCCGGTCAAATCGTCGCAGGGGCGGCCCTGACCCTTGCGATCCGCCGGTTGTGTTGATGGCGTGATTTTTGCGTGTACCCCTGCGGTTCGCCACTAACCGCAGGGGATCGTCCCATGTCGATGATGGCCAACAGCGAGGCCACGCAAGCCATGCGCATCCGGGCGGAAGACGTCCTGGAGCGCAAAGGGACGGGTGCGTCCAGGCAGGCGGGTGCGCTGGCCGGCCAGTTCGCGGCGATGCTGGAGACCCTGAACGGGGTTGGGGAGGGCGGAATCTCCGCCGCCGACGGCGCCGGGGTGGTGCCGAACGCCCAGCCTGCGGTTCGGCTCGGCGTCGGTGCGGTCACCCTGTTCGCCCAGGATGTGGGGCAGGCCGATTCCGCCATGGACGCCGCTGCGGCGGTGCCCGATCCCCAGGACCCGGCGACCGCCATGCAGGTGGTGGAAAGCGCCATCCAGGCCGGCGACGGCACCAACTTCCGCTGGCTGACCACCCTGCTGACCCAGAACTCCGCGGCTTGAGCTAAGACCGCCTAAAGCCCCAGCCTCGCCCAGGCCGCCCAGTCGTCCAACGACGTGCGGGCGGCGGCCACCAGGGCGTCGGCGAAGGCTTCCGGCGCTCCCGCTTCCGGCAGGGGCGCGCTTCCTCCCGTCCGCAGGCCGAGCCGCCGCAGCATTCCGCGCTCCTGCTGCACCACGCGCAGCCGCACCTTCTCGCCGAAGCGGCCGCGCATGACCGAGCGCAGGTCGCCCAGCCCGTCGATCAGCCCCAGCGCCAGCGCCTTACGCCCCGCCCAGAAGGCGCCGGAGAACAGGTCCTCCTCCGGGCCGGTCAGGCGGGCGCCGCGCCGGGCGCGCACCATCGCCTTGAACGCCTCGTGGATGTCGGCCTGCAGGGCCTTCAGATGGGCGACGCCGTCCTCGCGTTCCGGCGAGAAGGGGTCGAGCAGCACCTTCTTGTCGCCGGCGGTGTAGAGGCGCCGTTCGATGCCGTGGCGTTCGATCAGTTCATGCAGGCCGAAGCCCGACGACACCACGCCGATGGACCCGACGATGGAGCTTTCGTCGGCCCAGATCTCGTCCGCCGCGCAGGCGAGCCAATAGCCGCCCGATGCCGCCGCATCCTCGCAGAAGGCGAAGACCGGCACCTTCTTCTCCTCCGCCAGATCGCGGATCCGCTTGGCGATCAGCGCGGACTGAACCGGCGACCCGCCCGGCGAGTTGATGATCAGCGCTACCGCCTTCTGGTCCTTGGGCGCGAAGGCGCGTTCCAGCAGCGGGGCGACGCCGGCCAGCGACAGGCCGGAGCGGAACGGACCGCCCTGGCCGATGACGCCGGACAGGCGGATGACGGACACCAGCGGCCCGGCCTTGCGCCAGGGGCCGAAGGGGAGTTTGGCGAGGAGGGATTGCAGGCTCATGCCCGCAGAGATGGGATTGAAGTCTCCCGTTTGAAAGGCTCTGTCCGCGCTAAAATCACGGGATCGGCAGCGATTCCGCATCGCGCAGCACCCGCTCCGCCGCCGGGCTGTAGCCGCCTTCGGCATTGTGCACGGCCAGCCCGGCGGTCAGCCGGGCCGGCGCCCTGCCGCCCTTGCGGGCGATCAGCAGGAGCCGCTTGGCCTCCACGCCCGGCTTGGGCCACAGCGGCACCAGGACGAGGCTGCCGAACCGGCCGCGCAGCGCTTGCAGGATGTCGTCGATGCGGTCGGCGCGATGAACCATCGTAAGCGTGCCGCGCGGCTTCAGCATGCGGTCGGCGAAGCGCACCCAGTCGGCCAGCCCTGCCGCACCTTCCATATTCGCCGCGGCCTTCCAGTCGTCGGGCGGGCGGCTGGCTGCGCCGGCCTTCAGATAGGGCGGGTTCATCATCACCCGGTCGAATCCGCCGGCAGGCAAGGTGCCGGGCGGGGCCAGAAGGTCGCCTTGCACCACCTCCACCCGGTCGGCGACCCCGCTCAGGGCGGCGTTGCGGCGGGCGAAGGCGCAGGCGTCGGCCCGCAGCTCCAGCCCGGAGACGGCGACGCCCGGCACCCGGACGGCGAGGCACAGTGCCGCAGCCCCGGTGCCGGTGCCGACGTCGAGCACCCGCTCGCCATTGGTCGCGGCGGTGATGGCGGCGAGGAAGACCGGGTCGATGGCGGCACGGTAGCCTCCGTCGGGCTGGAGCAGCCGCACCCGCCCATTCAGCAGGAAATCCGGCTGTGCTGACAGGGATGCTTTCGAATGCGGAACGATATCGTCACTCACGCTTCGCCGGCCTCGCGCAGGACGCGGATAGCCTGGTCGGCATCGTCGGCATCGACCATCAGCCGTCGTGGAATGGCGCCGATGGAGCCTTCCAGGATGCTGGTGTGGGTGTCCAGCACGATCGCCTCGATCCCGGCGTCGGCCAGCAGGGCGACCAGCCAGGACAGGCGGACGGGGTCGGTGATGCGCAACAGCTCGATCATCGTGTCTCGGAAGAATGGGCGTCTCGAAAGAACGGTCCCCTGCGGACTTGACCGAAGAGGCTAGGCCGTTATGCTCCCTAGCGCAAATTCTGGCGTCAATCACCCGTGGAGTCGACCTTGGCGGTCGTTACCAACTTCGAGCCGAAACGGCGCAAGTCTACCCCGCTCGACGACCTGACCGCTTTGGTGGCCGAGGACCTCAGCGCCGTCAACCAGATCATCCTCGACCGGATGCAGTCGCAGGTCGAGATGATCCCCCAGTTGGCCGGCTACCTGATCGCGGCCGGCGGCAAGCGCCTGCGCCCGGTGCTGACGCTGGCCGCCGCCAACATGTGCGGGTATCAGGGCGAGCATCATCGGCTGCTGGCAGCGGTGGTGGAGTTCATCCACAGCGCGACCCTGCTGCACGACGACGTCGTCGATGAAAGCGACCTGCGCCGCGGCATGGCGTCGGCCAACGCGGTGTTCGGCAACAAGGCCAGCGTGCTGGTCGGCGACTTCCTGTTCTCCCGCGCCTTCGAGATGATGGTGGAGGTGCAGTCGCTCGACGTGTTGCGCATCCTGTCGGGCGCCTCGGCCATCATCGCCGAGGGCGAGGTGCTGCAACTGCGCACCACCAACGACACGGAAACCAGCGAGCAGGCCTATCTGGAGGTCATCAAGGGCAAGACGGCCGAGCTGTTCGCCGCCGCCTGCCGCGTCGGTGCCGTCGTCGCCAACCGCCCGCAGGCGGAAGAGATGGCGCTCTACGACTACGGCATGAATCTGGGCATCGCCTTCCAGCTGGTGGACGACGTGCTGGATTACTCGGCCTTGCAGGCGAAGCTGGGCAAGACCGTCGGCGACGATTTCCGCGAGGGCAAGATCACCCTGCCGGTCGTGCTGGCCTTCCGCCGCGGCAACGACGAGGAACGCACCTTCTGGCGCCGGGTGATGGAGGATCTCGACCAGAAGGACGGCGACCTGGAGCATGCACAGGCGCTGATGGCCCGTCACAACGCGCTGAAGGACACGGTGGAGCGGGCGCGCCATTACGGCTCCATCGCCCGTGACAGCCTGGGGCTGTTCGCCGAGGGGCCGATCAAGCAGGCCCTGCTGGAAGTCATTGATTTCGTGATCGATCGCGATTTCTGAGATGGGTTAAGGGGGTGGGTCGGCGGGCCGGATCTTTTTGCCGATAACGCATTTTTTGCGTTGCGCGCCGGGGCCGGACCGTTTATACACCCCCTCCATCGGCGGACGACAAGGCCCACCGGCGACATGATCGGAGAGTAGCTCAGCCTGGTAGAGCACTGCTTTCGGGAGGCAGGGGCCGGAGGTTCGAATCCTCTCTCTCCGACCAACAGAAAAGGGCTTCCGGAGAAATCCGGGAGCCCTTTTCCTTTTCGCGGCCTTCGATCCCGGTCGCAAGTGCGCCTGACTTCATGTGTTTCGGGAATGGCAAAGATGCAGCATCCAGCCTGTGACTTTGCATTGCGCGGCGGCACGGAACCGTTTATACACCCCCTCCACCGGCGGACGACAAGGCCCGCCGGTGACATGATCGGAGAGTAGCTCAGCCTGGTAGAGCACTGCTTTCGGGAGGCAGGGGCCGGAGGTTCGAATCCTCTCTCTCCGACCAACAGAAAAGGGCTTCCGGAGAAATCCGGGAGCCCTTTTCCTTTTCGGTGCCGCAGCTGGTGCCGTCAGTCCAGGTAAGCATCGATGATGCGCTGGGCGGTGCCGTCCGCCTTCATCCCATCGACCGCCGCCTTCAGCTTCTCGACGATCAGCGGCGAGCATCGGAGAGAGCAGGCGAGATAGACGTCGCTCTGATCGACGGCCTTGCCGATCACGATCTTTTCCGGGCGGCCGGAGTTCTTCCATTTCCACAGGGTTTCCGGCGTCCCGTTGAACCAGGCCTCATCGCCGTTCGCGCTGAGAACCTCGGTTTCCTTCTGTCCGACCCTGATGATGCGAAGCTGGCTCGGCGGGAAGCCCTTGCTTTTCAGCAGTTCTTCCTGGGCGGTGCCTTGGCCGACGATGATGCTGGTCAGTTCGGCCCTGGCCTGACCATAGCTGTCGATCGACTTGCCCACCGCCGCGAAGCTTCGATCCAGTGTGAATATGTTGGCGATCCAGGTGTAGTTCGCTTCCCGTGCCGGAGATCGCGCGAATGGGATGATCAGCAGGTTCTCACCTTCGGCGACCTCCTGCTGCCCGCGCTTCCACGGCATGAAACTCATTTCGCCCTGATATCCGGCGCGCTTTAGTGCCTCCAGCGTGATTTCTGCGACGAAGCCACGCTGGTCCGGCTGCTCCATCGTCATCGGCGGGGCATCGACGCTGTAGATCTTGAGCGTTTCGGCGATGGCGGGCACTGCGGCGGGTGCCGCGGCTGCCAAGGTGTAGACCGCAATGGCGGCGAGACTGACGGTCCGCATGCGCTTCCTCCCCGGCCGGCACCGGCCCGCCACGAAAGCTCTCAGGGCGCAGGACTTCTGGGGCAGGCTCCATTCAGATGAATTCCTGGAGCGGTCCCGTCAATTCGCAGTCTATCCCAGTTAGATGCTTTACGATTTATTAGCGTTGCAATCGGCGGTCGCGTTGGTCAGATCGTGCAGAGGAAGCGTCGATCCGTCCCCTCCAGAACCAGGGCGGTCAGCCGGTTCGTGGCGTAGGCCCCGGTGTCGATGCCGATGCGGTTGTGCAGCATCTCCGGTTCGGGCGCGATGGTGTGGCCGTGGACGACGATCTTGCCATGGTCGGCGCGCGAGGTCAGGAAGGCTTCTCGGATCCACAGGCGGTCCTTGTCCTCCTGCTGGTCGAGCGGAATGCCGGGGCGGACGCCGGCATGGACGAAATGGTAATCGCCGATGGTCAGGTGGTTGCGCAACCCGGTCAGGAAGGCGCGGTGGTGGGGCGGCAGCAGGCCGTTCAGCATCATCTGCGCCTGCAGCAGATGTTCCGGCGGCGCTTCGGGGTCGGGTGCCGGGATGCCATAGCTTTCCAGCGTCGCATCGCCGCCATAGGTCAGCCATCCGGGTGCGACGCGCAGGTCGGACAGGAAACCCAGCATCGTGTCCTCGTGGTTGCCGCGCAGGAACACGGCGCCGAAGACCGGCGGCAGACCGCAGGCAAGCCGTTCGATCACCAGCCGCGAATCCGGCCCGCGATCGACATAGTCGCCAAGGAAGACGAGGTATTTCAGCAGGTTCGGCGCCTGATCGGCGTCGCGGGCGATCTGCCCCAGCATCTGGTTGAGCAAGTCGAGCCGGCCATGGATGTCGCCGACCGCATAGACGCGCATGCCGCGCGGCACCGACGCGGGTCCTGCCCGGCCGCCGAAGGGACCGGCCGAGGGGCCGCCCGATAGGGCCTCCGCCCACAGCTTCCGTGCCAAGCTCAACACGTGGTCGTTCTCGAAGTCGTCACATCCCGTTCCGTAACCTTTGGATGGACCGTGCCTCCTTCAAGTACCTCTTCAAAAGGATAACCCTGTTGCACCGCAATACGTCCTTCTCCCTCCGTCGTTCCTATGGCGAAGGTCGGGTGGCCGGCGGGGTGCGGTCGTTCCGTTGCGCATGGAAGGCCTTCGACGATTCTACTTTGACACGGGGGGGCGTGCCGGTGGAATCTTCGGTCTACCAAAGTCGCATCGCGTCCAGCCAAAAGGCCCCCGCCGCACCATGACCAACGATCATAAGAACCGTTCCACCGGAGGATTCGCCCTTTCCCGCCGCACGCTCGGCCAGGCGGCTATCGCCGGCGGCGTGCTCGCCGGCTTCGGCCGCGCCCCGGTCTTCGCCCAGGACAAGACGCTGAAGGTCGGCGTCCTGCTGCCGCGCTCCGGCCTGCTGGCCCAGGCGGGCCAGGCCTGCCAGCGTGGCGCGGACATCGCGCCGGCGGTGCTCTCCGACCTCGGCTACAAGGTGGAGGTGATGTCGGCGGATACCGAATCGAATGCCGACGTTGCCCGCTCGCGCACGGAAAAGCTGATCAACGACGGCGCCCATGTGATCGTCGGCGCCTTCGACAGCGGCCAGACCGCCGCCGCCGCCCAGGTGTGCGAGCAGCGCGGCGTGCCGCTGGTGATGAACATCGCCGCCGCAGACAAGCTGACGGAGCAGGGCTACAAGACCGTCTTCCGCAATTTCCCGACCTCCACCATGCTGGTGTCGAACGGGATGTCGCTGATGAAGGATTTGTTCGCCGCGACCGGCACCACGCCGAAGACCGCGGTGTTCCTGCACGCCAACGACACTTTCGGCATGGCGAACAAGGCGGCCATCGACGCGCTGTTCCCCAAGCTGGACATGCCCTTCCAGATCCTGGAATCGATCGCCTACGACCCCAAGGCGCAGGATCTGGCGGTGGAGGTGGCGAAGGCCAAGGGCACCGGGGCGGAACTCGCCATCGTCACCACCCGCGCCAACGACGCCATCATGATGGTGCGCGAGATGGTGAAGCAGCGGTGGGAGCCGAAGGGCATCGTCTCCCCCGGTTCGCCCGGCCTGTACGACGAGCAGTTTTACAAGGTGCTGGGCAAATACGCCGACTACGCCATCACCAACCTGCCCTGGTACGACCCCAAGGCGGCGATGACCAAGCGCGTCGAGGCGGCCTTCAAGAAGCAGTTCCCCAATGACCGGTTCGAGGGCTACGCCTTCAACGTCGCCTTCACCTTCGAGGCGATCCTGGTCGCCGCCGACGCCTTCAAGCGCGCCGGCACCGCCGAATCCTCGGCCCTGCTGACGGCGCTGCGCCAGACCAACCTGTCGGACAAGCTGATGGTCGGCCCGGCGATCACCTTCGACGAGAAGGGCCAGAACACCAGCCTGGTTTCCGCCTGCATCCAGAACCACAAGCTGCGCCCGACCGTCGTCCTGCCGAAGGCCTCGGCCGAAGCCGACCCGGTCTTCCCGATGCCGGGGTGGGGCAAGCGGGCGTGAGCCGACATCGCCTGACTATCCCCTCTCCCCCCCGGGGAGAGGGTTAGGGTGAGGGGGAAGCGCGGCCGGGTTTCAACAAACATCCTGCCGCGCATCCCCCTCACCCTCCCCACCGCTTCGCGGCGGGTCCCCTCCCTCTCCCCGGGGGAGAGAGGGTGATTATAGGGAGAGCGCTTTCAGCTCCCCGGTGCCCGCGGTGCGCTCCAGTTGCGCAGCACGCTCACCACGCGCAGCACGAACACAGCGAGCGCCCCCACCACCGCGACCGGCACCGGCGGCAGGTCCAGCCGCTGGCCGGCGATCATCACCGCGGCTCCCAGCAGCGAGGCCATGGCGTAGATCTCCTCGCGCAGGACCCGCGGCACCTCGGCCACCAGCAGGTCGCGCGCCGCCCCGCCGCCGCAGGCGGTCATCACGCCCAGCAGGGCGGCCGGCAGCGGGCTGAGCCCAAAGGCCAGCGCCTTGCCGCAGCCGGCGACGGTGAACAGCCCGAGCCCGGCGGCATCCAGCACCATCACGGGCTTGCCCAGCCGGTTGATCGGCTTGTGGAACAGGAAGGCGGTCAGCCCTGCGGCAAGCGCGACCATCAGATAGCGGTCGTCCTGCAGGCTGGCGGGCGGCAGCGCGCCGATCAGCAGGTCGCGCACGACGCCGCCGGCGAGAGCGGCGGCCAGCGACAGCACCATCACCCCGAACAGGTCCAACCGCTTGCGCACCGCCAGCGTGCCGCCGCTGAGCCCGAAGACGAACACGCCGACGAAATCCATCACCGTCAGCAGTGTGGAGAGGTCGGTCGGCATCGGAATCGGGATCGGCGGCATGGCGGGGCTCGGACGGGGGAGTGAAATGCCTAGCGATTGAGCACAGCCACCCCCGCGGCGCCAAGCGAAACCTGTGCTACACCGTGTCGGGCGCCGACAGCCGGATGCCCATCCGCCGCGCCTCCAGCATGAAAGCGCGGGTCATCTGCAGCAGGTCGGTCCGCCAGTAGAGCTGGGTCAGCGGTTCGTCCAGGAAATCCTCGGGCAGCATGGCGTAGCAGTAGGTCTCCACCACCCGGACATCCTGTTTCCAGGGATCGACGCCGTCGCGCCAGCCGATGGTCCAGCCGGCATGGCCGGCGCCGATGGCCCAGCGTTCGAAATGCGGGGCGATGGTGTTGCTGTCGATCGGGTCCTTCACCGGCACCTGGTAGATCGCAACGAAGCGCCAGACATTCAGTTGAAGCCGCATCAGCAGCGAATCGCCGAAGGCGCCGATGCGGTACAGGCAATCGGGCGAGCCGGGGGCGTGGCTGAAGGTGACCTCCGCTCGCCGCAGCTCGGCCAGCGGCGTGGCGGACGGGGCGTCGGCCAGCGGTGGCGTCTCGTACTCCACGGCGCGCAGATCCTCGACCACGTCATGGGTCAGCATGCGGGAAACGCGGCTCTGCGCCTCGGCAACGGTCAGGCGGGTCAAGGGGCTGGTCCCTTCTCGCTGGTATCGGGTGACTTGCGGTCAGGACACGAACGCCCCGTCCGGCCTTTTGTTCATGAAACGGCGACACTGCGTCGAACAGCCCCTTGACCTTCCAATCGTTGGAAGCCCCATATCACTCCATGCCGAGCGGAATCGAAGGAGAACCGGCATGACCACGACCCAGCACAGCAGCGGCGCGGCGACCACCGCCGCACCCCCGACCGACCTCGACCTCGGCGTGTCGGGCATGACCTGCGCGTCCTGCGTCCGCCGGGTGGAGAAGGCGCTGGGCCGCGTGCCGGGCGTCACCGCCGTCTCGGTCAATCTGGCGACGGAGCGGGCGCGGCTGACCTTCGCCGGCCCGCCCGACGCCAAGGCCGCGGCCGAGGCGGTCGAGGCCGCCGGCTTCCAGGCGGAGCGGCGGGAGTTCGACCTGTCGGTCACCGGCATGACCTGCGCCTCCTGCGCCGGCCGGGTGGAGAAGGCGCTGGGCCGGCTGCCGGGCGTCGAGTCCGCCGCGGTCAACCTCGCGACCGAGCGCGCCCATGTCGTCGCCTTCGCCGGCAGCCTCGACGGCGCCGATCTGGTTGCTGCGGTGGAGAAGGTCGGCTTCGGCGCCGCTCCGGTCGTCGAGGACGGCGGCACTGCGGAGGAGGAGGCGCGGACCGACCGTGGCCGGCGCGACCTGCGCCATGTGCTGATCGCCGCCGCCCTGTCGCTGCCCCTGCTGGCCGGCATGGTCGGCGACCTGTTCGGGGCGGACTGGATGCTGCCGGGCTGGGTGCAGTTGATCCTCGCCAGCATCGTGCAGTTCTGGCTGGGCGCGCGCTTCTACCGTGCCGGCTGGAATGCGGTGCAGGCGGGCGCCGGCAACATGGATCTGCTGGTGGCGCTCGGCACCTCCGCGGCCTGGGGGCTCAGCCTCTACCTGATGCTGACGGCGCCCACAGGTCATGGGGTCGGGCACGAGCCGCATCTCTATTTCGAAGCCTCCTCCGTCCTCATCGCCTTCGTGTTGCTCGGCAAATGGCTGGAAGCGCGGGCGAAGGGGCAGACCGCGGCGGCGATCCGCGCCCTGATGGATTTGCGCCCGGCCACTGCCCGGCTGCGCCGCGACGGCGTGGAGACCGAAGTGCCGGTGGAGCGCGTGCGCGTCGGCGACCATGTGGTGGTCCGCCCCGGCGAGCGGGTGCCGGTCGACGGCCGGGTGGTCGAGGGCAGCGGCGGCGTCGACGAATCGATGCTGACCGGCGAGAGCCTGCCGGTCGACAAGGAGCCGGGTGCCCGCGTCACCGGCGGTTCGATCAACGGTGACGGGCTGCTGGTGGTGGAGACCACGGCGGTCGGCACCGAAACCATGCTGGCGCAGATCGTCCGCATGGTCGAGGGCGCCCAGGCATCGAAGGCGCCGATCCAGCGGCTGGTCGACCGGGTCAGCGCGGTGTTCGTTCCGGCGGTGCTGGTGGTGGCGGCGTTGACGCTCGCCGGCTGGTGGATCGTCGGCGGCGACCTGGAGGCGGCCATCGTCACCGCGGTGTCGGTGCTGGTCATCGCCTGCCCCTGCGCGCTGGGTCTGGCGACGCCGACCGCGATCATGGTCGGCACCGGCGTCGCCGCCCGTCATGGCATCCTGATCAAGGACGCCGAGGCGCTGGAGCGCGCCCATGCCCTGACCGCCATCGCCTTCGACAAGACCGGCACCCTGACGGAGGGCAAGCCGCAGGTCACCGACCTGATCCCGGCCGATGGTGTGGACGGCGCGACCCTGCTGCGCCTCGCCGCCGCGCTCCAGGCCGGCAGCGAGCATCCGCTCGCCCACGCGCTGCGGGAGCGGGCCGCGGCAGCGGGCATGGCGGCGGAGCCGGTGACCGACTTCCGCGCGCTGCCCGGCCGCGGCGTCGCCGGCATGGTGGCGGGACGGCGCCTGCAGCTCGGCAATGCCCGCGCGGTGGAGGAGGCCGGCCTGCAGCCGGGCGCTCTCGCCGCCCGGGCGGAGGCGCTGGCGGCAAGCGGCCGCACCCTGTCCTGGCTGATCGAGGGGGTGATGGAGGTCGGCGATGCGCCGCGCCTGCTCGGCCTCGTCGCCTTCGGTGATACGGTGAAGGAGAGTGCGGTCACCGCCGTCGCGGCGCTGAAGGCGCAGGGGGTGGAACCGGTGATGGTGACCGGCGATGGCTGGGGCGCCGCCCGCTCCGTCGCCGCGGTGCTCGGCATCGAGCGCGTGTTCGCCGAGGTGCTGCCCGGCGACAAGGCCGCCGTGGTCGCGACGCTGAAGGGGGAGGGCAGGAGCGTCGGCATGGTCGGCGATGGCATCAACGATGCGCCCGCCCTGGCAGCGGCCGATGTCGGCATCGCCATGGCGACCGGCACCGACGTAGCGATGCACAGCGCCGGCGTCACCCTGATGCGCGGCGATCCGCGGCTGGTGGCGGGAGCGATCGACGTCTCGCGGCGGACCTATTCGAAGATCCGGCAGGGCCTGTTCTGGGCCTTCGCCTACAACGTGATCGGCATCCCGCTGGCGGCGTCGGGCAACCTCAGCCCGGTGCTGGCGGGGGCGGCGATGGCGCTTAGTTCGGTCAGTGTGGTGGTGAACGCCCTGACCCTGCGCGGCTGGGCACCGCCGAAGCAGGAGGATGTGCGATGAAGGACGGCATGACGATCGGCGACGCCGCCAAGGCCTCCGGCGTCAACGCCAAGCTGATCCGCTATTACGAGTCCATCGGGCTGATCCCGGAGGCCGGGCGGACGGCGTCGGGCTACCGTGTCTACAGCGGCACGGACGTGAATGTGCTGCGCTTCGTCAAGCGGGCGCGGACGCTGGGTTTCGGAATCGAGCGCATCCAGAAGCTGGTCGGGCTCTGGCAGGACCGCACTCGCTGCAGTTCGGAGGTCAAGCGGATCGCGCTCCAGCACATTGACGAGTTGGAGGCGAAGATCGCCGAGCTGCAGGCGATGCGCGATACGCTGCATGAGCTTGCCGACGCCTGCCACGGCGACGAACGGCCGGAATGCCCGATTCTGAAGGACTTGTCGTCGTGATGAATTCTAACCCCCCGACCATCCCCTCTCCCACCCGGGGAGAGGGTTAGGGTGAGGGGGATGCGTTGCGTGGCTCATGGATATTCATGTCACGCTCCATTCTTCCCCAAATCCACCCTATGCATCCCCCTCACCCCGACCCTCTCCCCAGGGGGGAGAGGGGGAATGCCTGTTGAGAGAGGGGGAGCCGGAAAGGGTTCACACACCCTACCGCTTCGTCTTCGGATCATGCGTGTGGTGGCTGTCGCGTTCGCCGCCGCCGCTGGAGCTGCCGGACTGGCGGCCGTTGGTGGGTTCACCCGGATGCGGGTGCTTTTCCTGCGTCGCCGCCGGCTTGTCGGCGTTCTGCTGGCTGCTGCCGGGACCGCCATGGTGGCGGTCGGTCGCCTCATTGCGCTTGGTCATGCCTCACCGATCCTGCTGGTAGCCCTGGTGGGTGGTGTTCTGCCGGGTGTTGCCGGGCTGGCCCTGTTCCTTGGTGTTGGGGGCGCCGCGGTTGCTGGCGCCGTCATCGGGCGAGGCGCTGGTCGCCGGCTCGCCGGGACCCTTGTCGCTGCGGCCCTCGGGCGGGACGGGCGGGATGTGCTTGGTCATGGTGGCGCTCCTTAAGGTTGGCTCGCGTCCCATTCCAACAGGAGGGCGGGAGAGGGGTTCCGGGCCGGAGGCGGAGAGACCGACCGGAGCGCTCGGCTTCCGCATTGCTTTCATGCGAAATTGCTGCGACCGCGCAACGGCGGTCGGCCTCTATGCTGACTGGCATGTCCAGTCCCCCCATGCCGACCGTCTCCGCCGCCCCGTCCGCAGTCCTGAAGCCGCCGGCCGTCGCCGATGGGTTGCCGGTGCCACAACGCTACTGGGCGATGGCGGCGATGACCGTCGCGCTGATCATGGCGGTTCTGGACGGGGTGGTCGCAAACATCGCCCTGCCGACGATCCAGCGCGAGTTCGGGGTGGACGCCGCCGGCGCGATCTGGGTGGTCAACGCCTATCAGCTGGCGGTCACCGTCTCGCTGTTCCCGCTGGCGTCGCTGGGCGATATCATCGGCTACCGCAAGGTCTACTGGGGCGGACTTGCCGTCTTCACCGTTGCCTCGCTGGCCTGCGCGCTGTCGCCCAGCCTGCCGGTGCTGACCGCCGCACGCGTCCTGCAGGGAATTGGCGGCGCCGGGATCATGAGCGTCAATCTGGCGCTGGTCCGTCACATTTACCCGTCCACCCATCTCGGGCGCGGGGTCGGCTACAACGCGATGATCGTCGCCGTATCCTCCGCCGCGGGGCCGAGTTTGGCGGCGCTGATCCTGTCGGTCGCCTCCTGGCCCTGGCTGTTCGCCGTCAATGTGCCGCTGGGGCTGGCGGCGCTGGCGGTGGCGGCGCGGGCGATGCCGGTCTCCACCCCCGCCGGCCACCGGTTCGACTGGGTGAGCGCCCTGCTGAACGCCGGCATGCTCGGCCTGCTGATCATCGGCTTCAAGGGGGTGGACGGCAGCCAGCCCGGCTGGCTGGTCGCGGCGGAGCTGGCCGGCGCGCTGGTTCTGGGCGTGACGCTGGTGCGCCGGGAGCTGTCGCAGTCCGCACCGCTGCTGCCGGTGGACCTGCTGCGCCGGCCGGTCTTCGCCCTGACCGTGGTGACGTCGGTCTGCGCCTTCGCCTCGCAGAACATCGTCTTCGTGGCGATGCCCTTCTTTTTCGAGGACGTGCTGCACCGGTCGCTGGCCGAATCCGGGCTGCTGATGACGCCCTGGCCGCTGATGGTGGCGCTGGTGGCACCAATTTCCGGCCGGCTGGCCGACCGCTACGAGCCGACGCGGCTTGCCGCAGCGGGCTTGGCGCTGTTCGCCACCGGCTTGGCGCTGATGGCGCTGCTGCCGCCCGATCCGGCGACGCTGGACGTTGTGTGGCGCATGGCGCTGGCCGGCTTCGGTTTCGGCCTGTTCCAGACCCCGAACAACAAGGTGCTGGTCACCAGCGCGCCGAAGGAGCGCAGCGGCGGCGCCAGCGGCATCCAGGCGACCGGCCGGCTGTTGGGCCAGACGTTGGGTGCCGCGACGGTCGGGCTGGTCTTCAGTGCGGTGGGCAAGGCGGACGGCAGCGTTACGGTGCTGTGGCTGGGCGCCGGGCTCTGCGCGGTGGCCTGCCTGACCGGCCTCTTCCGCCGCCGCCCGGCCGCCTGAGACGCTGCTGCCCGACGCGTCTTATCGACCATCCGGCTTTACTGGTTGTCGGGGCGGGTCACCGTCGGCTCGCTTCCATACGCGAAGGTCGGCGCCTTGCCGATGTCGGCCTGCTCCATGTCCAGGACCGGCCCGTCCGGACCGTTGGTCAGGGAGCCGGCCGGCACCGCGACCAGCTTGTCGCCCAGCCCCAGAACATCGTTCGGAGCCACGACGATGCGGTCGATCCGGTCGCCCGGCTGGCTCAGGGTGAAGTCGAGGATGCGGCCGCCCGGCTGGCCGTCGCGCGTGCGCAGCTCCGTCCCCACCATCGACCGTGCCTGATCGGGGTTGAGGGCGGCGGAGGGCAGGGCGGCCACCGGCGGCGAACCGGCAGGCGAAGCTGCAACCGGCGGCGCAGGATTCTGCATTTCCTGCGAGGGGGCCTCGCCGCTGACGCCCGGCGGGGAGGTGACCTGGCCAGTGGCCGGCTGGTCGTCCGGCCGGGGCGCGGTCATCAGCGGCGGGGCGGTTCCCTGCGCCATGGTGTCGGGAGCCGCTGTGCCGGTCGTGGCGCCGGGTGCCGGCGCGGTCTGGGCCAGGGCGGTGCCGGTCATCAGCAGCGCTGCGGCGGATAGAAGCAAGATCGGGCGGAGCATGGGGCGACCCTTCCGTTCGGATTCGGTATCGCCCTGGTTAACAGCCCAACATGCCCGCGGGTTGCCGGCTGGGCGCATATCCCCCTCTCCCCCCCGGGGAGAGGGTCGGGGTGAGGGGGATGCATTGCGTGGATCTGGTGGAAATCGGGGGGTACGCAATCCTTGAAGATCCTCGCCGCCCGTCCCCCCCACCCTAACCCTCTCCCCGGGGGAGAGAGGGGACTCTTCTGCGGCGCGAGAGGCGTAAATCCGGTATTACTTCCCGCGCCCGGTCTTGTTCTGAAGCGCGTCGATCCGTTTGGACGCTTCCGCCTTGGTCAGGCCATCGTCGAAGGACTCTCCGGCCTCCTCGCTCAGCGTCTTCAGGTAGGAGGCCTGGGCGCCGGTCATCGGTTCGTCGCCAGTGGTCCAGTCGTCGGGGTTCTTGTCCCGGTTGGAGGTGTCGGCGCCGGTTTTGGGATTCTCGTGGTGGGACTGGTCGTCCCGGTCGGCCGTGTGCTTGGCGGTCATGATCCGTACCTCATCAAAAAGGAACGTATCAAGAACAGGCAGGCGGACGGAAGGTTCCCGCCCGCATGCCGAAAAACTCACCCGCCGCTGCGCTTCAGCAGGAAGACACCCTGCTCGCCCAACAGGTTGGCGAAACCGGAATGGGCTTGGCTGGTGACCCGGCCGGCATGGTCGAGGATGCGGGTCTGTTCGATGGTGATGCCCATTTCCTCCGTCAGCACGACGAAATCGCGCAGCGTGCAGAAATGGATGTTGGGCGTTTCCCACCATTGGTAGCCCAGCTTTTCCGTCACCGGCATGCGTCCGGTCAGCAGAAGCTGCAGCCGCACCCGCCAATAGCCGAAATTGGGGACCGACACGATGGCGCGGCGGCCGATGCGGCACATCATCTGCAGCACGTCGCGCGGCTGCCGCATCGCCTGCAGCGTCTGGCCCAGGATGACGTAGTCGAAGGCGTCGGCGGGATAGTCCTTCAGGTCGGTCTCGGCATCGCCCTGGATCACCGACAGGCCATGCGCCACGCATTGCCGCACGCCGTCCATGCTCAGTTCGATGCCGCGCCCGTCGACGTTCTTGGCGTGGGACAGATAATCCAGCAGGGCGCCGTCGCCGCAGCCGACGTCCAGCACGCGGCTGTTCGGCTCCACCATCTCGGCGATCAGCTTCAGGTCGTCGCGAATGTCCACCATGGTCGGTCGTTCTGCCCCAATCAGCGCGCGCGGCGGCGGGCGGACAGGCCGCGATGCTCGGCGCAGCCCTCCAGGAAGCCGTGGATGACCTGATGGAACTCCGGCTCGTCCAGCAGGAAGGCGTCGTGGCCCTTGTCCGTCTCGATCTCCACGAAGCTGACATTGGCGGCGACGGCGTTCAGCGCATGCACAATGGCCCGCGATTCCGAGGTCGGGAACAGCCAGTCGCTGGAGAAGCTGGCAAGGCAGAAGCGCACCGGCGTCGTCCTGCCCCCCGGCCGGAAGGCGTTGGCCAGCGTGCCCCCCGCATCGGCGGCGAGGTCGAAGTAATCCATCGCCCGCGTGATGTAGAGGTAGGAGTTGGCGTCGAACCGCTCGACGAAGGCCGCACCCTGGTAGCGCAGGTAGCTTTCCACCTGGAAATCGGCGTCGAAGCCGTAGGTGACCGCCTTGCGGTCCTGCAGGTTGCGGCCGAACTTGCGGTGCAGCGCCGCTTCGGACAGATAGGTGATGTGGGCGGCCATGCGGGCGACGGCCAGTCCGGCCTCCGGCTTGGTGCCTTCCAGCAGGTAGTTGCCGCCGCGCCAGTTCGGGTCGGCCATGATCGCCTGGCGCCCGACCTCGTGGAAGGCGATGTTCTGCGCCGAATGGCGGGCGGCGGTCGCGATGGGCACCGCGGCGAACACCGATTCGGGATAGGCCACCGCCCATTGCAGCACCTGCATGCCGCCCATCGAGCCGCCGATGACGCAGAACAGCTTCTCGATGCCCAGATGCTCGACCAGCAGCTTCTGCGCCCGCACCATGTCGCCGATGGTCACCACCGGGAAGGACAGGCCATAGGGCTGGCCGGTGGCGGGATCGATGTCCTTCGGCCCGGTGCTGCCCAGGCAGCCGCCCAGGACGTTGGAACAGATGACGAAATAGCGGTCGGTGTCCACCGGCTTGCCGGGGCCGACCAGCATTTCCCACCAGCCGGGCTTGCCGGTGACGGGATGCTTCTCCACCACGAAATGGTCGCCGGTCAGGGCGTGGCAGATGAAGATCGCGTTGGATTTGTCGGCGTTCAGCGTGCCGTAGGTCTGGTAGGCGATCTGGAAGCCGCCGATCTCCACCCCGCTGTCCAGCCGCATCGGCCGGTCGACCGCCAGGCGCACGCGCTTGCCCGGCATGAGCGGGCTGTCGGCGACCTCGGGGGTGACCAGGGGGGGCTGCTGCGCGGTGGGGGGCGCGGACATGTCGTTTCGTGCCTTAAGAGCGGGTCTTGCCTTCGGAAATCCGGCCTCTTGCAAGCCTTCCGGCGCCTTGGCGGAAACCGTCGGTGAGCTTTGGCGGAACGGGAGGGTATAGCTACGAAGCCGGGCTCAAGAGTGTCAATGTTTTCTTTGATTTCGCGGCGCATGCGGACTACTACTAACCGGCTTTGCATTCGATGGTTTCTTGACCCATGGCCCCCGCCCGGACCCCGCTCGACGATTTGCGCCGCGAGATCGACCAGATCGACGACGCGATCCATGACCTGCTGATGCGCCGCGCCGCCGTGGTGGAACGCATCGGGGCCGCGAAGGGCAATGGCGCGGCGGAAAATGGCACGCAGCCGATCATTCTGCGCCCGGCACGGGAGGCGACGATCCTGCGGCGCCTGATTGCCCGCCATGCCGGTACCTTCCCCGCCCAGGTCGTGGTGCGCATCTGGCGGGAGATGATCACCGCCTTCACCCGCATGCAGGGCCCCTTCGCCGTCGCCGTCTATGCGCCGGAGGACCGCCGCGGCTTTTGGGACGTGGCGCGCGACCATTTCGGCGGATTCGTGCCGATGACCGCCGTCAACACCCCGGCCGCCGCCTTGCGTGCGGTGTCTGAGGGGACGGCCACCGTCGCCGTGGTGCCCTATCCGGCCGACGACGATTCGGATCCCTGGTGGCGTTTCCTGGTGTCGGCCGACGCCGGCCGGCCGCAGGTGGTGGCACGGCTGCCCTTCGGCGGGCGCGGCAACGCCCGCGGCGAGAATCGCGACGCGCTTGCCATCGCCGCAGTCCCGCACGAGCCGACCGGCGACGACCGCACGCTGCTGAGCATCGAGATCGGCGGCGACCTCAGCCGCGGCCGCCTGAAGGACATGCTGGAGGCCTGCGGCCTGCCGCCGGTCAGCTTCTGCACCTGGCATCCGGCCGGCCACGCCATCGGGATGAGCGGCGGCGGGCCGTCCGTCCATCTGGTCGAGGTCGCCGACTTCGTCGGCCAGGCCGACCCCCGGCTTGCCATGCTGCTGGAACGGTCGGGCGACATCCCGGTGCGGGTCAACGTCGTCGGCGGCTATGCCGTGCCGCTCGCTCTGGGCTGATGTGCGCGATTGGGGCGAGCCGGTGGGCCGGCTCCTGCCTTATGCTGCATCGGCATGTCCTGAAACCGAACACCGGCGCCAGGACTGTTCCAAACCGTTCCAAACGTTCCAATAACGCCAATCCAATCTGTCGGAAGGTAAGCAGACCATGACCCAGCCGAACGGCCCGCAGCCGCGTCCGGGGATTCTCGACATCGCCGCCTATGTCGGCGGCGAGCATCAGGGTCATATCCGCCTCGCCTCCAACGAAGGGGCGCTGGGGCCGAGCCCGAAGGCGATGGAGGCCTATTCGGCGGCAGCCTCCACCCTGCACCGCTACCCGGACGGCGCCTCGGCGGCTCTGCGCGGTGCCATCGCCAAGCGCTTCAACCTGGACGCCGACCGCATCGTCTGCGGCGCCGGATCGGACGAGATCATCAGCCTGCTGATCCGCTCCTATGCCGGGCCGGGCGACGAGGTGCTGTATTCGCAGTACGGCTTCCTGATGTACCCGATCGGCGCCAAGTCGGTCGGCGCCACCCCGGTGACGGCGCCGGAGGACGGGCTGACCGCCAGCGTCGACAACCTGCTGGCCCGCGTCACCCCGCGCACCCGTCTGGTCTTCCTCGCCAACCCGAACAACCCGACCGGCACTTACCTGCCGGCGTCGGAGGTGGCGCGGCTGCATGCCGGCCTGCCGCCGGACGTCATCCTGGTCATCGACGCGGCCTATGCCGAATACATGAACAAGGACGACTACACCGCCGGCGAAGAGCTGGTGGAGAAGTTCCCCAACGTGGTGATGACCCGCACCTTCTCGAAGATCTTCGCGCTGGGCTCGCTGCGCATCGGCTGGTGCTATGGCCCGGCCGGGATCGTCGACGTGCTGAACCGGGTGCGCGGCCCCTTCAACGTGTCGAATGCCGCCCATGTCGCCGGCATCGCCGCGGTGGAGGATGCCGAGTTCCTCGACCGCTCCCGCCGCCACAATGAGCAGTGGCGCGAGTGGTTCTCCGCCGCTGTGCGCGAGCTTGGCCTGACGGTTCATCCCAGCGTGACCAACTTCGTGCTGGTCGATTTCAAGGGCCAGCCCGCCGGCAAGGACGACGCCGAGGCCGCCCGCCAGTTCCTGAAGGCCCGTGGCATCCTGGTCCGCCAGATGCCCTCCTACGGCCTGCCGAGCTGCCTGCGCGTCACCATCGGCACCGAGCAGGAAATGCACGCGGTGACTGACGCGCTGCGGGACTTTTTGAAGGCGTAATACCAGCGGTCATTGAAGATGACCGCTGGTATCCGCGCCGACTGGCGCGGCGGCGGCCCGTGCCGCCGAAGCTTTTGATACTGACAGGTCAGGATCAAAAGCCGCTGGTATGATGGCACCCAGGCGCAGGCGCCAAGCAATGCATTCCAGCCCGGTGTGAACCGAAGCGACTGATCCGCCTCGGTTCACACTGGTCTCCTTCCGGAAGCCGCTGCGTCAGCGGGCAACTCCCCGGCGGTTTCCCAGTCCAACCGAATGCGGCATATAGGAGGGGCGCCGCGGCAGCATCTTGGTCGAGATGTCCGCCGCGCCGTTGCCGGCCCGTCCGCGAATGGAGATTCGTCCAAACACGTAATCGTCGGCGGCGGCCGGAGCGATCCGATGGGTCACCTCGACATCCACGAAGCCCACCACTCCCAGCATTTCCCGCAGACAGGCTTCGTTGGGGCTCCACCAGTTGGACGGGTTGTCGTCGAGCGAGCTTCCGGGGTGAAAGACCATCAAGGGCTGAAGCGAGGGTCCGACCGCCAAGGTGGTTTCGATGTGAATGGTCCCGCCCAGTTTGCACAGCTTGCGAAGGCGGAAGAGGAAGGAGAGGGGGTTCTCGACGTGATAGAGTACCCCTGCGCAGTGCACGACGTCGAATTCGGGAAGCTGAAGTGCCTTCTCCGACAAAAGATCGAGTTGTAGGAATGTGAACTGCGCGCTTTCCATCGTTCTGATGAGGTCGGGCGAGGTGCAATAATCGATGCCGAGCACGCTTGCTGCGCCTCTCGCAACGGCCTCTGCACAGATGTCTCCTTCCCAGCAGCCGACATCGACAAAACTCAGCCCGTCCAGCCGTTCCGGTAGCCCGTGTTCTTCCCAGCTTCCCATGGCGTTCCTCCCATATCCTGTGATCCCGGTCCGGTGGGGGTTTTAGAGCCACATGGCTGGCCCTGCTCCAGTCCTACCCCCGGTCCAGCAGGAAATCGACCATCTCCGGCCGGCCCGGCAGGTCGAGTTTTGCCTGCACCGGTTCGCAGTGGCTGACGATTCGGCCGCGGCGCAGGACGTACAGGCGGGCGGCGCGGGTGCGGATCGCCTCCACCGGGCCGCTGGCTTGGAGCACCACGAGGTCGGCGTTGCAGCCCGGTTCCAGCCCGTAGCCGTCCAGGTGCAGCAGGCGGGCAGGGTTGACCGTCACCGCGTCGAAGGCGGCCTTGATGCCGTCCTGGCCGGTCATCTGGGCGACATGCAGGCCCATATGCGCCACCTCCAGCATGTCGCCGGAGCCAAGCGGATACCAGGGGTCCATCACGCAGTCGTGGCCGAAGGCGACGGTCAGGCCGGCGGCCATCAGCTCCGGCACGCGGGTCATGCCGCGGCGCTTGGGATAGGTGTCGTGACGGCCCTGGAGGCTGATGTTGATCAGCGGGTTGGCGATCACCCCCAGCCGAGCCTCGGCCATCAGCGGGATCAGCTTGGAGACATAGTAGTTGTCCATGGAATGCATGGAGGTCAGGTGCGACCCCGTCACCCGGCCATGCAGCCCCAGCCGCTGCGTCTCGTAGGCCAAGGTCTCGACATGGCGGGACAGCGGGTCGTCGGTCTCGTCGCAATGCATGTCGACCAGCAACCCGCGCTCCGCCGCGATCTCGCAGAGCAGGCGGACCGAGGCGGCGCCGTCGGCCATGGTGCGCTCGAAATGCGGGATGCCGCCGACCACGTCGACACCCATGTCCAGCGCCCGGATCAGCAGTTCCTCGGTGCCGGCTGAGCGCAGGACGCCGTCCTGCGGGAAGGCGACCAGCTGCAGATCGAGGTAGGGGGCGACCCGCTTCTTCACGTCCAGCAGGGCTTCCACCGCCAGCAGCCGCGGATCGCAGACATCGACATGGCTGCGCACCGCCAGCAGGCCGCGCCCGACCGCCCAGTCGCAGTAAGCGAGTGCCCGCTCGACGATGGCGTCCTGCACCAGCTGAGGCTTCAGCTCGCCCCACAGCGCGATGCCCTCCAGCAGGGTGCCGCTCTGGTTCACGCGTGGCAGGCCGTAGCTGAGCGTGCTGTCCATGTGGAAATGGGAATCAACGAAGGGCGGGGTGACCAGCCGGCCGGTGGCGTCGATTTCCGAGGCAGCCTCGCCGGCCAATCCGGCTTCGACGGCGGCGATGCGGCCACCCCGGATGCCGATGTCGATGCCGCTGCGGCCATCCGGCAGGGTGGCGCGGCGCAGGATCAGGTCGAACATCAGCGTTCTCCTTTGCGGTACGGGATCATCAGGGCGCGCGGGTAGGAGGCCCGGCGGGCCACCAGCACCAGCGCCAGGATGCTCAACAGATAGGGCATCATCAGGAACAGCTGGTAGGGCAGGACGCCGCCGCTCGCCTGCTGCAACCGCAGCTGCAGCGCGTCGAACACCGCGAACAGCAGGGCGCCCAGCATCGCCTTGCCCGGCCGCCAGGAGGCGAAGACCACCAGCGCGATGCAGATCCAGCCCCGCCCGTTGACCATGTTGAAGAAGAAGGCATTGAAGGCCGACAGCGTCAGGAAGGCGCCGGCCAGGGCCATCAGCGCGCTGCCCGCCATCACCGCGCCGATGCGGATGGCGGTGACGTTCAGCCCCTGCGCCTCGGCCGCGGCCGGATTCTCGCCGACCATCCGCACCGCCAGCCCGACCGGCGTGCGGTACAGCACATAGGCGACGACCGCGCCCAGCAGGAAGGCGAGGTAGGTCAACGGCGTCTGGGCCAGGGCGCCGGGCAGGGCCAGCGGCTGGAACGGCTCGACGGTCGGTGGGGTGCTGGCCTGCGGCAGAACGAGCCGGTAGACGAAATAGGACAGGCTGGTGCCCAGCAGGGTGACGCCGATGCCCGTCACATGCTGCGACAGGCCGAGCGGCACGGTCAGCGCCGCGTGCAGCAGGCCGAGCAGCGCGCCGCAGGCTGCGGCCACCAGCACGCCGGTCCACAGGTCGGCCCCCTGGTAGACCGCCATCCAGCCGGCCATGGCGCCCAGCGTCATGATGCCTTCGATGCCGAGATTCAGCACGCCGGCCCGTTCGCACAGCAGCTCGCCAAGCGTGCCCAGCACATAGGGGGTGGCGATGCGCAGCACCGCGGTCCAGAAGGCGGCCGACAGCAGGATGTCGAGGATGATCGACAGAAAGTCCATGATGGCCCCTTACCCCCGCCGCAGCCGGTAGCGCGCCAGCAGCCCGGCGACCAGCATGCACAGGAGGCTGGCGGCGACCAGGACGTCGGCGATGTAGTTGGGAACCGGCATGGCGCGGCTCATGGCGTCGGCGCCGACGAAGATGCCGGCGATGAACAGCGCCGCACCCACCACGCCGATGGGGTGCAGCTGCGCCAGCATGGCGACGACGATGCCGCTGTAGCCGAAGCCCGGCGACAGGTCGAGCGTCAGATAGCCCTTCAGCCCACAGATCTCCGCCGCCCCAGCCAGCCCGGCGAGACCGCCGGACAGCAGGGCAGTGCGCAGCATCACCCGCGTCACCGGCATGCCGGCGAAGGCGGCGGCGCGCGGGTTGGCGCCGACCGCGCGGTTCTCGTAGCCCCAGATGGTCCGGGTATCGACCAGCCACAGCAGCACCGACAGGCCGAGCGCGATGGCGAGCCCGGCATGCAGGCGGGTGCGCTCCACCAGCTTGGGAAGTTCCGCCGCTTCGGCGACGGGGGCCGACTGCGGCCAGCCCATGCCCATCGGGTCCTTCAAGGCCCCTTCCAGCAGCATCGACACCAGCAGCAGGACGACGAAGTTCAGCAGCAGGGTCGTCACCACCTCGTCGACGCCGAAGCGGACCTTCAGCACGGCGGGACCGAGCAGGGTAACGCCGCCCGCCGCCATGCCGGCGATCATCACCACCGGGATCAGCGCCCAGGCCGGCAGGTCGAGCATGCCGCCGCCCACCACCACGGCCGCCAGCGCGCCCATGTAGAGCTGCCCCTCCGCGCCGATGTTCCACAGCTTGGCGCGGAAGGCGACGGCGGCGGCAAGGCCGGTCAGGATCAGCGGGGTGGCGCGGGTCAGCGTCTCGGTCAGGGCGAAGCGTGAGCCGACCGCCCCCTCGAACAGCAGGCCGTAGGCGCGCAGCACCGGAGCGCCGGTCCAGGCGACCAGCAGGGCGCAGAGCGCCAGCGCCGCAACCACGGCGCCCACCGGCGCCAGCAGCCGCAGGGCGAGCGGGGTATCGGTGCGCGGTTCAAGCCGCATCAACAGTCTCCGGCAGAATGTCGCGCAAAACGTCCCAATGCCCGGCCATCAGCAGGCCGAGCTGGCTGACCGACACCCGGTCATGCGGCAGAAGCGGGGTGAGGCGCCCGTGATAGGCGACGGTGACGCAATCGGCCAGCGCCAGGATCTCGTCCAGATCCTCGGAGATCAGCAGGACGCCGGCTCCGGCAGCGCGGGCGTCGAGCAGCCGGCTGTGGACATAGGACACCGCGCCGATGTCGAGCCCGCGCGTCGGCTGGCTCGCCAGGATCAGGTCCGGCCCATGGGCCAGCGTGCGGCCCAGGATCAGTTTCTGCATGTTGCCGCCCGACAGCAGCTGCGTGCGCGCGTCGGGGCCGGGGCAGCGGACGTCGAACTCTTCGATCACCTCGCGGGCATAGCTCCGCGCCGCACTCCGCCGCAGCACGCCGAAGCGGGAGAAGGATGGGTCGTGATAGCGCTCGGCGATCAGGTTTTCCCAAACCGCCATGGCGCCGACCAGACCGGCGCTGTGCCGGTCCTCCGGGATGCGGGCGACGCCGCGCCGGACCATGTCGGCCGGGTTGGCATGCTCGACCACGCTGCCTTTCAAGGACAATCGGCCGGAGTCGGGGCGGATCAGGCCGCTGACCAGTTCCGCCAGCGCGGTCTGTCCATTGCCCGATACCCCGGCGATGCCGACGACCTGATGGCGCCTCACCGTCAGGTCCACCCCGTCCAGCAGCGGACGGCCGTGGTCCGAGGCGATGGTGACGCCCGCCAGTTCCAGCACCGGTTCGCCGGGGCTGAGCGGGGTGGGGGCCGGCGGCTTGACGCTGCGGCCGACCATCAGCTCGGCCAGCTTGGCGCGGTCGGTGGAGGCGGTGGCGTGGGTGGCGACCAGCTTTCCGGCGCGCAGAACGGCGACGGTGTCGCTGGCGGCGAAGACCTCGTTCATCTTGTGGCTGATGAAGACGACGGCGAGCCCGTCGGCGGTCAGCTTGCGCAGGGTTTCGAACAGTCCGGCCGATTCCTGCGGGGTCAGCACCGCGGTCGGCTCGTCCAGGATCAGGATGCGGGCATCGCGGTAGAGCGCCTTCAGGATCTCAGCGCGCTGGCGCTCGCCGACCGACAGATCGCCGACCAGCGCGTCCGGCCGCACCTCCAGCCCGAAGCGCTGGGAGAGATCGAGCAGCCGGCGGCGGGCGGCGCCCCGGTCGGAACGCCAGCGCCACAGCGATTCGGTCCCCACCGCGATGTTGTCCAGCACCGACAGGTTGTCCGCCAGGGTGAAATGCTGGTGGACCATGCCGATGCCGGCCTCCAGCGCCGCACGGGGCGACCCCGGCGGCAGGGGGCGGCCGAACGCCTCGATACTGCCCTCGTCGGCGACGTAATGGCCGAAGAGGATGTTCATCAGGGTGGTCTTGCCGGCGCCGTTCTCGCCAAGCAGGGCCAGCACCTCGCCAGCGCGGAGCGTCAGCGAGATGTCGTCGTTGGCGAGCAGCGGGCCGAACCGCTTCGAAATGCCGGCGAGCCGGAGGACGACCTCCGGCCCG
The DNA here is from genome assembly GCF_977007025.2 of Azospirillum largimobile. Lineage (NCBI taxonomy): Bacteria > Pseudomonadati > Pseudomonadota > Alphaproteobacteria > Rhodospirillales > Azospirillaceae > Azospirillum > Azospirillum largimobile. Next base: position 294,593 of record NZ_CDRMUA020000002.1, read on the forward strand.
CCTTTCACGGGTGATGACAACTCGGGTGATGACATTGCAGATACGCCGGGCGTCACATCGTCGACTTCGGCTCGGCGTCGTTGACCTTCACGGTGAACTTGCCGTCGCGGATCTGCTGCTCGCGCTCCTTGACCTTCGCCTTGATGGCGTCGGGGACCTTCGCCTCGAAGGTGCCGAGCGGCGCCAGGCTGGAGCCCTTGTGGGCCATCATGCTGTAGGGGCCGTAATCCTCGGCCTTGTAGCTGCCGGCCTTTACCGCGGCGATGGCGCGCTCCACCGAGGGTTCCATGTGCCACAGGGCGCTGGCGACGACGGTGTCCGGATATTGCGGCTGGGTGTCGATGACGTTGCCGATGGCCAGAACCTTGCGCTCCTTGGCCGCATCCGACACGCCGAACCGCTCGGCGTACATCACGTCGGCGCCGCGGTCGATCATGGCGAAGGCGGCTTCCTTGGCCTTGGGCGGGTCGAACCAGGAACCGATGAAGCTGACGGAGAACTTGACCTGCGGGTTGACCTCCTTGGCGCCTTCCATGAAGGCGTTCATCAGGCGGTTGACCTCGGGAATCGGATAGCCGCCGACCATGCCGATCATGTTCGACTTGGTCATGCCGCCGGCGACCATGCCGGACAGATAGGCCGGCTCCTGGATGTAGTTGTCGAAAACCGAGAAGTTCGGCTCCTGCGGCTTGAAGCTGGAGCCCATGACGAAGGCGGTCTTCGGATAATCCTTGGCGACGGCGCGGGCGGCGCGCTCCACCCCGAACACCTCGCCGAACACCAGCTGCTGGCCGGCTTCGGCATACTGGCGCATCACGCGCTCATAGTCGGTGTTGGCGACCGATTCGGCCCAGACATACTCGATGTCGCCGCGGTCGGCGGCGGCCTTCAGCGCGACATGGATGCGGCTGACCCACTGCTGCTCGATCGGAACGGTGTAGATGCCGGCGACCTTCAGCTTGCTTTGCGCGAACGCCGGCAGGGAGCCGCCGGCCGCCGCCGCGAAGGCGACCGCGGCGATGCCGCACAGCACCGCACGGCGCGTCATTCCCGCTACACCCATGCCCAGGTCCTTCATGCCCAGATTCCCCATCCCCCGAACCGACATCGTGAATCCCCTTCGTCGCAGAGTATCGTTGGCCGCGTATGGTTCGCCGCGTTTCGTCGACCGCCCGTCTTCGGCAGCAGGGCGGCTGACACGCCTAAGCCCATGACTACCCGGGAATGTTACCCCGAATCCATGGGTGCGTGCGTGCCATACATGCAAATGCAACAGAGATGCCAGCGGCCGGGACCGCCACCCGTCTGACGGGGGCGGTCCTCCGGCCGGTCAGAATGCCGGCATGTGATTGAAAAACAGGCAATACTTCCTGGCCATCCGGTCAGGATCGCGTGGTTTCCCCGGTGTTCCGGCCCCTTCCTGCCAGGGTCAGCACGATGGCAAGCAGCAGGAACAGCACGGCCCCTCCGCCCCAGACTCGGACATAGCCGGGCATGCCAAGGCTGGGGACGAGGGCATAGACGGCGGCCAGCGCCGCCCAGACCGCGACGATGGCGAGCATCAACCGGACTTCGTCGTTCTTCATGGCGGGTCTCCTGCGGTCAATGGCCGTGGCCGCCGCCGATGGCGGCGATCGGCAGCGACTGGATCAGTTGGAAGGCGGCGATGGTGAACACATACATGGCTGCCACCAGCGCGGCGATGGACGCGGGACCGGTCCAGGCGGGTGCGGCGCCGATGCGGCTTTGCCCGGCCTTCCAGTCGACCGCCGGCAACTCCATCGCCGACAGCTTGCGGCCGGACAGCAGGGTGCGGACGACGCCATAGACGCTGACAGACAGGGCGGCGGCGAACAGGCTGGCGCCGATGCCGACCAGCGCCATCAGGATCGGCCATGCCGCCGGCGCCATGCCGCCATAGCCGATGTCGAACACCCGGCGCGGCACGCCCATTGTGCCGGCCGCGATGCCGGCTGCGGCGAACAGGATCAGGCCGGCGGTCACCAGGGCGGGCATACGGGCTAGCAGCATCGGCCGCCACAGGTGGCCGCCGTTCAGCGCCGGCAGCATGATCATCAGCGCTGCCAGGAAGGTCTGGGTCAGCACGCCGACGGCGAAGAGATGGAAATAGCCGGGCACGAAGAAGGTGTCGCTCAGCATCGGCGCCAGTTCGCCCTGGATCAGGACGAAGGCGAAGGTGAGGCCGACCATCATGTTGACCACCGCCCAGCCCATGTTCGCCATCGCCGGGTTGCCCCAGGGCAGGCCACGCATCCAGCCGAGGAATCCGGTGCCGCCGTGTGCCCGCGCGCTGGCCTCCAGCGACGAGACGATGATGGCGAAGGCCGCCAGCGTCGGGACCGAGACGAACAGCGACAGCAGCGACCCCACCACCCGCACGCCCTCCGACAGGTTGGGCTCCAGGAACATGTGGTAGAGGCTGGTCGGCGGGACGAAGACGAGATAGGCGGCGAAGACGATCTTAGACAGGCGGGCGCCATGGATGGAGGTGACGCCGGTCAGATGCTCGGTCAGCACGTACCAGACCAGCACCGTCGCCATCAGCGGCAGATAGTGCAGGTTGTGGAACAGGATGTGCCATTCGGTGCCATGGTCGGCCGGGAATGGGCCGGCGCCGAGCGACCAGAGCAGGCCGGGCAGGAAGGCGTTGGTGGCGGCGATGGCGCTGACGATCAGGAAGCCGGCCCAGGCGAACAGGGCGAAGCCGACGGCGCCGAACTCCTCCGCCTCGCCCCGGCGGCGCGGCTGCAGCAGGGTGGCGATGCCGCTGAGGGCGGACGCCGTGAGGCCGGCGGACAGCAGCAGATAGCCGAGCGCGAATAACCCGACCGAGCGTGGATCGTCCGCCGCCAGTTCCGGGCTGCCGTCATAGAGCAGCGGCGTGCCGCTGTAGGAGATCCACTCGCTGACCGCGAAGCCGGCCAGCATCAGGGCGGCCCCCGCCCAGGCTGCCGGACGCAGGGCGAGCCCCCGGCCGTTCTCCGCCGCGGCCAGCGCCAGCAGAAGCGCCGCCTGGATCAGGTAGAGCCAATAGAAGAACACCGACACCCCGTGCAGGGTCAGCAGCCGGTAGGCGTCGTCGGGAAAGAAACTCAATGCGCCGGCACGGGCGAGCGCGGTCAGCAGACCGCCGGCAAGTCCGAGGACGAGGGCGAGCAGGGCGGCGCCGAACAGCAGGTTCAGCAACGCCTTGTCCGGCCGGGGCAGGGTGCGGAGGCGCGCTGTCAGGCCGGGCTTCTTAAGGTCGGGAATGGCCGCGGCGGGGGCGTCGTGCAGGATGGTGTCCATGATCGATCCCCCGGTCAGACGACGATGATGCGGCCCTGCATGGCGTCATGCGCCTGGCCGCAATAGACGGTGCAGTAGACGAGATACTCGCCCGGCTTGGTGAAGGTGATCGTCTGCTCGCTGACGACGTTCGGCCGCAGCCGGATGATCCGGCTGGCCCTGCCGAGCTGGATCGAGGCGCCATGGGTGATGTCGTCCGCCATCATGCGGAACCGGTACGCTTGGCCTGCCTTGAGGCGCAGCAGATCGGGGCTGTAGGCGAATTTCTGCGCCATCAGGAAAACGGTCACCGGCTCGGTGGCGGAGCCGTCGTTGCCATGACCCGCATCGGCGTGGCCACCCTGCGGGCTACCATGTGCGTGGCCGTGCGAATGCGCGTCGCCGTGGGTCGCGGCGTGCGGATCGACGCTGCCGTCCGTCTGCGCATAGGTCCGCAGGAAGGTCTCATGCTCCAGGCGGAAGTCGTCCGCCGTGGGGGCGGCTGTCGCGGCATGGCCGCCATGGCTGTCGCCGTTGCTTCCGCCATGGCCGTGCGCCTCGGGCTCGGGTGCGGCGGAGGGCGTGTGGCCGAAGGGGAGGGGAGCGGCGCCATAGGCCGCCCAGGCGCCGTAAAGGGAAACGGCGCCGAAGCCCAGTCCGGCGATGAAGCCGCGACGGGTCGTGAAATGCCTCGGATCGGGCATGGAGGAAGTCCTCTGATCGCGTTTGAAAGCGCTGGCGGGAACCGCGACCGGCTGGCCGGAATGGACAGCACGGCGCGCGGCCGATCAGAGGCTGGCTTTGGGAGGGGGTGTTTCCGGTGCGATGGCGCGCTTGTCCGGCGCATAGTCCGGGCGCTGCGGCCAGGAGGCGTCGGCCCAGCGGGCCGGAGCGGGGAGCCTGTCGGTCGCCGGTGCTTCGGCGGCCGGGCAGCAGGGGGCGGACACGGTCAGCGCGGCTTTGTGGGTGCCGTCGCGCGTTTCGCCATGATGATGGTCGGCCGGGCCGGCCTGCATGTCCACATGCGCCATCGCTCCGCCCGCCGCGCCGAACAGGAGCGTGAAGGCGAAGAGAAGAACGACAAGGATGTGGCCCGAACGCGTCATGTCCGCCGCAAGGTCGACCGGCCAGGGGCATTCCCCAAGCCATGCCGACCTTAGCCGATCACGGGAACCCCGCCATTGATCGACATCAAGCGGTCGGCAGTTGAGGCTTCAGGACCGCTCGCCCTTGCGCGCCTCCCCCCCGGCAGCGGTCGGAGCAGTATTTCACCTGCTCCCACACCCGCTCCCATTTTTTCCGCCAGGTGAAAGGACGGTTGCAGACCGGGCAGGTCTTGGTGGGAAGGTCGGCCTTCTTGACGCCTTTCATCGCGCGCGGCCTCCGTGCTCAAGCCGAACCGCTGCCCAGCACCGCGGCTGGTCGGCGCAGCACTGGGTCGAAGGGGTTCAACTGGCGGCTGATCGCGGCGGATTCGCGTTTCAGGATGTCGACCACCACCGGCAACCGTTCCTCGTTCAGCCGCTCGCTGATCGTGCCGACGCTGAGCGCCGCCACCGCGTGCCCGTCGCGGTCCAGCACCGGAACGGCCACGCCGGACATGCCCGGCAGCAGGCCGGTGGAGCGGCTGGCATAGCCCAAATCCCGCACGCGTGCGATTTCCGTGCGCAGATAGACCTCGTCGATGATTCCCACGCCCTGCATGCGCGGCAGGTTGAAGCGGATCACCTCCTCCCGCTCCTCCGCATGCAGGAAGGCCATGATGGCGAGGCTGCCCTGGCCGACGCCCAGCGTCACCCGGCCGCCGATGTCGCCGGTGAAGGAGCGGATGGGGAAGGGCCCCTCACTGCGGTCCAGGCACACCGCGTCGAAACCGCTGCGCACCAGCAGGAAGATGGTGTCGCGCAGGGTCGCCGACAGGCGCAGCAGGATCGGCCGGCAGATGTCGCGCAGGTTGTTGGGATTGCCGGCCTGCGCCGCCAGTCCGAACAGGTCGATGCCCAGGCGATAGCGCTTGGTCGCCCGGTCCGGCTCCACCATCCCTTCCTCCGCCAGGATCTTCAGCAGGCGGTGGACGGTCGGCGGTGTGAGGTCGAGCGCGCGGGCGATGTCGGTCAGCCGCGCCCCCGTCTCGTTTGACGAGGCCAGCAGGCGCAGGATCGCCAGTCCGCGCTGCAGGCTGGATTTCGCGCCCGTCTCGTCGCTGCCCGCACTGTCGTTCGCCTTGCCGCGGGTGTCGGCGCTCATGCTCCGGCTCCGTGTGAAAATCGGTGTTGTTTGCTGCCCCATCTATTCCGCATATCGGAAGCTTTTGCAAAATCTTTTCTGTAGACGGAAAAACCGGATTGACGCCACCGGTCGTCAGGCTGAACCATCGGGTCATACAGGTGAGGCCCCGAAAGTCAGAGGCCCGGTCAGCAAGAGGGAGAATTCCCCCCGTGTCGTTCCTCGAATTGAAAAACATCACCAAGCGTTACGGGCCGCTGACCGCGGTCGGCGACGTGTCGCTGTCGGTGGAAAAGGGGGAGTTCGTCTCTCTGCTCGGCCCCTCGGGCTGCGGAAAGACCACGACCCTGCAGATGATCGCTGGTTTCGTCGAACCGTCGGCCGGCACCATCCGGCTGGACGGGCGCGACATCACGCGGGCCAAGGCGAACAGCCGCGGGCTGGGCATCGTGTTCCAGAGCTACGCGCTGTTCCCGCACATGACCGTGTTCGACAATGTCAGCTTCGGCCTGGAGATGCAGCGCGTGCCGAAGGGCGAGCGCAAGCCGCGGGTGGAAGAGGCGCTGTCGCTGGTCCACCTCTCCCCCTACGCCAAGCGCTATCCGCGCGAGCTTTCCGGTGGACAGCGGCAGCGCGTGGCGCTGGCCCGCGCCCTGGTGATCCGCCCGCCGGTGCTGCTGCTGGACGAACCGCTGTCCAACCTGGACGCCAAGCTGCGCGAGGCGATGCAGTTCGAACTGCGCGAAATCCAGCGCAAGGTCGGCACCACCACCGTCATGGTCACCCATGACCAGGCGGAGGCCTTCTCGATCAGCGACCGCGTCGTGGTGATGGAGGCCGGGCGCATCACCCAGATCGACCAGCCCTATCGCATCTATGAACATCCGGAGACGGAGTTCATCTCCCGCTTCGTCGGCAAGACCAACCTGCTGCCGGGCAAGGTCGCGACGGCGACCGGTGCCGGCGCCACGGTGTCGCTGGCCGGCATCGCGGTGCCGGTGGAAATGCCGGGCCTGTCGGTGGGCGAGACGGTGACGCTGTGCATCCGTCCGGAAAAGCTGCGGCTGACCGCCCCCACAAACGGGCTGCTGACCGGCCGGGTCGCCGACCGCTTCTTCCTGGGCAGCCAGTGGCTCTATCACATCGACGGGCCGCTCGGCACGGTGATGGTAGTGACGCCGAACGACGGCTCCGCCCCGGCAGACCAGGGTGCGCCCATCGGTCTGGAGTGGACGCCGTCCGTGGTGCGCGTCCATCGCGGCGCCATGGCGGAGGCGCCCGACGTCGCGCTCGAGGTGACCTGATGAGCGCCGCCCTTCCCGATAGCGCGCCGGCCGCAGATGCGGGCGACGAGGCGCCGGAACGCCGCGTGCGGTCCGCCCCGCTGTTCCTGTCGACGCCGGCGGCGCTGCTGTTCGTGGCGCTGGTGCTGACGCCGCTGTTCCTGACGGCGCTGCTGTCCTTCAACCAGTTCGACTATGCAACCGGGCGCACCGGCGGCTTCACGCTGGAGCATTACCTGTCGGTCCTGACCGACGAGTATTACCTGGAGATCTTCTTCCGCACCTTCCGGATCTCGGCGCTGGCGACCGCCATCTGCGTGGTGATCGGCGTGCCGGAGGCCTACATCCTCAGCCGCATGGGCAATCCCTGGCGCTCCGTCTTCCTGCTGGTGATCCTGGCGCCGCTGCTGGTCTCCGTCGTCGTCCGCGCCTTCGGCTGGAGCATGCTGCTGGGGCCGGAAGGGCCGGTGAACGGGGCGCTGATCGCGCTCGGCATCGGCAGGATGAAGCTGCTCTACACCGAAGGCACGGTGGTCGTGGCGCTGGTCCACGTCATGCTGCCCTTCATGGTCATCCCGGTCTGGACCTCTCTGCAGAAGCTGGATCCCGCGGTGGAGCAGGCGGCGCTGTCCTTCGGCGCCTCGCGCGGGACGGCCATCGTCCGGGTGGTGGCGCCGCAGATCCTGCCAGGCATCCTGTCGGGAAGCCTGATCGTCTTCGGCCTCAGCGCCAGCGCCTTCGCCATCCCCGGCCTGCTGGGCGGGCGGCGTCTGAAGATGGTCGCGACCGTGGTCTACGACCAGTATCTCAGCGACCTGAACTGGCCGATGGGGGCCGCCGTCGCCGTGATCCTGTTGGCCGCCAACCTGATCATCATGCTGACCTACCACCGCGTGGTGGAAGGCCATTACCGCCGCCGGCTGGGGTGAGGATGCCATGACCCGCAACGGACCCGTCGCCCTGCTTTTCCACGCGCTGGTCGTCATCTTCATGCTGGCGCCGCTGGTGATCGTCTGCCTCGTCGCCTTCACGCCGGAGAACACGCTGTCGCTGCCGACCAGGGGCCTCTCGCTGCGCTGGTTCGAGGCGGTGTTCCACCACCCCGACTTCGTGCAGTCCTTCTGGAACAGCCTGTGGCTGGCCTTCTTGGCGGCGACGCTGGCGGTGGTGCTGGCGGTGCCGGCCTCGCTTGCCATCACGCGCTGGGAGTTTCCCGGCCGCGGCTTCCTCAACGCGCTGTTCCTGTCGCCGCTGATCATTCCGCATCTGGTGCTGGGCGTCGCCATGCTGCGGCTGTTCGCCGTCATCGGCGCCACGGGCAGCTTCGGCTGGCTGGTCGCCGCCCACATCGTCATCGTCACGCCTTACGTGATGCGCCTGCTGATCGCCGCAATCTCCGGCTTCGACCGCAGCGTGGAGCAGGCGGCCTTCTCGCTGGGCGCCAGCGAGGCGACGGTGTTCCGCCGCGTCACCCTGCCGATGATCCTGCCCGGCGTCACCGGCGGCTGGCTGATCGCCTTCATCAACAGCTTCGACGAGCTGACCATGTCCATCTTCATCACCTCGCCGTCCACGGTGACGCTGCCGGTGCGGATGTACATGTACGCCACCGAATCCATCGACCCGATGATGGCGGCGGTGTCGGCGCTGATCATCGGCATCACCGCGGTCGCCGTGCTTCTGCTCGACCGCGTCTATGGGTTGGACCGCATCCTGGTCGGCCAGCACTGAGCATCCGCTCCGGCCGACCTCTCTCCTCGGAGACCAGTCATCATGGCTTTGCTGCAGCGTGTGGCCGAACAGGGCCGGCGCGTGGTCCGCTTCACCCTCGACGGGCGCCCGGTGGAGGCGCTGGAAGGCGACACCGTCATGACCGCCATGCTCACCAACGGGGAGCGGCTGCGCCGGACGGAGTTCGCCGACACCCCGCGCGCCGGCTTCTGCATGATGGGCGCCTGCCAGGACTGCTGGGTACGGACGGAGGAGGGCGAGCGCCTGCGCGCCTGCGGCACCTTCATCGCCGACGGCATGCGCCTGCTGAGCAACGGGGAGTGGACGTCGTGAGCCGGATCCTCCCTCCCGTCATCGTCGGCGCCGGCCCGGCCGGCATCCGCGCGGCGGAGCGGTTGGTCGCCGCCGGCCTGCGCCCGGTGGTGGTGGACGAGGCGGCGCGCTGGGGCGGCCAGATCTACCGCCAGCCGCCGGAAGGAGGCTTCACCCGCCCGAAGAAGGCGCTGTACGGTTTCGAAGCGGGCAAGGCCGACGCGGTTCATCGCGCCATGGCGGCGATCCGCGACCGCGTCGACTACCGCCCGCGAACGCTGGTGTGGAACTGCGAGGCCGGCGCGCTCGACCTGCTGTGCGACGGCGCGAGCGAGACCCTGCCCTTCAGCCATCTGATCCTGGCGACGGGCGCCACCGATCGCGTTCTGCCCTTTCCCGGCTGGACTCTGCCCGGTGTCTTCACGCTCGGCGGGTCCCAGGTGGCGCTGAAGTTCCAGGGCTGCGCCGTCGGCCGGCGGGTGGCCTTCCTCGGCACCGGGCCGCTGCTCTATCTGGTCGCCTACCAGTATTTGAAGGCCGGGGTCGAGGTGGCGGGGGTGTTCGACACCACCTCCTTCGCCGCACAGACCCGCGCCACCCCCGGCATGCTGCGCGATCCGGCGACGCTGGCGAAGGGACTGCTGTTCGTCGGCTGGCTGCGCGCCCATGGCGTGCCGATCCACAACGGCGTCCGTCCGGTACGTGCCGAGGGCACGGAGCGGGTCGAGGCATTGGTCTGGCGCGACGCCCGCGGGCGCGAGCGACGCATCTCCTGCGACGCCGTCGCATTCGGGCTTGGCCTGCGGTCGGAGACGCAACTGGCCGATCTCGCCGGCTGTCGATTCCGTTTCGACGAGGCCGACCGGGCGTGGTTGCCCGAGCGGGACGGGGCAGGGCGCAGTTCGGTTCCCGGCGTCTATCTGGCCGGCGACGGCAGCGGCATCGCCGGTGCCGATGCGGCCGAACTGGCGGGGGAGCGCGCGGCACTGGCCCTGCTGGAGGATCTCGGACGACCGGTGGACGGCGCGCGGGTGCAGGAGCTGGACGGCCGGCTCGCCCGCATCGCCGAGTTCCGCCGGGTGCTGAACGCCGCCTTCCCGTTCCCGGCGGACTGGGCCGACGCCATTGCCGACGACACCATGATCTGCCGCTGCGAAGGCGTGACCGCCGGGGCCGTGCGTGAGGTCGCCCGAAGCGGACAGGCCCGCGAGATGAACCGCGCCAAGGCGCTGACCCGCGCCGGCATGGGCCGTTGCCAGGGCCGTATGTGCACCACCACCACGGCGGAGCTGCTGTCCCGCACGCTCGGCACCGGCCCCGACGGGGTGGGGCGCCTGCGGGCACAGCCGCCGATCAAGCCGCTTCCCATCGCGACCGTTGTCCCCTCTCCCCCCCGGGGAGAGGGTCAGGGTGAGGGGGACGCATCGCGAGGATCCGGTCGAGTTTCCGCAACGCTCCATCCCGCCACAAGCGCTCCGCCACGCTCCCCCCTCACCCAACCCTCTCCCCGGGGGGGAGAGGGCTCCAGCGGCAGGGAGGTCGCGTGATGCGGGAACGGATCGACTGCGACGTCGCCATCGTCGGCGGCGGGATCGTCGGCGGCTCGGCGGCGCTGTTCCTGCGGCAGGCCGGCCTGTCGGTGACGCTGCTGGAACGCGACTGGTGCGGCGCCAAGGCGAGCGGCGTCAATTTCGGCGGTGTGCGCCGACAGGGCCGACCGCTGGAGCAGCTGCCGCTGTCGCAGCGCGCCCACGCGATCTGGGGCCGCCTGCCGGAATTGCTGGGCACCGATGCCGAGTATATCCGCTCCGGCCATCTGAAGCTTGCGCGCAGCGAACCCGACCTCGATGCGCTGATCGCCTACCGCGAGCGCAGCCAGGGCTTCGGCCTCGGGCTGGAGATCATCGCGGGTGACGAGTTCCGCCGCCGTTGGCCGGCGCTGGGCGACCGGGCCATCGGCGGCTCGCTCTGCCCGGAGGACGGCCACGCCAACCCGCGCCTCGTCTCCCCCGCCTTCGCCCGTGCCGCAGCCGGGCTGGGCGCGGTGGTGCGCGAACAGACTCCGGTCGACCGGGTGGAGAAGGACGGCGACCGCTTCGTCCTGCTGAGCGGCGATGATCTGGAGGTCCGCGCCCGCTTCCTGCTGAACACCGCCGGCGCCTGGTCCTGGCGGGTGGCGGAGGCGTTCGGCGAGCCCGTTCCGCTGGAATCGCTCCACCCCAACATGGCGGTGACGGAGCCGCTGCCCCGCTTCCTCGACGTCAACATCGGGGTTGAGGGCGGCGGCGTCTATGGCCGGCAGGTGCCGCGCGGCAACATGGTGGTGGGCGGCGGGCGCGGCTTCGCGCTGGACGCCGACCGCGCCCGGCCGCAGCGCGACGCCGTGCTGACCCTGATGCGCGACGCGGCGGAGCTGTTCCCGCAGCTGCGCCACGCCCACGTCATCCGCTGCTGGACCGGGGTGGAGGGCTACACGCCCGACCGCAACCCGATCATCGGCTCCAGCCGCACCACCCCCGGCCTGTTCCACGCCTTCGGCTTCTCCGGCGCGGGATTCCAGATCGGCCCCGGCGTCGGACAGACGCTGGCCGAGCTGGTCACCACCGGCGAGACCACGATGCCGCTGGACCCTTTCCGCATCGACCGCTTTCAACCGACCGCCTAAGACCTCACCCCTTGGCCCATTGGAGGACTGCATGCCCACCTTGCGTTCCCTGTCGCTCACCGGTCTCGCCACGGTTGCCATCACGGCCGCCGCAGCCCTCTCCACCCCGGCCGCCGCGCAGACCAAGACGGTCTATATCGGCATGAACGGCGGCACGATGGAGAAGACCTACACCGAGCATGTCTTCCCCGCCTTCGAGAAGGCGACCGGCATCAAGGTGGTCGTCGTCCCCGGCACCTCGTCGGATATCCTCGCCAAGCTTCAGGCGCAGAAGGACAATCCGCAGATGCACGTCGTCTTCCTTGACGACGGGCTGATGTACCGCGCCATCGGCATGGGCCTGTGCCAGAAGATGGAACCGTCGCCGGTGCTGGACCAGGTCTATCCGTCGGCCCGGCTGAAGGGCGACATGGCGGTCGGCGTCAACATGGGCATGACGGGCCTCGCCTATAACAAGGCGATGTTCGAGGAGAAGGGCTGGACGCCGCCGACCAGCTGGATGGATCTGGCCGACGCCAAGTACAAGGGCAAGATCGTCGTCCAGTCGGCCGCCAGCAGCTCCTTCGGCCTGCATGCCTTCCTGATGTACAACCGCATCAAGGGCGGCAGCGAGACCAACGTCGATCCGGGCTTCACCACCTGGCGCAAGACCATCGGTCCGAACGTGCTGGAATACATCCCCAGCTCCGCCAAGATCGCGGAGATGGTGCAGACCGGCGAGGCGGCCATCTTCCCGCTGACCCCGACCGGCGTCGGCACGCTGAAGGCCAAGGGCATTCCGGTCGAGTATGTCCAGCCCAAGGAAGGCTCGGTCGTCCTGATGGTTGGCGAATGCGTCGTCGCCAAGAACCCGGACAACGAGGCCGCCCAGAAGCTCGCCGCCTATCTGCTGAGCCCGGAAGCGCAGCTTGCCGCCCTCCAGTACGGCGCGCAGATCCCGTCCAATACCACGGTCAAGGCCCCGTCCGATGTGGCCGACGAGATGAACAAGTTCCAGGGCTACATGAAGACCGCCGTGACGGTGGACTGGGACGTCATCAACGAGAAGCGCCCGGACTGGAACCAGCGCTGGAACAAGGAAATCGAACGGTAAGGGGGGCGGTTTTTGGTTGGGGGGAGTTCTTGACGGACGGCCCCCTCCCCAACCCTCCCCCGCTTCGCGGGAGAGGGGGCAAGCACGAGATCGGCGGAGTTCCCTCTCCCGCGAAGCGGGGGAGGGGTAGGGAGGGGGCAAGCGTTGCTTGAGCCTATTCTCGGCCCCTCCCCAACCACTTCTCCATCGCATAGTTGTGGATCGGCACGTCGCCGATCCGCAGCTCGCGGCGTGCCAGCAGGGTGAAGCCGCGGCGCAGGAAGAAGGGGCGGGCGGCCTCGCTCGCCTCCACATGCAGGCGGGGATAGCCCAACGCCGCGGCGCGGTCCTCCAGTAGGTCGACCAGCGCCGACATTGTGCCGCGCCCGGCCGCCTCCGGGGCGCAGTAGAGGAAGTTGATGTGGCCGTCCGGCTCCACGTCGCTGAAGGCGACCGGCCGGTCGTCGTCATCCACCGCGACCAGGGCGACGCGGCCGTCGCCATAGGCCTCCCGCACCCGTTCCACCGTCGGCGCCAGCGCCGCCCAGGCCTCCACCTGCTCGGGAGTGTAGAAGCGCGGGCCGATGCCGCGGACGGAACGGGCGTAGATCTGCGCCAGCACCGGGGCGTCTGACGGTCGGTAGTCGCGGATTCTCATCGGCCCCTGTCCTTTGCGCCCCCCATCCGTCGGAGGCTATTTCGCCGGCGCCAGCCGCAGGACCGCGCCGTCGGACGCATCGGTGATCACATAGAGGGCGCCGTCCGGACCCTGTGCCACATCGCGGATGCGCGCGTCGAGCGGAATGCGCTCCGCCTCCTTCGCGGTGGTGCCGTCGACGGCGACCCGCACCAGCGCCCTGGCGCTCAGGCCGCCGATCAGCGCGCTGCCCTGCCAGTTCGGGAACAGGCTGCCCTGGTAGAAGGCCATGCCGGACGGCGAGATCACCGGCGTCCAGTGGATCACCGCGTCGGTGAACTCCTTGCGGGTCGGTGGATCGGGGATGTCACGGCCATCGTAATGATTGCCCCAGCTGACCAGCGGCCAGCCGTAATTCTTGCCGGCCTCCGGCCGGTTCAGCTCGTCACCGCCCGCCGGTCCCATCTCCGCGATCCACAGCGAGCCGGTGCGCGGGTCGATGGCCGCCGCCTCGATGTTGCGGTGGCCATAGGACCAGACGCTGGCCGCCACCTTGCCTTCGCCAGCGAAGGGGTTGTCCTTGGGCGGCGAGCCGTCGCGGTTCAGCCGCACCACCTTGCCCAGCGTGGCGTTGCGGTCCTGCGCCGGGCTCATTTTGTTGCGTTCGCCCAGCGTCAGGAAGATTTGGCCGTCGCCCGAGAAGACGATCCGGGTGCCGTAATGGTGGCCGCCGTCCATCTTGGGCGACTGGCGGAAGATGACCTGGAAATTCTCGATCCCGCGGTCGGTCAGCGTGCCGCGTCCCAGCGCCGTTCCGGACAGGCCGTTGTCGCCGGCCTCGGCATAGGCGAGATAGATGGTCCGGTTCTGCGAGAATTGCGGATCGACCGCCACGTCCATCAGCCCGCCCTGACCCTGGACCAGAACCTTCGGCGTGCCGCCGAGCGGGGCGGAGAGAGTGCCGTCGCGCGCCACGATGCGCAGCCGCCCCGGCTTTTCCGTCACCAGCGCCCGGCCGTCCGGCAGGAAGTCGATGCCCCAGGGCCGCTCCAGCCCATCGGCGAACCGGCTGACCGCCACCGGGCCGGCGCTGGTCTGGACGGTCTTGACCACCTGTCCGGCGCCCGATTGGGCCAAGCCAGGGGTGGCGGCAAGGGCGGCGAGAAGGGCGGCCGACAGGGTCAGGGTGCTGCGCATCAAGATCCTCCGGTGAGCGGTGAGGCCTTTCAGATGGGGGTATCGGCGGGGCGGCCAAGATCCGTTCGCCGAAAGAATCCCTCCGGCCGGGTGGCCGGCTCCCGCCTTCAGGGTGTCACCCCAATCCGTGCGTCGGCGCAGGCCGTATGAAGAGTTCGGCTGTTATGGGTTCGATCCTGCTGTACGGAGACCTGTCGTCGTGAATCGTGCGCGCGGTATGGAAAAGGTTCTGCACCGGCTGTCGTCCAGCTTGCCGCGTTCCGCCTGGGCGCGCTACGGGATTACATTTGCGCTGGTCGGGCTGACGACGTTGGTGCGCTACATGCTCGATCCACTCCTTTTCAAGTATCCATTTCTGGTCTTCATCCCCACCATCTTCCTGATTTCAATCCTGTTCGACCGCGGATCGGGGTTCGTGGCCGTGATCCTGTCGGGTTTGTGCTCGGCCTGGTTCTTCATGAAGCCGGAAGGCTTGCTTTGGATCGCGGATCCTGGCGACCGGTTGGCCTTTCTGATCTACATGGCATTGGGGTTCGGCATCGCCGCGGTCGCGGATGCCCTGCATCGGGCGAACAAGCAGCTCCGCCTGTCCTGGGACCAGCTGTCGGCGGTCAACGAGGAAAAGGAGCTTATGCTGCACGAGATCCACCATCGGATCCGCAACGACCTGCAGCAGATTTGCGCCCAACTGATGCTGGCCGCCCACCGGTCGGAAAATCCGCAGGAGATCGTCGGCGGCACCATAGAGCGCATCGGCGTGTTGGCCCGGGTCTATGTCCGCCTGCGCCGTGTCGAAGGTGTCACCGTCGTCAATTCCAAGGAGTTCCTGGAAAGCCTGGTGGAGGATCTCCAACTCGGCGTGGTCGGGGTGCGGCCGGTGGCGGTCAACGCCGAGGTGGAGGACGTCGTGCTGGATATGGGCGTCGCCATCGCGGTCGGCACCATCGCCAACGAACTGATCACCAATGCGCTGAAATACGCCTTTCCCGACGGCCGCT
Organism: Azospirillum largimobile; assembly: GCF_977007025.2. Taxonomy (NCBI): domain Bacteria; kingdom Pseudomonadati; phylum Pseudomonadota; class Alphaproteobacteria; order Rhodospirillales; family Azospirillaceae; genus Azospirillum; species Azospirillum largimobile. The sequence continues at coordinate 310,002 of NZ_CDRMUA020000002.1, forward strand.
CCGGCCGGATCGACCTCAGCTTCCGCAAGGAGGGGAAGGACTGCGTGCTGTGCGTCTGCGACGATGGGGTCGGCATCCTGTCGGATCAGCCGCAGGGGACCGGGCTGGGCGGCAAGATCATGCAGCAACTGGCCCAGCAGCTGCGCGGCAGCCTGGACATCCGGCCGCTGCCGGAGGAGGGGGTGAAGGCAACCCTGCGCTTTCCCCTGCCGGAACCGGGCAAGTCATTCGTCCACTGAGAAAGAATGGGGCCGCGCCGGTGTGGCGCGACCCCGTCCAGGGAACATCCAGTCCGAAACCGTTCGGCTGGGAGGCCTGTGGAAAATGACCCTGATCGGAAGGTTGGGATCAGAAGTCCATGTCGGCGCCGGGGGCGGGAACCGCAGGCTTCTTCTCCGGCAATTGGGCGACCATCGCCTCGGTGGTGATCAGCAGGCCGGCGACGGAGGCCGCGTCCTGCAGCGCGGTGCGCACCACCTTGGCCGGGTCGATGATGCCGGCCTTCACCAGATCGCACCATTCGCCCTTGGCCGCGTCGTAGCCGACGCTGTAGTCCTTGCTGTCGTTCAGTTTGCCGACGATGATCGAGCCGTCGACGCCGGCGTTGGTCGCGATCTGGCGGACCGGCGCGCTCAACGCCCGGCGCACGATCTCCACGCCGACGCGCTGGTCGTCGTTGGCCGGCTTGACGGTTTCCAGCACCGCGACCGCACGGGCCAGCGCCACGCCGCCGCCGGGCAGGATGCCTTCCTCGACCGCCGCGCGGGTGGCGTGCATGGCGTCGTCGACGCGGTCCTTGCGCTCCTTCACCTCGACCTCGGTGGCGCCGCCGACGCGGATCACCGCGACGCCGCCGGCCAGCTTCGCCAGCCGCTCCTGCAGCTTCTCGCGGTCGTAGTCGGAAGTCGTCTCTTCGATCTGCTGGCGGATCTGGGTGCAGCGGGCCTTGATGTCGTCCGTCGACCCGACGCCGTTGACGATGGTGGTGTTGTCCTTGGTGATGACCACCTTGCCGGCGCGGCCCAGCATGTCGATGGTGACGCCGTCCAGCTTGATGCCGAGTTCCTCGCTGACCACCTGGCCGCCGGTGAGGATGGCGATGTCCTCCAGCATCGCCTTGCGGCGGTCACCGAAGCCGGGGGCCTTCACCGCCGCGACCTTCAGGCCGCCGCGCAGGCGGTTGACCACCAGGGTCGCCAGCGCCTCGCCCTCCACCTCCTCGGCGATGATCAGCAGCGGCTTGCCCGACTGCACCACCTTCTCCAGCACCGGGATGATGGCCTGGATGCCGGACAGCTTCTTGTCGTGGATCAGGATGTACGGATCATCCAGCTCCACCTGCATCTTGTCGGCGTTGGTGACGAAGTAGGGCGAGGTGTAGCCGCGGTCGAACTGCATGCCCTCGACGACATCCAACTCGGTCTCCAGGCTCTTGGCCTCCTCGACCGTGATGACGCCCTCGTTGCCGACCTTCTCCATCGCGCGGGCCAGCATGTCGCCGATCTCGCGGTCGCCGTTGGCGGAGATGGTGCCGACCTGGGCGATCTCCTCGTTGGTGGTCACCTTCTTGGAGCGGGCCTTCAACTCGGTCACCACGGCCTCGACCGCCATGTCGATGCCGCGCTTCAGGTCCATCGGGTTGATGCCGGCGGCGACCGACTTGGCGCCCTCCCGCACGATGGCCTGGGCCAGCACAGTGGCGGTGGTGGTGCCGTCACCAGCCAGATCGGCGGTCTTCGACGCCACCTCGCGCAGCATCTGCGCGCCCATGTTCTCGAACTTGTCGGCCAGCTCGATTTCCTTGGCGACCGACACGCCGTCCTTGGTGATGCGCGGGGCGCCGAACGACTTCTCGATCACCACGTTGCGGCCCTTCGGCCCCAGCGTGACCTTCACGGCGTCGGCCAGGATGTCCACGCCGCGCAGCATCTTGTCGCGGGCGGTGGAGCCGAACTTCACGTCCTTCGCAGCCATGGTCCTGTTCCTCCCCTAATCACGCGGCCTTCTTGGCGGGTTCGGCGGCACCCTCGATCACGCCGAGGATGTCGCTCTCCTTCATGATCAGGAGATCCTCGCCGTCGATCTTCACCTCGGTGCCGGACCATTTGCCGAACAGCACGCGGTCGCCGGGCTTCACGTCGAGGGCCACCAGCTTGCCGGCCTCGTCCCGCGCGCCCGCGCCGACGGCGATGACTTCGCCCTCCTGCGGCTTTTCCTTGGCGGTGTCGGGGATGATGATGCCGCCCTTCGTCCTGGTGTCGGATTCGACGCGGCGGACCAGAACGCGGTCGTGAAGCGGTTTGAACTTCATGGTGTGACACTCCTTGTTCTTAAGCGAATGTCGGACTTTCTCAAGCACGCCCGAATGGGCCGTGCTTTCGGTTGGGAAATCTACTCAAGCTGCTTTTGTCGTCAAGAGGATTTTCAAAGAAATTGTTCGCGTGTTTCTTTGTTGTGATCATGAAACGGCAAGTGCCCGTGTCTGCGATCGCAGGCACAGGTGATCCATTCTTCTCGGGAATTCTTGAGATTTTCCGGCCGGATGTGGTCGTTATCTCAGGTGGGCGCCAACTCCGGCCGGACCGGGTAGGGTAGGGGACGCCATAATCTGGTCGTCGGCATCGCACACATCCTCCGCAGAGCAACATGCAGGACACGGATTTCGGGTACGCCGGGATCCTGTGGGTGAGGCACCCCGGCGCGGGCAAAATTTAGTCGGGCGCGGGCGGGCGTCAAGATGGGAGGGCGAGGCCGTCGGCAGCTTGCTTGGCAGTACCGCCAGTGATACCATTCGAGCATGACTCAAACGGACAAGATCCTTGCCCGCATGAAGAACAATCCGCGGGATTGGCGGATTGAGGATCTTGAGGCTGTCGCCCGCACACAGGGTGTGAATATCCGCAAACCTTCCGGCAGCCACGTCATTTTTGACTATCCCGGTATTGTCGAGGCGCCATCTGTTCCCGCTCATCGCCCGATCAAGCCGGTCTATGTCAAAGCCTTCCTCGCCTTCATCGAAGCCGTCCGGGAACGGCAGGCGATGGAGCAGCGCGAAGCACAGGAGAATGACCGATGAAACTCGACTATCCTTTCACCATCCGTCCCCTCAGCGAAGAGGATGGCGGCGGATACCTGATCGAGTTTCCGGATCTTCCCGGCTGCATGTCCGACGGCGACTCCATCGAAGAGGCGGTTGCCAATGGTGCCGACGCCATGCACGGCTGGATCGAGGCGATGCGCGCCGCCGGTCGGGAGATCCCGCCGCCGTCGGTCGCCGATGACGGGGCCTTCAGCGGCAAATGGCAGCAGAGGGTGCCGAAATCGCTGCATCGGCGGCTCACCGAACGGGCCGGACGAGAGGGCGTCAGCCTGAACACCCTGGTCGTCTCGCTCCTCTCCGAAGGGTTGGGGCGCCGTGACGGCGCGGGGGCCGACCCCAAAGCTCCCTCCATTTAATCTGCATCAACGCGGCCTTCTCCCGGCCGCGCTACACTGGCCGGCGTGAAGCACAGCGCCGGCCGCGGGCCGTTTGCGAAGGTCACGCCAAACAGCCCCTCGACCGGCGGCCACCAGAATGGGAGGACGCCATGGTCATGATGAAAGCGGCGGTGTTCGCAGAGCCGGGCCGTATCGTGCTGGACGACAAGCCGGTCCCCGACGTCGGACCGCTCGACGCGCTGATCCGCATCACGACGACGACGATCTGCGGCACCGACATCCACATTCTGAATGGCGAATATCCGGTCAATCGCGGCCTGACCGTTGGGCACGAGCCGGTCGGCATCATCGAGAAGTTGGGCTCCGCCGTCAGCGGCTATCGCGAGGGGCAGCGGGTGATCGCCGGGGCCATCACCCCCAGCGGCCACAGCAACGCCTGCCTGTGCGGCTGCCATTCGCAGGACGGCGCCGGCACCAAGCATGGCTGGAAGCCGCTGGGCGGCTGGCGGTTCGGCAACACCATCGATGGTTGCCAAGCCGAATATCTGCTGGTGCCGGATGCCATGACCAACCTTGCTCCCGTTCCCGACGGTCTGACCGATGAAGAGGTGCTGATGTGCCCCGACATCATGTCCACCGGCTTCGCCGGGGCGGAGCGCGGCAACATCCGCATCGGCGACACCGTGGCGGTGTTCGCGCAAGGTCCCATCGGGCTGTGCGCCACCGCCGGTGCCAAGCTGAAGGGGGCCACCACCATCATCGGCGTCGACACCGTTCCGGCGCGGCTGGAGATGGCGCGGCGCATGGGCGCCGACCATGTGGTCGATTTCCGCAGCGTCGATCCGGTGGAGGAGATCATGCGGCTGACGGGTGGCCGTGGTGTCGACGTCGCCATCGAAGCGCTGGGCACCCAGGCGACCTTCGAGGCGGCGTTGCGTGTCCTGCGGCCGGGCGGAACGCTGTCCAGCCTCGGCGTCTATTCGGGCGACCTGCGCATCCCGCTGGGACCCTTCGCCGCGGGGCTGGGCGACCACACCATCGTCACCTCGCTCTGCCCCGGCGGCAAGGAGCGGATGCGCCGGCTGATGGCGGTCGTCGCCTCCCGCCGGGTGGATCTGAAGCCGCTGGTCACCCACCACTTCACGCTGGACCGGATCGAGGATGCCTATGAACTGTTCGCCCATCAGCGCGACGGCGTGCTGAAGGTGGCGATCACTCCGTAGGGCGGAGCCGGCCAGGGCCGGGTGGGATCGCCCGGCCCTGGTCGATAGCCCCTTGGCCCCTCCCCGCAGGACGCCCATCTGCTGTGCCGGTTGCGAGCCTTGGGGAAGGGGAATGACGATGAGGAGCCTGTCGGTCGGTTTGCTGGGATTCGGCCTTGCCGGGTCGGTTTTCCATGCGCCGCTGATCCTGAGCGAGCCGAGCCTGAACCTGAAGGCGGTCGCCAGTTCGCGCGTGGACGACATCCGCCGCAGCGCACCGGGGGCGGAGGCTACGACGGTGGAGGCGGTGATCGGCGATCCGGGCATCGATCTGGTGGTGATCGCCACCCCCAACACCAGCCACGCTCCCCTGGCGCGCGAGGCGCTGCTGGCCGGCAAGCATGTGGTGATCGACAAGCCGATGGCGACCACCGCGGCGGAGGCCGACGAACTGATCGACCTCGCCAAGCGGAAGGGACGGCTGCTGACGGTTTTCCAGAACCGCCGCTGGGACAACGACTTCCTTACTCTGCGCACCTGCCTGGAAAACGGCGAGGTCGGCCGCCCCTATCACTATGAGGCGCATTTCGACCGCTTCCGGCCGCAGATCAAGCAGGGCTGGCGCGAACAGACGCTGGCAGGATCGGGGGTGCTGTTCGACCTTGGCGCCCATCTGATCGATCAGGGGCTGACCCTGTTCGGCATGCCCGACCGCATCCTCGCAGATGTCGGCGCCCAGCGGCCGGACGCACAGGTCGACGACTGGTTCCACATCGTGCTGGGCTATGGCCCGCTGCGGGCGATCCTGCATTGCGGGACGGTGGTCTGCCGGCCGGGACCGCGCTTCCAGCTGCATGGCGACCGCGGCAGCTTCCTGAAACACGGCATGGACGGGCAGGAGGCGGCGTTGCGTGCCGGCCGCATGCCGACCGAGGCGGATTGGGGCCTGGACGAACCGGAGAACCACGCCTTGCTGGTCCAGGCCGACGGGACGGAACGCCGGGTGGAAACGCTGCGCGGCGACTATCCCGCCTTCTATCGTGGCGTGGCGGCCGCCATCCTCGACGGCGCGCCGCCGCCGGTGACGGCGGAGCAGGCGCGCGACGTGCTGACCGTGCTGGAGGCGGTGCGCAAGGCGGCGGGACTGCCGGCCTGAGACGTCTATTCCCGCCAGGGCACCACGCCGGGCGGCAGGCGGCGGCCCAGCGCCCCGGCGGCGAGCATGGCGCCCAGCACCACCAGAATTGCGATGACGCCTAGCGCGGCGCCCAGCGTCGGGCTGCCGCCTTCCTCCAGCGCATAGACGACGACGCCCAGCGTCTCCCGCCCCTGCGACCACAGCAAGATGGAGACGGTCAGCTCGTTGAAGGCGGTCAGGAAGACCAGCAGGCCGCCGGCCGCCGCCGCCGGTGCGACCAGCGGCGCCACCACCGTCAGCAGGCGGCGCAGCGGCCTGGCGCCGAGCGCGCGGGCGGCCTCCTCCACCGTCGGGTCGAGGGCGGCGCAGGCCGCCTGCACCGGGCGCAGGGCCAGCGGTAGGAAGCGGACCAGATAGGCCGCCAGGATGATCCACAGCGTGCCGTACAGGCTGAAGCCCAGCCCCGGCAGCGGCTTCAGGAACAGCAAGATGCAGCCGATGCCCAGCACCACCCCCGGCACGGCGTGCGGCAATTCCACCAGCACCCCAACCGCGCGGGCGATCCGCCCGGCACCGCCGCCCCGCGCCATGGTGTGGGCCAGCGGAATCGCCAGCAGGGCGAGCAGCAGCGCGGCCGATCCCGACAGCAGCACCGAATTGGCGAAGGCGCGCCCGACCTGATCGAGCGCCAGCACCTCGCGGTAATGGGACAGCGTCAGCGTGTCGAGACCGATGGGCAGGCCGTAGACCCGCACGAGGCTGGTCGCCAGCAATGCCGCAAGCGGCGCCGCGACCAGCAGCAGAAGAATGCCCCAGGCCATCGTCTCGACCGGTGCGCGGGCTGCGCCGAGCGGCAGCGGCGCCAGCGGGCGGGCGCCGCCGGGCAGGCGGGTGGCGATGCGCGATTGCAGGATGGTCTGGGCGGCGATGCCCAGGCAGGCGATGAGGCCGATCAGGGCGGCCAGCACCGCCACCTCGGGCAGGGCGGAGGGACCGAAGCCGGCCAACCGCCGGTAGATCAGCGTCGGCAACATCGGGATGCCGGCCGGCACGCCCAGCAGCGCCGGAACTCCGAAATTCCCCAGCGCCGCGACGAAGGCCATGGCGAGCCCGGCGATCAGCCCCGGCAGGCAGAGCGGCAGCACCACGCCGCGCACCGCACGCCAAGGTCCGGCGCCGGATGCCCGCGCCGCTTCCAGCACATCGCCGGGAATGGCGCGGAGCGCCGCGCGCAGGGCAAGGAAGACCAGCGGCGCATGTTCGATTCCCATTACCAGCACCATGCCCATCGCCGACTGCACCGGGTTCGGCGTGCCGACCGGCGGAGCGAGGCCGAGCGGCTTCAACAGCGGGCTGCCGGACCCGGCAAGATGGGTCCAGGCCATCGCCACGATCTGCGGCGGGATCATCAACGGCAGGATCAGGGCGAAGGTCATCGCCGTCCGGGCGCGCAGCTCGGTCAACCCGATCAGCAGGGCGAAGGGCCCGCCGATCAGCGCCGCCGCCAGCGTGGCGCCCGCGGCGATGGCGATGCTGTTGCCGGTGGCCCGCCAAGTGGCGGGGGAGTCGAGCACACGGCCCAGCACCGCCGGATCGCCCGCTTCCCACAGCAGGCGCAGGACCGGGAGAAGCACGAGCAGGCCGATGAGTAGCGGCCAGCCGGGGAGGGCGGGCAAAGCGCCTTTTCCCACGCTCCAACCTCCCGGGGCAATCCCCCTCTCCCCGCCGGGGAGAGGGTCGGGGTGAGGGGGGTGCACAGCGTGGATTTTCACAGACGGATCGGAGTGCGCGATTTTTGAAAGTCCCCGCAACGCATCCCCCTCACCCTAACCCTCTCCCCGGGGGGAGAGGGGATGCTTACCTCACCTCACCTCACCTCACCCGCCGAACAGATCGGCGAAGGCGCGCTTGTTGGCGTCGTCCTCGGCCAGCGCCTTGGCCGGGTCGTAGGGCAGCAGGGTGATGGTCGCAGGGTCGGGGAAGCCCGGCGGCGGGTTGACCCCCGGAAGGGCCGGCAGGAAGCCCTGGCGGGAGGCGAGATCCTGGCCGTCGCGGCTCAGCAGGAAGTCGATGAAGGCCTTGGCCGCGGTGGGATTCTTCGCGGTGCTGAGGATCGCCACCGGCTCGCTGACCGCGCTGACGCCCTCCTTGGGGAAGACGAAGGCGACGGGCGCGCCCTTCAGCTGTTCGCGGATCGGCAGGTAATCGACCACCATGCCGTAGAGCTTCGCCCCGCCGGCCACGTCCTTCAGGATGCCGCCGTTGCCCTTGGCCGCGGTGACGGCATTGCGCTGCAGCGCCTCGTAGTACGCCATGCCCAGCGACGGCTGCGCCTTAATCGACGCCATGTGGATGGCGGCGGCACCGGAATAGAGCGGGCTCGGCATCACCGTGGTGCCCTTCGCCTCCGGCTTCAGCAGATCCAGCCAGGAGGTCGGCTTCATCGGGGCGGCGGTGTTGTAGACGATGCCGGTGGTGATCAGCTTGGTGCCGAACCAGTAGCCCTGCGCATCGTGGGTGCCGGGACGATAGCCGGCCACCGGAGCGTCGGCATAAGGCTGCAGGCGCTTCTCCGCCTTCAGCGATTCCATCGTCACCGCGTCGGCGATCAGCAGCAGGTCGGGCTGCGGTGCACCGGCGGTGAACTCCGCCCGCAGCTTGTTCATCAGCTCGGTCGTGCCGTTGCGGACCCACTCCACCTCGACGCCGGGGTTCTTCGCCTTGAAAGCCTCGACCGTCTGGCGGGCGTCTGGCTCCAGCTGCGAGGTGTAGAGCACCAGCTTGCCGGTGGCGCCGTCCGCCTGGGCGGTGTGGCTCAGCGCCAATGTCAGGACCGTGGCGAGGGTGGCGAGAAACGCCTTCATCTCTGTCGTCTCCGTGGGATCGGCGGTGAGAGCTGTGTCTTACGCCATGCCCGTGACAGGCGCGTGACAGCCGGCTGAATAGCCGAGCTAGTCGATCAGCTTTCCGTCCTTGAAGAAGGGATAGGGGCCGTCATAGTCGCCGATGACGGCGGTATGGCTGACAACGCCGGTGTCGGCGCCCCACATGTGGATCTGGTAGCCCGGCGGCTCCATCATGAAGGCGGACGGCGCGTCGTCACGCAGGTCGAGCGCCACCTGATGCGCGGTGGAGGGCGCGGTCGAGGCGATGGTCCCGGCCCAGCGCACCTGGATCGGCCGGTGCAGATGGCCGCACAGCACCCGTTCCACCTGCGAATGGCGGCGGATCACGTCGGCCATGGCGTCGGCGCCGCTCAGGCCGAGCCGGTCCATGTGGCCGATGCCGGTGGCGAAGGGCGGATGATGCTGGAAGACGATGGTCGGCCGCTCGGGCTGCTCGGACAGGCGGGCGTCGAGCCAAGCGAGACGCTCCGCACAGACCTCTCCCGCGCCGGAGCCGGGCAGGACGGTGTCCATGGCAATCAAGCGGACCGGCCAGTCCTCCACCGTGTAGTGGAAGAAGCGGCTGTCGCCGACGCGGGCCTTGAGGTCGGGAAAGGCCTCGGCGAGACCGGCGCGTTCGTCATGGTTGCCGGGCACGGCGAAGAGCGGGATGTCGAGCGGGCGGAGCAGACCGAGCAGGCGTTCGTACTCCTCGGCATGGCCGACATCGACGAGGTCGCCGGTGGCGAGGATCACGTCGGGGCGCGGGGTGAGTGCCAGGACGGCGGCGACGGCGCGCTCCAGAAAAGGGGCGGTGTCGACGCGGCGATAGGCGAGGCGGCCGGGCGGCTTGATGTGGGTGTCGGTGATCTGGACGATGATCATGGGGACCTGTTCCAGGGCTTAAAGGTTTGATTTGTGGGGCGTTAGACCCCCACCTAACCTCCCCCGCTGGGCGGGGGAGGGACTGCCGGCGCTCTTCCGCCTCAGCACTTACCCCCTCCCCCGCCCAGCGGGGGAGGTTAGGTGGGGGTCTGACTTAGCAACGAACTCACTCACGGCACCGCCAGCACCCGCGCCGGATCGACGCGCAGCCACACCCGATCGCCGCGCCCCAACTCGCTCCGCCCCAGGGTGTCCACAGTCAGCGCCGGCCCCTCCGTCGGCTCCACCACCAGCCGCGTGCGGTCGCCCAGGAACACCGCGGCGGCGACGCTCCCGCCCAGATGCCCGTCCGCCTCCGATGCGAGCGCCAGATCCTCCGGCCGCACCAGCAGCTCCACCGTGCCGTCCGGCCCCGACCAGGGCAGCGACGCCGCGCCGATGGACAGCGTCCCGCCCTGCACCGTGCCGCCCAGGCGGTTCATCGTGCCGATGAAGTCGGCGACGAAGCCATCGGCCGGCTGGTAATAGATCTCGCGCGGGGTGCCGATCTGCGCCACACGCCCCTTGGCCATCACGACGATGCGGTCGCCGAGCGCCATCGCCTCGCCCTGGTCGTGGGTGACGTAGACCGCGGTGATGCCGAGCCCGCGCAGCAGCCGGTCGATCTCCAGCCGCAGGCTGTCGCGCAGCTTGGCGTCCAGGGCCGTCAGCGGTTCGTCCAGCAGCAGCACGCGCGGACGCACCACCAGGGCGCGGGCCAGCGCCACCCGCTGCCGCTGCCCGCCGGAGAGCTGGTCGATCCGCCGCCCGGCGAACTCGCCGAGATGCATCAGGTCCAGCATCTCCTCCACCCGGCGGGCGCGGTCGGCGCGGGCAACCTTGCGCACCTTCAGGCCGTAGGCGACGTTCTCCGCCACCGTCATGTTGGGGAACAGGGCATAGCTCTGGAACACCATGCCGACATTGCGCCGCTCGATGGGAAGCGCGGTGACGTCCTCCTCGCCGAACAGCACGCGGCCGCCGGGATCGGGGCTCTCCAGCCCGGCGATGATGCGCAGCGTGGTGGTCTTGCCGCAGCCGCTGGGGCCGAGGAAGACGATGGTCTCGCCGCCGCGGATGGTCAGGTCCAGCGGTTCCAGCGCACGGGCGCTTCCGGCGAAGGTCTTGCCGCAGCGCTCCAGGCGGATCGGCACGGCGTCGAGGTGGAAGCTGTCGGACATCTGGGAATGGCCTCAAACGGACGGACGGCCGCGCTTCGCCAGACCCTGCAGCAGGATCAGGCTGGGCACGATCATCAGGAAGAAGACGAGGGTGTAGGCGCTGCCGATCTCGATCCGCAGCGAGGCGTAGCTGTCGGCCAGCCCGACCGGCAGGGTCTTGGTCAGCGGCGTGTGCAGCAGCCAGGTCAGGTTGAACTCGCCCACCGACAGCGTCAGCACCATCAGCGACCCGGCCATGATGCCGGAGCGGCAGTTGGGCAGCACCACCGTGGCGAAGCGGCGCAGGAACCCGGCGCCCAGGCTGGCGGCCCCCTCCTCCAGCGTCTTCAGGTCGATGGAGCCCATCACCGCAAGAACGGCGCGGACCATGAAGGGCAGGGTGAACAGCACATGGCCGATCAGGATGAACAGCCAGCTGCTGCGCAAATCACCCACGCCGCCATAGGTGACGATCAGCGCCAGCGCTGTGGCGAGGCCGGGGATGGCCACCGGCATCATCAGCAGTTCCTCCACCAGCCGGGCGATCCGGCCGGGGCGCCGCGCCAGCGCATAGGCCGCGGGCACGCCCAGCAGCAGCGTGCAGGCGAGGCAGGCGAAGGCGATCTGCAGGGACAGCAGGATGGTGCCGGAATAGACCCGCAACACCTCCTCCACCCAGCGCAGGGTCAGGCCGCTCTTCAGGCCGACGAAATAGTTGGCGGTCAGCCCGGCCAGCATCGACATCACCATCGGCACGGTCAGCAGGGCGCAGACCAGCAGGGTGAAGCCCAATTGCAGCCAGAAGCCCCAGCCGCGGCGATTCGACAAACTCTGCATCACCGTCACCCCGCCGCCGCAACGGAGGTGCCGGCGACGCTGCGCGCCACCGCGAGCGCCGCCCAGGTGATGAGGCCGAGCAGGACACTGAGCGCCGCCGCCGCCGCGATGTTCGCCTGGAGCGTGAATTCGGTATAGATCGTCATCGGCAGCACGTTGATGCGGGTGGCGAGCGTAAAGGCGGTGCCGAACGCGCCCATGGAGGTCGCGAAGCAGAGCGCGCCTGCGGAAATCAGTGCTGGTTTCAGCGCCGGCAGGATCACGTCGGCCACCACCCGCCAGGGGGATGCCCCCAGCGATCGCGCCGCCTCCTCCAGCCGCGGGTCCAGCTTCTCCGCCGCCGCCATCACCGTCAGGATGACGCGCGGGATCGAGAAATAGACGTAGCCCAGGAATAGCCCGGCCATCGAATAGGCGAAGACCAGCTTTCCCCCGGTCAGCGCCTGGGTGATGGTGCCGATCAGCCCCTGGCGTCCGGCCAGCATGATGACCATGAAGCCGATCACCACGCCGGGAAAGGCCAGCGGGAAGGTCAGCAGCGCCACCAGCAGGGCGTGCCCGGGAAAGTGATGGCGCACCAGGAAAAGCCCGGCGACGGTCGAAACCGCCAGTGTCACCAGGGTCACGCCGGCCGACAGCGCCAGCGTGGAGATCAGGCTGTCGAGATGTCCGGTATCGACGAGCGTGGTGAGATAGGCGGACCAGCCCTCCGCCCCGCCGGCGCCGATCAGGATCAGGCGGACCAGCGGCAGCAGGAAGAAGGCAGCGAAAACCGCCGCCGCCGGCGCCAGCAGGGCCGCCAGCCGCAGCGGTTCGCCCGTCCTCCACAACCGGACCGGCGGGCGGGCCGCCGGCCGGGGGAGGGGAGCGTCCTGCACGCAGGCGCTCACTTCACCTCCGCCTGATAGCGGTCCATAAAGCCCTTCTGCGCCTCGGCCATGCGGGCGAGGTCGACCGGCTTGGCGCGGGCGTAGTCGGCGGCCGGCAAGAACTTGGCGGCGGTCTCCGGCGACATTGCCTCGGCCCGGACCGGGCGCATGAAGGCGTTGGCCCACAGGGTCTGGCCCTTGTCGGACAGGACGTAGTCCAGAACCTTCCTGCCGTTCTCGGGATTCGGGCCGTTCTTGACCAGCGCCATCACATAGGGCACCGACACGGTGCCTTCCTTCGGGATGACGAAGGCGACCGGGGCCTTGTCGGTGTATTTGGCGCGGTAGGCGTTGAAGTCGTAATCGATCAGGATCGGAATCTCGCCCGACAGCACGCGGGCGTAGGAGGTCTGCTTCGGCACGATGGGCTGGTTCTTCTGCAGGTCCTTGAACCAGCCGACCGCCTTGTCGAAGCTGCCGTAATCGCCGCCCAGCGCCAGGTTGACCGCAACCGCGCCGACATAGCCGACGGCGGCGCTGGTCGGGTCCAGGTAGCCCACCATGCCGGAATAATCGGGCTTCAGCAGGTCGGCCCAGCTCTGCGGCACCGGCTTTCCGCCCAGCGCCTCGGTGTTGACGAAGAAGCCCAGCGTGCCGCTGTGGATGGCGAACCAGTTGCCGTCGGCGTCCTTCATCCCATCGGGGATCTCGGCCCATGCCGCCGGCTTGAAGGGGGCGACGACGCCGGCTGCCTTGGCCTGTATACCGACCGGCCCGCCGAGATAGACGACGTCGGCCACCGGCTTGTCCTTTTCCGCCAGCATGGCGGCGAGCGACTGGCCGGAGTTCTTGTTGTCGAACGGCACGGCGATGCCGAGATCGGCCTTGATCGCCTTCAACTGCGACGCCCAATCGGCCCATTCCGGCGGGCAGTTGTAGCAGATGGCGGTCTGCTCCGCCGCCTTGGCGGGAGCGACCGTGGCGGTGAGGGCGGCGGCCAGAGCGGCGGCGCCGAGCAGGAACGGCTTCATCATGATCGAGGGTATCTCCGTTCAGGAAGCGCTTGGATCGGTTCGGAAGGCGCGGCCCCGAGCGATTCGCCCGGACGCAAGGTGAAGGGCAGCATCACGGCGCGACCCTGCAGGTCGCCGGAAAAGCCGGTGCGCAGGCATTCGAAGGCGGTGGCACCCATGGCGCGGGCCGGCTGCACCAGGGTGGCGAGGCTGGGCGACATCAGCCGGCCGACCTCGATCCCGTCGAATCCGCAGACCGACACGTCGTCGGGCACCCGCAGGCCGAGGTCGCGCAACGCGCGGATGGTGGCGAGCGCCAGCATGTCGTTGGAGGCAAAGAACGCGGTCGGCCGCTCCGGCCCTTCCAGATGCGGGGCCAGCCGGTGGGCCAGCTGCAAATCGTTGAAATCGACCTCCACCACCGGCCCCGGCAGCAGGCCGGCATCGGCCAGCGCCGCCTGCCAGCCGGCATGGCGCCGGCGCGAGCGGTCGGACTGGCGGAAGCGCCCGGCGATCATGCCGATGCGCCGGTGGCCGAGCACCGCCATCCGCTCCACCACCGCGCGGGAGGCGGCGACGTTGTCGACCGACACATGGGCGCGGAACGGGCGTTCGGGCTGGTTGTAGGCAAGGACATAGGGCAGCCGCACCTCGTCCAGCGTGTCGAGCGACCCGCTGCGGTCGGCATCGGCGACGGTCAGGACCAGCCCTTCCACCCGGTTGGACAGCAGCCCTTCGATGGCGCGGGATTCCTTGCCCGGATCATAGTCCGTGGAGGCGATCAGGACGCTGTAGCCGGCCTCGGCCGCGGCCTCCTGGATGCCGGCGACGCTCTCGGCAAAGACGGGATTGGTCAGCGACGGCACCAGCACGCCGACGGTGCGCGTGCGCGCCGCCTTCAGGCTGCGCCCGATGGTGCTGGGACGGAAGGAGAGGTCCGACGCCGCGACGCGCACCTTTTCCATGGTTTCTGGCGTGGCGCTGCCGCTGCCGTTGAGGACGCGCGACACGGTGGCGATGGACACCCCGGCGCGCGCCGCCACATCGCGGATCGTCGCCACGCGCTCCACCCCGCGGGCGGTGCCCCGCGGCGTCTGCCCATCCGTGAATCGCATCCCATCCCGCACCATCAACCACCCGTCCTTCCGTCACCGGCCGATCCGGTGTGGGGCAGAGTGATGGCGGCGTGTTGCAATCGCGTGACGTCAGGAAAACGGTTTCATGAAGAATGGAAACGTTTCCACGAAGCGGGGGCGAGGCGTTGCGACGTCAGCAGAAAAAGGCTGAATTTAGTGTTTGCGTCGCCGCAGGGCTTGGACTATGTTCCACCTCCACCAGCGATGGACCCGTAGCTCAGCTGGATAGAGCGCTGCCCTCCGAAGGCAGAGGTCATGAGTTCGAATCTCGTCGGGTCCGCCACGAATTCAAGGGCTTAGCCGTTTCAGCGGCTAGGCCCTTTTCGTTTTGGCTCGCCTTGCGTCATGTTGCGGGCGGATTTGGCGTTCACCGTGGTCGCGGCGTCTACCACGGATCCGGCGGCGGTCCAGCCGAACCGCTTCTTGCTTGAACTCTTCCATCGGCCTGCGCCGATAGGCGGCACCGACGCCAAACCTCCCGCTCCCTCAGACCATAGCGGGAGGTTCTTCACGTTCTCTGGGCAAGTTCATGGAGGGCATGCCGCGATCCCGCGGAAGCGTATCCTCAATTGAGGATACGACCTCCCAGGAGCGCAGGACTACTTACTCAGCCCATTCGAAGACTTTATTGTCAGCCGACAACTACACTCTGCGTCTTCTGCTTTACTCGACAGTCACCGACTTGGCCAGATTGCGCGGCTGGTCCACGTCGGTCCCCTTGAGCACCGCGGTGTGATAGGCCAGCAACTGGACCGGGATAGCGTAGAGCAGCGGGGCAACCAGCGGGTCGCAGGCCGGGAGTTCGACCGACCAGCGGACCTTGTCCTTCAGCTTGTCGATGCCCTTCTTATCGGCCAGCAGCAGGACCTTGCCGGAGCGGGCGCAGACCTCCTGCACGTTCGACACCACCTTCTCGAACAGGGCGTCGGACGGGACCAGCACGATCACCGGCACATTGTCGTCGATCAGCGCGATCGGACCATGCTTCAACTCGCCGGCGGCGTAGCCCTCGGCATGGATGTAGCTGATCTCCTTCAGCTTCAGCGCGCCTTCCAGGGCCAGCGGGTACATGGCGCCGCGGCCGAGATACAGCACGTCGCGGGCCTCCGACACCTCCTGCGCCAGTTCCTTCAGCCGCTCGTCATGGGCCAGCACGTCGGCGGCGCGGGCGGGGACTTCGCGCAGGGCGTGGGCGATCTGCTGCATCCGCTCCTGGTCGATGGCGCCGCGGGCGCGGCCGACGGTGACGGCAAGGCAGGCAAGCGTGGTCAGCTGGGTGGTGAAGGCCTTGGTCGAGGCGACGCCGATCTCCGGCCCCGCCATGGTGTAGAGCACCGCATCGGATTCCCGCGCGATGGTGCTTTCCGGGGCGTTCACGATCGACAGGATCTTCTGGCCCTGGCGCTTGCAATAACGCAGGGCCTCCAGCGTATCCAGCGTCTCGCCCGACTGGGAGATGAACAGCGCGATGCCGCCCGGCGGCAGCGGGGCCTCGCGGTAGCGGAACTCCGAGGCGATGTCGACCTCGACCGGGATGCGGGCCAGCGTCTCGAACCAGTATTTGGCGACGAAGCCGGCGTAATAGGCGGTGCCGCAGGCGACGATGGTCAGCTTGGACGCGCCGGCCAGATCGAAGGGGAAGTCCGGCAGAGTGAAGGTGCCGGTTTCAGGGTTGATGTAGGCGTTCAGCGTGTCGCCGATGACCTGGGGCTGCTCGTAGATTTCCTTGAGCATATAGTGGCGGTAGCCGTCCTTGCCGATCAGGGCGCCGGAGACAGCGGTGGTCTTCACCGGCCGCTCCACCACCGCGTCGCTGGCGTCGTGGACGATGGCGGCGGTGCGGCTGACCTCGACCCAGTCGCCGTCCTCCAGATAGCAGATGCGGTTGGTCAGCGGCGCCAGGGCGAAGGCGTCGGACGCCAGGTACATTTCGCCGTCGCCATAGCCGACGGCCAGCGGCGTGCCGTGGCGGGCGCCGATCATCAGCTCATGCTCGCCCGCGAAGATCAGCACCAGGGCGAAGGCGCCGGTGAAGCGCTTGAAGGCGGCGGCCGAGGCCTGGACCGGCGTCATGCCCTGCTGGTCCAGGTAGTAGGTGACGAGATGGACGATCACCTCGGTGTCGGTGGCGCTTTCGAAGACGTAGCCGTGGCCGGTCAGCTCGTCCTTCAGCTCCTGGTAATTCTCGATGATGCCGTTGTGGACGACGGCGACGCGCTTGGTGGCGTGGGGATGGGCGTTGTTCTCCGTCGGGCCGCCATGGGTGGCCCAGCGCGTGTGGCCGATCCCGACCGTGCCGGACAGCGGCTGGTCGCGCAGCTTCATGTCCAGGTTGACCAGCTTGCCCTCGGCGCGGCGGCGCTCGATGTGGCCGTTCACCAGGGTGGCGACGCCCGCGCTGTCATAGCCGCGGTATTCGAGCCGGCGCAGGCCCTCCACCAGCCGGGGGGATGCGTCGTGAATGCCGTTGATGCCGATGATGCCGCACATGGACCTGATGCTCCTGAAAAAAGATGCCGACCGGAGAGTGAGGACCCGAACCGATCCTACGCCTTTTTTGCTTTCTCGTTTTGCTTCCGTTCGCGGAAACGCTGTGCCCAGCCGGCGTAAGCCTTCTGGCTGCCGCGGGCGACCACCAGGGCATCGGCCTCCACCGCCATCGTCACCACGCTGCCGGCGCCGACGATCGCGCCTTCGCCGATGACCACCGGCGCAACCAGCGCGCTGTTGGAGCCGATGAAGGCCCCGGCGCCGATCTCGGTCCGGCTTTTGTTGAAGCCGTCATAGTTGCAGGTGATGGTGCCGGCGCCGATGTTGGCCTTGGCGCCGACGCGGGCGTCGCCGATGTAGGTCAGGTGGTTGGCCTTGGCCCCGGCCTCGATCACCGCGTTCTTCACCTCGACGAAATTGCCGATGTGGGCGTCCGGACCGATTTCCGCACCCGGACGCAGCCGGGCGAAGGGGCCGATGACGGCGCCGCTGTCGATGCGCACGCCCTCCAGATGGCAGTAGGGCTTGATCTCCACCCGGTCGCCCACCGTCACGCCGGCGCCGAAGAAGCAGCCCGGACCGACGACCACGTCGCGTCCGAGCTTGGTGTCGACGCTGAGGAAGGTGCTGTCGGGGTCGATCAGGGTGGCGCCGTTGTCCATCGCGGCCTTGCGCAGGCGGCGCTGCAGCAGCTTTTCCACCTCCGCCAATTCGGCGCGGGAGTTGACGCCGACCACCTCGGCCGGGGCGGCCTCCACCACGGCGCAGGCCATGCCGGCGCGCCGCGCGATCTGGACCACGTCGGTCAGGTAGTATTCGGACTTGGCGTTGTCGTTGCCGACGCTGCCGATCAGGTCGAACATGCGCGCACCGTCGAATGCCATCAGGCCGGCGTTGCACAGGGTGACCGCGCGCTCCTCCTCGCTGGCGTCGAGATACTCGACGATCTTCTCCAGCCCGCCGCGGGCATTCAGGATCAGGCGGCCATAGGCGCCGGGATCGTCGGGCCGCATGCCCAGCACCACCACCGCCGGGTCGGCCGCCTGCCGGCGCGCCTGCACCAGGGCACGCAGCGTGTCGGGAGTGACCAGCGGCGTGTCACCGTACAGGACGATGACGTCGCCGGTGAACCCCTCCAGCAGGCCGAAGGCGGCGCGCACGGCGTCGGCGGTGCCGCGCTGCTCATGCTGGACCGCGGTCGGGTAGGGGGCGACGGCGGCGGCGACGCTGTCCATGCCGGGGCCGACCACCACCACGACATGGTCGGGGTCGAGCGTCTTCACCGCGGCCAGCACATGCCCGACCATCGGCCGGCCGGCCACCCGGTGCAGCACCTTGGGCAGATCGGATTTCATGCGCGTGCCCTTGCCGGCGGCGAGGATCACGCAGGCGAGCGGACGATGGGCCATGGTGGTGTTCCTGGTCGGACCTTGGTGTGGACGGGAAGGGGTGGAGGGAAACCGATCGATGAAAGCGCCGTACTTGAGCCGGGAAAGGTTAAGACATCACTGCTCCTGCGGGCGACGCATCTTCCGGAGTGCGCACTGCACCATCGGCAATTCCGAGAGTGGTGTGCCACAGCACGCAAAGGAAGCCCAAGTCAACTTTTGTTTCAGCCTGTCATAGCCGCGCCGGCCATGGCGTGGTCCTGCACCGGACGGCGGAAATAGCCGCTTCGGTCGGGATCTGCCCTAGGCGGGCATGCATGTGGAAAGGGTGGGTGCCGGCCCGTCCCGCACCACCTTGCCGATGCGCCGAACGCTCCCTGAAGGTTGCGGACAGTCCGTTCACCGCGGCGACCGCCGGTGCAACGGAACGATGCATACGCTGATACTATCCTTTTGGACAGCTGCGGTATCCCTCAGGATCCGCCCACGGCCACGGCAAAGCCCCTACAGTATTAGGGTCGATCCGGGAGGGCGCACCATGATGCAGCACGATGCCGTGACGGCCGGTTCTCTGGCCACCTGCACCACGCTCCTGCTGCTGTCCGCTTTCCGCAGGCAAGACAAGCAATCAAGAACCTGCCGGGTACGGGCCGGGCGGTGGCACGTCGTGCCGCAGTCGACGCCGCGCTACGGCGGTCCCCAATGGGAAGGAACTCCACCATGGTCTCTCGCATGGCTCGGGTCGTTCATATGGGAAAACTGGGCGGCTATGCGGCGCTTCTGGATGGCGCGCTGCTTGAACTGGACGGCCGTCTTCTCTGGCCGTCGGCGGGGGCGCTGAACGAAGCGATGCGGCGCGCCGGCATTCAGCCGTCGGACCTGATCCTCGACACCCGCTCGCCCGCCGGGATCACGCCCGCCGCAACGGTCAACGGATCGGCGGCTGTGAGGCCCCGGTCCGGCGGTCTGCCGCTGGCGGCGTGACGCCCGTCAGGTGGACGACCACGCTGCCGAAATCGCTGTCCGTCTCCAGCCGCACCGGCAGGGGCGGATAGCCGGCGGCGACGGGGGCCAGCCACAGATCCACCGGCGGCCGGTCCGCCGGATTGCTCCGCTGCCAGAAGCGGCCGGTGGGGCCGGACCTGCCGTATCCCGCCACCGGCTTGTAGCTGACCCGGCATTGCTGGGCGACGCCGGAGAAGACCGAATAGCGTGACGGATCGACGATCCGCCGTCCCACCTCGGTGAACATCATGTCATAGCGGCGGCGCCCGTCGAACACCGGCAGCGACCGGTCGCAGCGTTCGGTCGCCCCCACCGCGAAGAGCAGGTCCAGCACGGCGGACAGCGGGTCCAGCGTGCCGCGCTGCAGGGCGGGCGGCACCGGCTCGCGGTCGTCGGTCTCCGGCGGGGGCGTGACGGTGGCGGAAACATCGCCCTGCGGCCCGTAGGTCAGGGTGACGTTGCGCGGCTCCCCCCGGAACTGGCTGGACTGCCGATGGCTGGCTGGCCTCAGGTCGTCGCCCTGGCGGCGGCCGTCGCTCTGCGATTCCGTCTTCCAGGTGAAGAGGCGGCCGATGGTGCCCCCGGTCACCGCCGACACCGCGATCCGGTAGCGGTCGCCGGTCACGTCCAGGGTCGCATCCACGTCCAGCGCGGTGACGCCGCCGACGAACACGCGGTAGGTCGCCTTCAGCGGCTCCGCCATGGCTGCCGGTGCTGCGAGCGGCAGCAGGGGGAGCGACAGGCCGGCGGCCAGCAGGGCCGTTCCGAAACGGTTGGGGAGGCGGAGAGGGCTGGGATGGGGCACGGTCCGGGGCTCCTGCGGTCGGCGAAATCTTTTTTAAGATGGTGATGAATCTGGTGCTTGACACCCGGCGGGGAAGGCCGTAGAAACCCGCCCACCGCAGCGGCGGGGCCGACGAAAGACGGTCGCGACGCTCCCGGGAAAGCCAGCCGGATCGGCTGGACGGAACGGGGCAAAGAGTTTCAAGGTTCGGGCGCGTAGCTCAGCGGGAGAGCATTCGCTTCACACGCGAAGGGTCACAGGTTCAATCCCTGTCGCGCCCACCATTAAGAAAAGGCTTCGGACGAAAGTCCGGAGCCTTTTTCTTTTCCCGGCATTTTTGCCCCGGGGCTACACTGAAAACGTGCATCATATTATGCTTATATAATTGCCGAATCCGCGGTCGATTGACGCAGATCAGCCCCGTTTGCGTTGCAATACGGTAGGTTGGGTCATTCCCTGTCACCCGTTTCGGAAAGCCTCACCTCATGGACGATACCCGCATCGCTCTGCTCTCTCTCGGCCTGCTCGTCGTGGTCCTCGCCATCATCATCGGCTCGGTGATTTTCGTCCCCTCCTTCACCGCCCTGCTCGCCACGCTGCTGGCCTGGGCGAATCTGGCCTATCTGGTCGGCATCACCATCAAGCGCTGATTTTCCAATGTCGACGCGGCGGGGAAGGGGGTGCCTTCGCCGCCGCTTCGGCAACAGTCTGTCTTACGGAAAGCTTTTCTGGACAGGAACGGTCCGACACGTTATCCAGCGCGCGAATTCGACGCGCAAGGACCGCAGCCATGACGTTGACCGCCGCCCAGACCTCCAGCGACCTGCCGATCCTGAGGACAGTCGAGGATCTGCGAGCACAGGTCGCGGCTTGGCGCGGGGAGGGGCTGACCGTCGCCCTGGTGCCGACGATGGGGGCGCTGCATGACGGGCATCTGGGCCTCGTGCGGCGCGGGCGGGAGTTGGCCGACCGGGTGGTCGCCAGCGTCTTCGTCAACCCGACCCAGTTCGCCCCCCACGAGGATTTCGACCGCTACCCGCGGGACGAGGCCGGCGATTCCGCCAAGCTCGCGTCGGCGGGCTGTCACGCGCTCTACGCCCCGTCGGTGCGCGCTATGTATCCGGAAGGCTTCGCCACCGCCATCTCGGTCGGCGGCCCGGCGGAGGGGCTTTGCGGTGCCTTTCGGCCGCAGATGTTCGGCGGCGTCGCCCTGGTGGTGACCAAGCTGTTCCTGCAGGCCCTGCCCGACGTCGCGGTGTTCGGCGAGAAGGACTATCAGCAGCTGATGGTGATCCGCCGCTTCACCCGCGATCTCGACATCCCCGTCCGCGTCGAAGGGCTGCCGACGGTTCGCGAGGCCGACGGGCTCGCCATGTCCTCCCGCAACGCTTATCTCGGCGCTGACGAGCGCGCCCGTGCGCCGGAACTACACCGGGTTCTGACCGCGGCGGCCGAGGCGCTGGCCCGTGGGGCCGAAGCCGACGGTGCCCTGACCGGGATCCGCGGCCGCATCGCCGAGGCGGGATTCGGCGCCATCGACTATGTCGAACTCCGCGACGCCGAAACGCTGGAGCCGGTGACCGCCGTCACCCGCCCCGCCCGGCTTCTCGCGGCGGCCTGGATGGGCAAGGCCCGGCTGATCGACAATGTTCCGGTGATCCCGGTCGGCTGACCGGACAGATTGTTCGCTGCGCTGATCGATCGGCGTTTGACCGGCCTTTGCTGCAGGCCTAGCATCATCGCCGATGGGACGTGAGACCCCCGGCATTGGGGGCGGAAAGGCGATCGTGCGGCTCGTCCGTCGAAACCGGCATGGGGAAACGGTGTCCCTGATGCCGCTGGTTCTGACCGGCCTGCTGCTGGCGCTGGCGGCGCTCGGCACCACGGGTGCCGTGGTGGCCAGCAAGAACCGCGCACCTGCTCCCCAGGCACAGCCGGGGGGCAGCAAGAAATACGCTGCCCTGCCGATGATGACCTTTGGCTTGGGCGGTGGCGGCGCGCGGATGGTCGATGTCAAGGTTCTGCTGGAGATCGACCCATCGGTCGACGGCAAGGTCGCCGATCCCTACGTCCCCCGCATCTCCGACCAACTGTCCGACCGCATGCGCCAGATCGACCCGCAGCAACTGACCGGCGCCGACGGGGCGATGCTGATGAAAAGCACGATCGCGGGCGTGCTCGACCGCGAACTGCGGGGCGTGCGGGTGAAGGATATCCTGCTGGACCGGATGGTGGTGCGGTAGAAGAGAGTGGAGGCAGGCGCCGCGAGGACGCCCGCCCCAATCCGTTCACTCTGTTTCGATCACTCGGCCGCGACGGCGGCGCGGCGCTGGGCGTCGCGCGACTGGCGGCCTTCCTTCAGCTTTTCGGCCAGCAGGAAGGCCAGTTCCAGCGACTGGCTGGCGTTCAGGCGCGGGTCGCAGGCGGTGTGGTAGCGCAGCGCCAGATTGTGGTCGGTGATCGCCTGGGCGCCGCCGGTGCACTCCGTCACGTCCTGCCCGGTCAGCTCGAAATGCACGCCGCCGGCATGGGTGCCTTCGGCCTGATGCACTTCGAAGAAACCGCGCGCCTCGGCCAGCACCCGCTCGACCGGACGGGTCTTGTAGCCGGTGGTCGACTTGACCGTGTTGCCGTGCATCGGGTCGCAGGACCACACCACCGTGCGGCCTTCGCGCTGGACCTTGCGCAGCAGCGGCGGGAACTTCTCCGCCACCTTGTCGGAGCCCATGCGCACGATCAGCGTCAGGCGCCCGGCCTCGTTGGTCGGATTCAGGATGTCGATCAGGCGGATCAGTTCGTCCGGGTCGGTGGTCGGACCGCATTTCAGGCCGATCGGGTTCTTCACCCCGCGCAGGAATTCGACATGGGCGCCGTCGGGCTGGCGGGTGCGGTCGCCGATCCACAGCATGTGGGCCGACACGTCGTACCAGTCGCCGGTGGTGCTGTCGACGCGGGTCAGCGCCTGCTCGAACGGCAGCAGCAGCGCCTCGTGGCTGGTGAAGAAGTCGGTCTCGCGGATCTGCGGCGTCGTCTCCGCAGTGATGCCGCAGGCGGCCATGAAGGCCAGCGCCTCGTCCAGGCGGTTGGCCAATTCCTGGAAATGCTCGCCGGCCGGCGACTTCTCGACGAAGCTCAGCGTCCACTGATGGACCTTGTGCAGGTCGGCGTAACCGCCCTGGGCGAAAGCGCGCAGCAGGTTCAGCGTCGCGGCGGCCTGGGTGTAGGCCTGCATCATGCGTTCCGGATCGGGAACGCGGGCATCGCTGGTGAAATCGAAGCCGTTGATGATGTCGCCGCGGTAGGACGGCAGCTCGACCCCGTCGATGGCCTCCATGTCGGCCGAGCGCGGCTTGGCGAACTGGCCGGCCATGCGGCCGACCTTGATGACCGGGATCGAGGCGCCGAAGGTCAGCACCACGGCCATCTGCAGCAGGACGCGGAAGGTGTCGCGGATGTTGTTGGGGTGGAATTCGGCAAAGCTCTCGGCGCAATCGCCGCCCTGCAGCAGGAAGGCCTGGCCGGCGGCAGCCTCGGCCAGCTTGGCCTTCAACCGGCGGGCCTCGCCGGCGAAGACAAGCGGCGGATAGGAGGACAGACGCTGTTCGACCGCCTCGACCTTGGACTGGTCGGGATAAGTCGGCAACTGCTTCGCCGGTTTCGTCTTCCAACTGGCGGGTGTCCAACGCTCGACCATGACGCGCCTGCTCTTCCTTGACGATTGCGGAACGGGGGCCGGGCGGGCGGCGAACGACCGGCGGCGAATCCCGTTGGGGGGTACTCTATAGCGCGACTCGCGGTAACTTTTCCACAGTTTCGGCCCGCCTGCCGGCAATGCTGTGCCGCGGCGCCCCATGCTTCGCCATCGGGGGTGATTGCAGATGAAAGGAAGTTCGCGTCGGCGCCGCTGGCGGCGGGGCCTTGCGCCCTTTATACATCGGGGGCAACGACCGCCCGAGAGGAGCCCTTTTTGGTGAAAGCGACATCCTGGCGGGCAAGGCGCCTGTCCTCCTGGGGGCAGGCCCTGGCGGTCTACCGCGACCCGCGCGTGCTGGCGATCCTATTCCTGGGCTTTGCCGAAGGGCTGCCGCTGGCGCTGACCGGAGCCACGCTGAATGTCTGGCTGACCGAGGAAGGCGTCAGCCGGACCAACATCGGCCTCTTCGCGCTGGTCACCATGCCCTATGCGCTGAAGTTCCTGTGGGCGCCGCTGATCGACCGCATGAGGCTGCCGGTTATGACGCGGCTGTTCGGCCGGCGGCGCGGCTGGGCGCTGACGGCGCAGGCGGCGCTGATCGCGGCATTGCTGGGGCTGGGCACCACCGATCCCGGGCAGGATCTGTGGTGGACCGCGCTGTGCGCGGTGCTGGTCGCCTTCTGCTCCGCCAGCCAGGACATCGTCGTCGATGCCTACCGCGTCGAGGTGCTGGAGGAGCATCAGCAGGCCGCCGGTGCAGCGGTGCTGGTGCTGGGCTATCGCTTCGGACTGATGGCGGCGGGGGCGGGCGCCCTCTACATCGCGGAGGCCTATGGCTGGCGCACGGCCTATGAGGCGATGGCGGTGCTGGTCCTGGTGGGGATGGCGACCATCCTGCTGTGCCGCGAACCGAAGGAGCCACCGCCCAGCGCCCGCGAAAAGCTGATCGCCGAGTGGCTGGCGCGCCGGCCGCATCTGTCGGGCCGCAGCGCGGTGATGCTCGCCTGGCTCTATGGCGCGGTGGTGGCGCCCTTCCTGCAGTTCATGGAACGGCGGGCCTGGGTGCTGATCCTGGCCTTCATCGCCAGCTACAAGCTGGGGGAGGTTCTGGCCGGCCAGATGTCGTCGACCTTCTACATCAGCCTGGGCTTCACCAAGTCGGAGATCGCCACGGTCAGCAAGCTGTTCGGCCTGTGGGCGACCATCGCCGGGGGACTGCTGGGCGGGCTTCTGGTCGGCAAAATCGGGGTGCTGCGCGGCCTGATGATCGGCGGCATCCTGCAGATGGTGTCGAACCTGGGCTACGTCCTGCTGGCCTGGACCGGCCATGACGTGTCGATTTTGGCGGTGACGGTGGTGATCGACAATGTCTGCGGCGGCATCGCCACCGCGGCCTTCGTCGCCTATCTGTCCGGACTGTGCAACGTTGCCTATACCGCGACGCAATATGCCCTGCTGTCGAGCTTCTACAAGCTGGGCGGCGACCTGTTCGGCGCCTCGTCCGGCTGGTTGGCGGAGCGGATGGACTGGATCAGCTTCTTCCTGCTGTCGATGGCGGGCG
Organism: Azospirillum largimobile; assembly: GCF_977007025.2. Taxonomy (NCBI): domain Bacteria; kingdom Pseudomonadati; phylum Pseudomonadota; class Alphaproteobacteria; order Rhodospirillales; family Azospirillaceae; genus Azospirillum; species Azospirillum largimobile. The sequence goes on from NZ_CDRMUA020000002.1 coordinate 335,526, forward strand.
CCCTGCCGGCGCTGTGCCTGCTGGTCTGGCTGATGGGGCTCCACCGCCGGGACCAGGAGACCGCCGTCCCCGCGCAGTGACGAAGGTATCGCTTTGGAAATTCGAGTGGAGAGATTTCGATTCGGATACCCTTCTCCTCTTGCGGAGCGGGATGAGGGATGAAACGGCCATAAGTCGTTGGAAACCTTGGATTACCACCCCTCACCCCGACCCCTCTCCCGCAAGGGGAGAGGGGTTTTGTCAGCATGCACCGTGCAGGAGAGCTGTCAGCCCCCGGTGGTGGTCTTGGTCTTGCCGGCGCCCGGCCCGGCGCCCAGATCGGCACCGGTGGTCGGGTCGGCGTCGGGCTTGGACATGGTGCGGGCGGCCACCGCATTGACCGCGGCCATTTCCGAGGCGGCCAGCTTCACCGTCGGGTTGCCGTCGCCGCCGTTGACCGGGCCGTCGCCCATCTTGACGTCCACGAACTCCCACTGGGCGCCCTGGTTCCAGGGGCCGCGCATGTCGCCTTCGCCCTGGCTCATGTTGTAGTACTTGTCGGTGTATTCCGGCTTGCCCGGCAGCTTGCCCGGCGGGAAGTTGTTGTCGATGGAGTACAGCGCCTTCTCGAAGCTCTTCTGGTGGGCGACTTCACGGGTCATCAGGAAGCCCAGCGCATCCTTCACCCCCGGATCGTTGGTGATGTTGATCAGGCGCTCGTAAATGATCTTGGCGCGCGATTCCGCCGCGATGTTGGAGCGCAGGTCGGCCGTCGGGTCGCCGATGCTGTCGATGTAGCCGCCGGTCCACAGCTGTCCGGCCGAATTCACCAGGGCCGGGCCGCCGCCATACAGAAGCGACAGGGTGTGGCTGCCGTTGCCCTGGGTGATGTTGGCATAGAGGTCGGCGGTCTCTTCCGCACCCTCGGCCAGCTTGCCCTTGGCGCCCTTGGTCAGCATGGCGACGATGGAGCCGATCACCTCGAGGTGGCTCAGTTCCTCGGTCGCGATGTCGATCAGCATGTCCTTGCGGCCCGGATCCTCGTCGGCCAGACCCTGGGTGAAGTAGCGCATGGCCGCGGCGAGCTCACCCTGCGGGCCGCCGAACTGCTCAAGCATAAGGCTGGCGAGCACCGGGTTCGGCTCAGACACGCGCACCGTGTACATGAGCTTTTTGTTGTGCATGAACATGCGAGGGACTCCTCCTGGATCAATTGGCCCGCTTTGCAGGGGCCGCGGATCGGTGCGACCGGGTCCGGACCAGATCGCTTCCTGCCCTCAACCGAGGATCTTTAGAAGCGTTCCAGGAGAAATGCCTGTTTTGGAGTGCTATGACGGACGGATCCTAACTGAGGCTGTAATGACTGCCTTCCGTTCAGATTGCCCCGTCGGTGCGCGAGGCGTCCACGCCGGCGCGCTGCCGGGTGGACGCCGTCGGCCATCATCGCCGCGGACTTACTGTGCCTGGGCCCGGCAGGCTTCCAGCGCGGAAATCGCCTTGCGGGTGTCGTCGAGGTAATAGGTATAGGCGTAATCATCGCTCTTGCCGTCGATCTCCATGTAGAGTTCGCGGCCGTTCATCAGGGCGTCGATCGCCTTGGAGGTGGCCGGGATGCCGACAACGGCCATCGTCTTGTCGATGGCGGCGCCCGGAACCTTGTCGCTCCACTTCTTATCGACCGAGAGCGAGATGGTGAGGTCTTCCTTCTCCTTCAGCTTCCAGGCGGAATCGCTGAAGATCAGCACCATGGCCTGGCCTTTGTTCGTATAAGCCAGGGCGATGGCGGCGGTGTCCTTGGAATCGGTCTTCCATTCCTGGCTGATGGCGCAGTCCTTGTCGATCTTGACGTCCCACACGCCGATCTTGGTTTGGGCATGGGCCGTGCCGACCGAGGCGAGTGCCGCAACGCAAGCAGCCGCTGCAAAAATTCCGCGCATGTTTGGAGCCGTTCCCTGGGAAAATTGTTCGTACCACCATGGTAGGTACTACAATCGGGGGAGGTCCAGGACTTTCGGGGTCTTGCGCTGTGGAAACGAACAGGGCCACGGGCGGAAGAGTCCGGCCATGGCCCTGCTGCAGATTTCAGGCTGCAAGTGCGCGATGCGGCCGGCCGTTCAGATCTTCTTTTCCGGCTCCGCCTTCTCGCGCATCAGCACGAATTCCTCCGAGGTGGAGGGGTGAAGCGCGATGGTGCGGTCGAAGTCGCGCTTGGTGGCGCCGCAGTTCAGCGCAATGGCCAGCGGCTGCATCATCTCCGGCGCATCCATGCCCATCATGTGGCAGCCGAGCACGCGCTGGCTCTCGCCGTCGACCACCAGCTTCATCAGCACCCGTTCGTCCCGGCCGGACAGGGTGTGCTTCATCGGGCGGAAGCCGGCCTTGTAGATGTCGACCTGCGCGTATTTGGCGCGGGCCTGCATCTCCGTCAGGCCGACGGTGCCCAGCGGCGGCAGCGAGAACACCGCGGTCGGCACGTTGTCGTAGCCGATGTGCATGGGGTTGTCGTTGAACAGCGTCTCGGCCAGGGCCCGGCCTTCGGCGATGGCGATGGGGGTCAGCGCCATGCGGTCTGTGACGTCGCCGATGGCGTAGATATTGTCCACACCGGTGCGCGACCATTCGTCGACCGGGATCGCGCCGGCCTCGTTCAGGGTGATGCCGACCTCTTCCAGGCCGAGATTCTTCGTGTTCGGGCGCCGGCCGGTGGCGGCCATCACCAAGCCTGCCGAATGCTCGCGGCCCATATGGTCGGTCAGGGTATAGCCGCCCGCGCCCTTTTCCAGCTTCACCGGCTTGCATCGCGAGACGATGTTGATGCCGCGCTTGCGCATCTCCTGCGCCAGGGCGACGCGGATGTCGTCGTCGAATCCGTTCAGCAAATCGTCGCCGCGGATCATCAGCGTCACTTCGGAGCCCAGGCCGCGGAAGATGCTGGCGAATTCCACGGCGATGTAGCCGCCGCCGATGATCAGCACGGAATGGGGGAGCTTTTCGAGGTGAAGCGCCTCGTTGGAGGTCGCGGCATGCTCGATCCCCTCGATCGGCGGCAGCGACGGCCAGCCGCCCGTGGCGATCAGGATGTTGCGGGCGGTGTAGCGCTTGCCGTCGACCTCCACCGTATGGCGGTCGACGATCCGGCCGAACCCTTCATACAGGGTCACGCCGGAATTCTTCAGCATGGTGATGTAGATGCCGTTCAGCCGGTCGATCTCGCGATCCTTGCGCGAGATCAGCGTTTCCCAGTCGAAGGCCGGCGTGTGGGAGCTCCAGCCATAGCCGCAGGAATCCTCGAAGCCGTCGCGGAACTGGGCGGCGTAGACCAGCAGCTTCTTCGGGACGCAGCCGCGGATCACGCAGGTGCCGCCGACGCGGCTGCCTTCGCAGATCGCGACCTTCGCGCCGTAGGACGCGGCGCGCCGGCTTGCGGCGACGCCCCCGGACCCCGCCCCGATGGTGAAGAGGTCGAAATCGAACTCGGCCACGGCCGTCTCCTTCCGCAACTTGACCCTTGAACCCCACGAACGAGTCCCGTGAACGGTCGCGGGCCTGCTGATGTGGTCGGGCAGGATATGGGGAGGCAAGGGGCGTTGGGAAGCGCGCCGTCAGCGCAGCAGCATATCCTGGATCAGCACTTGTCGAAGCTTCAGCGGCCGCATGGTCTTGTTGGCGACGTGGCGCAGCGCGTCCTTGACATAGACCGGCCCGTCGGCGCCCCGCAGTTCGGCCGGATCGACCTCCAGCAGGCGCCGGCTGATGGCGTCGGCGATGCGCGGCAGGTGGGGGGTGACCGTTTCCAGCGGCGTCGCCGGATCGAATTCCAGCACCGCGCGCAGCCGCAATTCCTGCAGGCGGCGGCCATCGTTCAGGGTGAGGGTCAGGGTGGGCAAGGCGGCATAGACCGCAGGGGCGGGTGCCGCGTCGAACCGGGGAGCGGCGAAGGCGCCCTGGGCGGGGACCGGGCGGAGCAGCAGGGCACCGCCGACCCCGGCGCCGGCGAAGGCGAGCATCAGCCCGATCAGTGCCAGAACGATCCGGTTCCCTGTGCCTTCGAAGGAGGGCAGGGCGGCCGGAGCCGATTCGGCGGTCGCGGTCATCTTCGCCATTCCGTTCAGCCGCCCTGTTGCGATCGAAGCCTGTACGACGACTTTAAAAGCGCGGAAGTGGTAGGTCAAATAACGGTATTTGATCTGGTTTTTCTCTGAATGCGACAGGTGAAGCAAGGCAACGACTGCAGCCTCTGCACGGTGATTTTACGAGCATTCGATCTGTTTGCCGGAGATGTCGGCACCGGAAATCTCACCGGAAAATGCAATGCTGCCATCCGTTCCGGGTTGGCAGGATCGGAAGCCTCTTCCCCCGCCTGCCCGGGGCGTATAATGCTGGGATTGCAACACAACCGGCCGGCTGCCCTGTCCGGCGGCCGGGCCATCCAGAACGAAGCATCGCAAAGCCATGCGCGGACACAGGCGCGGACAGGGGCGGAAGGCGAGGGTTACCGGTATGAGCAGCACCGACAACCGATCAGTTGGCGGCCGGGCAGCGGGAAGCGGGATGGCCGGCAAAGGGCCGACCGCCCTCAACCCGTCCTCCGCCCAGGTTCCCGACTGGACGGACACCTATTTCCGCCGCACCAAGGAAGCGGTGGGCAAGTTCGGCGACAAGACCGTCACCTACGCCATCTTCATGCGGCGCCCGGTGGTCTGCGCCCCGCGTCTGGCGGTGGAATGGCTGGAGGCGGTGGCGCGCGAGCGCAACACGACGTTCCAGATCGAACTGAACTACCCCGAGGGCAAATGGGTCGGCGCCGGCGAGCCGATCATGTACGTCACCGGCTCCTTCTACCATCTGGTCGATTGCGAGACGATCATCCTGCAGAAGCTGGGTCCCGCCAGCGTCGCGGCCTACAACGCCTTCACCATGTGCGCCGACCTGCCGAAGGTCGCCTTCCTCGCCATGGACGCCCGCCATTGCGCCGGAACGGAGATGGCGGAGATGATGGCCTATGCCGCCTCCGTCGGGTCGGACCGGGCCAAGCGCAAGGTCGGCGCCAAGGGCTTCATCGGCAACGCCACCGACGCCACCGCTCCCTATTTCGGGCAGGAGAAGGGCATGGGCACCATGCCGCACGCCCTGATCGGCTATGCCGGTTCGACCGTGCGCGCGGCGGAGATGTTCCACGAGACCTTCCCCGATCTGTCGTTGACCGTGCTGGTCGATTATTTCGGCCGCGAGATCACCGACGGGCTTGAGGTCTGCCGCCGCTTTCCACAGCTGGCCGCCCAGGGCAAGCTGGCGCTGCGGCTCGACACCTCCGGCGGGCGTTTCGTCGAGGGGCTCGATCCGCCCGGCTCCTATGCCGTGCTGGAGCGTCATGCGCCGCACGCCATCCGCGGCTATCGCGACGAGACCCAGCTGCGCTACCTGATCGGCACCGGCGTGTCGGCCGCGGCGATCCATTACGTGCGCGAACGGCTGGACGAGGCCGGCTTCCCGGCGGTGAAGATCGTCGCCAGCAGCGGCTTCGGCCCGGCGAAGTGCCGCCTGATGGCGGAGGCCAACGCGCCGGTGGACGTGATCGGCACCGGCAGCTACCTGCCCGAACGCTGGACCGAGACCTACGCGACCGCCGACATCATCGAGTATGACGGCGAACGCCGCGTGAAGGTCGGCCGCGAGTTCCTGTTCCGGCGGTAACGTTCTGCCTCACGCCCTGGATCCCCTCTCCCCCCGGGGAGAGGGTCAGGGTGAGGGGGATCCGCTTCGTGGCTATCTTCGGCTCCGCCGAACCCCCTCATCCCGACCTTCTCCCCGCTTTCGGCGGACCACAGGTCCGCCTGTCGCGTCAGCGCAAACGAAGTTTGCGCGTGAGCAGGGGGGAGAAGGAGTAAGGCGCACTTCACCCCAAACGCTTTGCGATCAGCGGCCCGCGGACCGGCGCCGTGTCGGCCACCGTGACCGACGCGCGCAGGCGGCGTTCGGCTTCGTCGGCCTGCACCTCCGTGCGGGCGTGCAGGATAGCCAGCGGCCGCTCACCCGGACCCACCGCGTCACCCGGCCCGGCCACCTCGTCGAAGCCGACGGCGAAGTCGATGGCGTCGGTGGTCTTGGTCCGGCCGCCGCCCAGCGCCACCACCGCCATGCCGACCCCGCGGGTGTCGATCGCGCCGACGAAGCCATTGCGCTCGGCGAAGACCGGGCGGACGATGGGCGCGCTTTCCAGATGCCGGTCCGGCTGCTCCAGCAGGTCGGCCGGTCCGCCGAGCGCCTTTACCATGCGGGCGAACCGTTCCGCCGCCTCGCCGCCGGCGATGGCGCGGTCGGCCATTGCGCGTCCGGCCGCAGCGTCCGGCGCCAGCCCGGCGAGCGCCAGCAATTCCGCCGCCAGCGCCGCCGTCACCTCGTAGAGCCGCGGTTCGGCTGGCTCGCCGCGCAGGATGGCGAGGCATTCGCGCATCTCCAGCGCATTGCCGGCGCTGCGGCCCAGCACCTCGTTCATGTCGGTCAGCAGGGCGACCGCCGGCAGGCCGGCGCCCTTCGATACGGTGACGATGCTGTCCGCCAGCGCCTCGGCATCTTCGAACCGCTGCATGAAGGCGCCGGTGCCGAACTTCACGTCCATCACCAGCGCGTCGAGCCCGGCGGCGAGCTTCTTCGACAGGATCGACGCGGTGATGAGGTCGAGCGATTCGACCGTCGCCGTCACGTCGCGGATGGCGTAGAGCCGCTTGTCGGCCGGGGCGATGTCGTCGGTGGCGCCGATCACCGCACAGCCGACCTCCTTCACCACCCGGCGCAGCAACGCGTTGTCGGGCTTGGCGCGATAGCCGGGGATGCTCTCGAACTTGTCGAGCGTGCCGCCGGTGTGGCCCAGCCCGCGCCCCGACACCATCGGCACGAAGCCGCCGCAGGCGGCCAGCATCGGCGCCAGGATCAGGCTGACCTTGTCCCCGACGCCGCCGGTGGAATGCTTGTCGATCACCGGGCCGGGCAGGTTCAGCGACCGCCATTCCATCACCGTGCCCGAATCGCGCATGGCGCGGGTCAGCGCCACCCGCTCGTCCAGGCTCATGCCGCGGAAGAAGACGGCCATGGCGAAGGCCGCGGCCTGGGATTCCGACACGCGGCCGTCGGTGATGCCGCGGACGAAGTCCTGGATGGTGGCGGCGTCCAACGGCTGGCCGTCGCGCTTGGCGCGGACGATCTCCTGCGGAAGCATGCCTCAGTACCCTCCCGCCGGGGCCGCTTCGCGCTCGCCCTCGCGTTGCCCATGCCCGGCAGCCTCCAGCAGCGCGTCGAGCAGGCTGGAGGCGCCGAACCGGAAGGTCTGCGGCGTGGCCCAGCCATCTCCCAGGATGTGGTCGGCCAGCGCGAGATAGCGCGCCGCCTCCGCCGCGTCGCGGATGCCGCCGGACGCCTTGAAGCCGACGGTCTTGCCGGATTCATAGATGCTGTCGAGCATCACCGCCGCCGCCGGCAGGGTGGCGGCCGGTTGCGTCTTGCCGGTGGAGGTCTTGAGGAAATCGGCGCCGGCGGCGATGGCGTCGCGCGCTGCCCAGGCCAGCAGGTCGGCGTCGGGGAAGGCGCCCGATTCCAGGATGACCTTCATCAGGGCCTTGTCGGCGCAGGCCTCGCGGCAGGCTTTCACGACGTTCATCGGCTGGGTGCGGGCGCCGTCGATGAAGGCCTTGTAGGGCAGCACCACGTCGATCTCGTCCGCCCCGTCGGCGATGGCGCGCCGGGTTTCCGCCGCCACCGACGATGCGTCGGCCTCGCCGGTGGGGAAATTCACCACGGTGGCGACCTTCACCGGCGTGCCGTCCAGCGCCTTGCGGGCGGTGGGCACGAAGCGCGCCCAGACGCAGACCGCGGCCACCGGCCCAGCGGGCGTGACGGCGCGTGCGCAGAGAGCCTCCACCACGCGGTCGGTGTCGTCGCCGTTCAGGCTGGTGAGGTCGAGCATGCCCACGGCCCGGCGCGCCAGATCGGCGTCGGACGGGGCGTTGGCGCTGGCGTCGAGCGCGCTTTGCAGGTCGGCAGACAGTTTCATGACCGGGACCCGTCCTTTTCGTGCAGGCGTTCGAGGAAACCGACCAGCAGGCGTTCCAGGTCGGCAGCTGCCGCCGATGCGGCGGTCAGGGTCTGGTGATGGTCGACCGGCCCGTCGCCGAGCCCGACGCCCAGATTGGTTACGACGGCGCAGCCGACGACCCGCAGGCCGCAATGGCGCGCGATGATGCATTCCGGGACGGTGGACATGCCGACCGCGTCGGCGCCCAGCAGCTTCATCATCCGCACCTCGGCCGGCGTCTCGAAGGACGGGCCGGGATAGGCGGCATAGACGCCTTCCGCCAGATCGATGGCGAGGCCGACGGCGACATCCTTCAGCAGGCTGCGAAGCTCCGGGTTCCAGGCGTCGGTCATGCTGGGAAAACGATCGCCGAAGGCCTCGTCGTTCGGACCGGTCAGCGGGTTGGCGCCCAGCAGGTTCAGGTGGTCGCTGATCGCCATCAGCCGGCCCGGCCCGACCTCCAGCCGCAGGGAGCCGACGGCGGCGGTCAGAACCAGCGTGTCGCAGCCGGCCAGCTTCAGCGCCCGCACCGCGGTCTTCAGCGCGTCGAAGCCGTTGCCTTCATAGGCGTGGACACGGCCCTGCATGCAGGCGACCTCGACCCCGCCGAGTTGCCCCACCACCAGCCGCCCGGCATGGCCGGACACGCTGGGAATGGGGAAACCGGCGATGTCGGTATAGGGGATGGCGACCCCATCGGCGATTCGGTCGGCGATCCCGCCAAGGCCGGAGCCCAGCACGATGCCGACCCGCGGCCGATGGCCGGAGGCACGGTGAAGGATGTCCGCGGCGGCGCGGGCTGCGGTCATGTCGGGAAACTCCGCTCAGAAGGCTAAATTGGTTGGGCCGAAGGATTCCGGCAACAGGCTCTCCAGTGGAAAGCTCCGCCGCAAGCCGGCCGGGTCGCAGATGTGGATCGGCGTTTCCGGCGTCGCGAATTCGCGGATGCGCTGGCGGCAGCCGCCGCAGGGGGTGCAGATATCCTCCGCCCCAGCCTCGCCGCCCATCACGACGATGGCGCGGATGCGGCGGTCGCCCGCCGTGACCATGGCGCCGATGGCGCTCGTCTCCGCGCATTGGCCCTGCGGATAGGCCGCGTTTTCCACATTGCAGCCGGCGAAGATGCGCCCCGATTCGCCGAGGATCGCCGCACCCACCTTGAACTTGGAGTAGGGGGCGTGGGCGTTCTCGCGCGCGGCGCGGGCCGCTTCGATCAGGCGTGCCAGCTCGGGCGTGTCGGTCATGGCCTCAGCGCTCCTTGACATAGGGGATGCCGCTCGCCTTCGGGGCGATGGCCTTGCCGACGAAGCCGGCCAGCAGCAGCACGGTCAGCACATAGGGCAGCATCTGGATGAACTGCACCGGAATGACGCCGATCACCGGCAGGACGACGCCTTGCAGGCGCACCTGGACCGCGTCGGTGAAGGCGAACAGCAGGCAGGCGAACAGCGTCGGCCCCGGCCGCCATTTGCCGAAGATCAGCGCCGCCAGCGCCAGATAGCCCTTGCCGGCGGTCATGTCGCGGACGAATCCGGCACCATGGCCGGTGGACAGGTAGGAGCCCGCCATCCCCGTCAGCACGCCGGTGACGATCAGCGCCTGATAGCGCAGCTTCGCCACCGACAGGCCGGCGGTGTCGACCGCCGCCGGATTCTCGCCCACCGCCCGCAGCCGCAGCCCGAAGCGGGAGCGGTAGAGCACCCAGTGTGTGGCGATCACCAGCACCAGCGTCACCCAGATCAGTATGTTGTTCCCGTTGAACAGTTCGCGGTAGATCGGCCCCAGAACGGGCACGCCTGCCACCGCGTCGGCCCCCGGCAGCTCCACCGCGGGAATGCGCGCCTGGTTGGGCAGCAGCGGGGTTTGGCCGCCCTGCTGGAACCAGGCATAGGCCAGCGTCGGCGCCAGCCCGGCGACCAGGATGTTGATCGCCATGCCCGACACCACCTGATTGCCGTTGTGGGTGATGCAAGCGAAGCCATGGACCATCGCCAGCGCCACACCCGCGGCGATGCCCGCCAGCAGCCCGAGCCAGGGGTTGAGGGTGGCCGCGGCGACCGCGGCGGAGAAGAAGGCGCCGGCTAGCATCTTGCCTTCCAGCCCGATGTCGACCACGCCGGCCCGCTCGCAATACATGCCGGCGAAGGCGGCCAGCACCAGCGGCGTCGCCACCCGGATGGTGGCGCCCAGCAGCTGCAGCGCCAGAAGAAGCGCGTCCTCCATCGCTCAGCCCCTTCCCCCAGTGGCGATATCTGCGGCGACCGCACCGCGGCGGCGGAACAGCGCCTCCACCTGCGGCTTGAACAGGTTTTCCATCGCGCCGGCGAACAGGATGACCAGACCCTGGATGACCATCACCAGCTCGCGGTTGATCGTGGGGTATTCGAAGGACAGCTGGCCGCCGCCCTGCGCCAGAACCCCGAACAGCAAGGCCGCCAGAATGATCCCGACCGGGTGGTTGCGCCCCATCAGCGCCACGGCGATGCCGACGAAGCCGACGCCGCCGGTGAAGTTCAGGATCACCCGGTGCTGCACGCCCAGGATCTCGTTCACGCCGACGAAGCCGGCCAGCGCGCCGGAGATCAGCATGGCGATGATGATGTTGCGGGCCGGAGAGATGCCGGCATAGACCGCGGCCCGCTCATTGCGGCCGACGGTGCGCAGCTCGTAGCCCCAGCGGGTGCGGCGCAGGAACAGGTGGAACAGAGCGCAGCAGGCCAGCGCCCACAGGAAGGACAGGTTCAGCGGCGAGGCCGGGATGGCGATGCCGAGCCAGCCCAGCGCCCGGTCCATCGACGGCAGCCAGACCCCGGGATCGAATTCACGCGTTTCCGGCGACTGGCTGCCGGGGCGGATCAGCACGTCGACCAGCAGCCAGGTCATGATCGAGGCGGCGATGAAGTTGAACATGATCGTCGTGATGACGATGTGGCTGCCGCGCTTGGCCTGTAGCCAGGCCGGGATGAAGGCCCATGCGGCGCCGAACAGGGCCGACGCCAGGATCGCCAGCACCGCCACCACCGGCCAGGGCCAGCCGGTCAGCGCCAGCGCCACCAGCCCGGCGCCGAGCCCGCCGAGATAGGCCTGCCCCTCGCCGCCGATGTTGAACAGTCCGCAATGGAAGGCAATCGCAACGGCCAGCCCGGTGAAGATGTAGCTGGTGGTGTAATAGAGGGTGTAGCCGATGGCTTCCGGATACCCCAGAGCCTCCGTCACCAGCAGCGACAGCACGTCCACCGGGTTCTCGCCGATCACCAGGATCACCAGCCCCGACAGCACGAAGGCCGCGACGAGGTTGAGAACCGGCAGCAGCGCATACCCGACCCAGCCCGGCACGGCGCCCGGCTGACCCTTCCCCGACCCGCTCAGCAGCACCGGCGTCTCCTGGATTGCCCCTGCCGGGGATTCTTAACCGGCAACCCCGCCGCTGACCAAGCATTTCGTCACGCGGAAAAGCCAAGGGGTGCGAGGACTTGGAAGCGTCACAAAAGTCTTGCCGCAGCGCAGCATTCTGGCATGCTTCTTATCCATATGAAAATTATGGTTATGGAGCATGCCCGATGCCGCTCGACCTGCCGCAGACCTTCCGCCACCACGTCTTCTGCTGCGCCCAGCAGCGTCCGCCCGGCCATCCGCGCGGCAGTTGCGCCGCCAAGGGCGCCCATCCGCTGTGGCAGCGGCTGGACCAGAAAATCCAGGGCAAGGGCCTGACGGATGTGGGCATGGCGCTGACGGGCTGCCTCGGCTTCTGCTCCGCCGGGCCGCTGATGGTGGTGTATCCGGAAGGCATCTGGTACCGGCCGGAGACGCCGGAGGACGTCGACGAGATCGTCGAGTCGCATCTGGTTGGGGATACGCCGGTGGAGCGGCTGGTGATGGTTTTGACGCGGTGAGGGGATGGGGAGTGCTGGCTTCGATTACCCCCACCTAACCTCCCCCGCTGGGCGGGGGAGGGACTGCTGCTGCCTTCCCGAACAAGCGCTTGTCCCCTCCCCCGCCCAGCGGGGGAGGGTTAGGGTGGGGGCACCGTCAGCCGACGCTTAACAAAACCCCACGCCTACCAGACCTGCGGTTGCGGCATTGGGACGCAGAGGCGTTTGCCCATAATGTGGGCAGTCCCAGCCATTGCCGTTCCGAACCGATCCCATGACCGACGCCGAGACCGCCGACCTGCTGCCAGCCGAGGCCGATTCGGTCCCCTATGCCGTCGGCTGCTTCCTGGGTGCGATCCTGCTGTTCGCGGCGATGGACACGCTGATCAAGTTCCTGACCGCCGACTACCCGGTGCCGCAGCTGATGTTCGTGCGCTCGCTGGTCGCTTTCCTTCTTGTGGGCGGCTACACGCTGTGGCGGGGCGGCGGGATCGCGGCGATGCGGACCCGGCGGCCCTGGGGCCATGTCTGGCGGGCCTTCGCCGGGCTGATCTCCATGGGATGCTTCTTCTATGCGTTCCGCGAGCTGCCGCTGGCCGACGTCTATGTGCTGAGCTTCGCCGGGCCACTGTTCATCACCGCGCTGTCCGCCCCGCTTCTGGGGGAGCCGGTGGGCTGGCGCCGCTGGGTCGCGGTGGTGGTCGGATTCGGCGGCGTGGTGGTGATGGCGCAGCCATCGGCGGGGGCGCCGCTGGTGCCGGTTCTGGTCGGGCTGTGCGCCGCCTTGTTCTATGCGCTGGCGGCGCTCGCCGTGCGCGGCCTGTCGCGGACGGAGACCAGCGCGTCGATCGTGCTCTATCTGCTGCTGACGACGACGGTGGTCAGCGGCGCGCTGACGGTTCCCGTCTGGACGGCGCCGACCGCCTACGCGCTCGGTCTGATGGCGCTGGTCGGCGCGATCGGCGCCGGGGCGCAGGTGCTGCTGACCCAGGCCTTCCGCCGTGCGCCGCCGGCCGTGGTGGCGCCGTTCGAATATACCGGCATGGTCTGGGCCAGCCTGTTCGGCTGGATGGTGTTCGGCGACCTGCCGACCGCGCCGGTGCTGCTTGGCGCCATGGTCATCATCGGCAGCGGGCTCTATATCCTGCATCGTGAAACCGTGGTGGCGCGCCGCCGGCTGGGTTCTTGACAGGACAGGCCCGGCGGCGACACTCTCGCCGCCTGTTCACGGCTGGGGTGCCCCTGCCTTCGCCAGATCGGCGGATGCGGGGGCTGAGACAACACCCATCGAACCTGATCCGGGTCATGCCGGCGAAGGGAGCCGACCGGAATCCGACGGAACTGCTGCAAATGCCCCGTCCCCTCCGCGTCGCTTCGCTCGCCGGCGCGTGTTGAGGAGTTTTCGGTCATGCGGCGCGCGCTTCCCCTTCTGATCGGCCTGCTGGCCGCATCCTCCTGCCTGTCGTCCGCCGCGCGGGCCGACGACACGCTGTCCTTTCCGGTGCTGGTGCCGCTGACCGGCTTCCTATCGCTGGAGGGAACCAGCCAGCGCAACGGCGCGGTCCTGGCGCTGAAGCAGACCCCGGCCGGCGTCGCCATCGCATCGGAGGTCGTCGACACCGGCACCTCGCCCGAGGCGGCGGTGACGGCGCTGGAGCGGGCGGCCGGCAGCGGCACGGTCGGGGCGGTCGCCGCCAGCATGCTTGGCACCCAGATGCTGGCGATGCTGCCGCTGGCGCAGGAGTTGAAGCTGCCGCTGGTCACCGTGTCGGGCACCGCCTCGATCACCGAGCAAGGCAACCCTTGGGTCTTTCGCTTTTTCCCCGGCGATGCCGTGACCAAGGCCGCCCACGCCCGCTATGTGGTGGAGGAGTTGGGCAAGCGGCAGCCGGCCGTCATCTATCAGACCACCGCCTACGGGCAGAGCGGCAAGGCCCATCTCGACGCCGCCTTCAAGGCGCTGGGTGTGACCCCGGTGTTCGAGGAGGGGGTGGACCCGGCAGCCAAGGACCTTCTGCCGGTGCTGACCAAGGCGCTGGCCGCGAAGCCCGACGTGCTGGTCCTGCACCTGCATTCCGGCCCGACCGCGCTGCTGCTGCGGCAGGCGGCGTCCAGCGGGGTGGCCGTGCCCATCGTCGCCGGCTCCGCCATGCATCAGCCGAGCACGGCGGCCCTGCTGGAGCCGGCGGAGTTGAAGCGCGTTTGTGCCGAGACCGCGGCCTCGCCCATCTCCGGCGACACGCCGGAGGTCAAGGCCTTCACCGAGGCCTATCGCGCCGCCTTCGGCAAGGAGCCGGACGCCTTCGCGCTCGGCCAGTATGACGGCATGACGATGGTGCTGGAGGCGGTGAAGGCCGGCGCCCGCAGCCCCGACGCCATCCGCAAAGCTCTGTCGTCGGAGAGCTTAAAGGGCCTCGCCATGACCTACAAGTCCGACGGCAAGGGCAACATGGCCCATTCCGCCGTCATCGTCTGCTATGACGGGGCCAGCCGCGTGCCGGTGCTGGTGAAGCGGTACGACAACCCCGCGCTTGCGGCGAAGTGAGCGGATGGCGGCGCTTCAACTGCTGGTCAACGGCGTGGCGCTGGGGGCGGCCTATGCGCTGGTGGCGCTGGGCTTCGTGCTGGTGCTGAACGCCACCTCGGCGGTGAATTTCGCCCAAGGCGATCTTGTCATGGCCGGCGGGCTGCTGGCGGTGGCGCTGGCGCCGCTGATCCCGCTGCCGGGCATCGCCCTGCTGCCGGTGGTGCTGGCGCTGATGGCGGCGCTGGGGCTGCTGCTGGCGCTGGCGGCCTATCTGCCGCTGCGCCGCCGGCCGCCAGTGTCGGTCTTCATCAGCACCATCGCCATCGGCATCATCCTGCAGAACGGCGCCGCCATCCTGTTCGGGCCGGAGCCGCGCGCCGCGCCGCCGCTGTTCGGCGACGACACGCTTTACATCGGCGGGCTGGCGGTTCCCGAGCAGTCGCTCGCCATCGTCGCGGTGGCGGCGCTGCTGATCGGCGCGCAGCAATGGGTGTTCGCCCGCACGCAGCTGGGCCGCCGTCTGCGCGCCACGGCGCAGGACCCGGAGATGGCGCGTGCTTGCGGCGTGCCGGTCACCGCGATGATCCTGGTGACCTTCGCCATCGGGGCCGCCTGCGCCGGGGCGGCCGGGCTGCTGCTGGCCAACCGCTATTTCGTCACGCCGACCGCGGGCGGGGACCTGATTTTGAAGGCCTACATCGCCGTGACCATCGGCGGCTGGGGCTCCGTGCCGGGGGCCGTGGTGGGGGCGCTGCTGATCGCGCTGTTCGAGGTGGGGGTGTCGTCGGTGCTCTCGTACCCGGCGGCGCTGGGGGCGCTGTATCTGACGCTGCTGGCGATCCTGGTGCTGCGGCCGCAAGGCCTGTTCGGCGAAGCGGTGCGGCGCCGTGGCTGATCCGCTCTCCCCGGCAAATATCCCCTCTCCCCCCCGGGGAGAGGGTCAGGGTGAGGGGGTTCCGCTTGCCGGACGATCCTCGCGGCGCGTCCCCCTCACCCCAACCCTCTCCCCGCTTTCGGCGGACCTATGGTCCGCCTGTCGCGTCAGCGCAAACTTCGTTTGCGCGAGAGCGGGGGGGAGAGGGGGCTATGCCGGGGTGGAGAGTGTCGTATTGGGGATTGGTGCCCTCGCTCTCCTTGTCTACGCGCTCGCCTTCGCCTCCCCCTACGGCCTGCGCGTCCTGACCGTCGCCGGCGTCTATGCGCTGGCGACTTTCGGATTTCAGATCGTCTTCGGCCTCGGCGGAGCGCTGTCGCTGGCGCAGGGCGCCTTCTTCGGCGTCGGCGCCTATGTGACGGGCATCCTCGGCAGCCGCTATGGCCTTGGCTTCGAGGCGACCTTTCCGCTGTCGATGCTGGTGCCGCTTCTGCTGGCCCTGCCGGTCGGGCTGGCGGTGCTGCGGCTGGAGTCGCACTATTTCGCCTTGGCGACGCTGGGCATCGCGCAGGTGCTGCATCTGCTGGCGGTCAACCTGCCCGAACTGACCGGCGGCTCCAACGGGCTGGCCGGGGTGCCGGCTGTGGTGCTGTTCGGCTGGATGGTGCCGCGCGGCCTGCCGATGGCGGGGCTGGTCTGGGGGCTGGTGGCGCTGGGCGGGCTGGTGGGGTGGTGGCTGGCGCGCGGGCGGCTCGGGCGGTCGTTGACGATGCTGCGCGACGATCCGCTGGCGGCGGGAACGTTGGGGCTCGACGTCGGGCGGCTGCGGCTGACCGCCTTCGGCATCAGCGCCCTGTTCGCCGGAGCGGCCGGAGCGCTGGCGGTCCACACCCAGCGCGTCGTCTCGCCGGAGGTGCTGGAGTTCCCGGTCATGGTCTCCATCCTCACCATCGCCATCGTCGGCGGGCGGGGGCGGATGGCCGGTGCGGTGCTGGGCGCGGTGCTGCTGCTGCATCTGCCGGAATGGTTCCGCTTCCTGGAGCGCGGCTATCTGGTCGTCTACGGAATGGCCCTGCTGCTGACCGTTCTGCTGGCGCCCGACGGTCTGACCGGGCTGCTGGACCGCGCCGCCGGACGTCTGTTCGGCCGCCCCGCCCGTGCCTTGCCGGAAGCGCGCGAGCCGGCGCCGTCCGTTTCCGTGGACGGGCTGACGGTGGAGGGGCTGGCCAAGTCCTTCGGCGGCGTGCGCGCGGTGGATGGCGTGTCGCTGGAGTTGCGGCCCGGCGGCATCACCGGGCTGATCGGCCCCAATGGGTCGGGCAAGACCACGGTCATCAACCTGCTGTCGGGGCTGGAGCGTCCGGATGCCGGGCGGGTGCGGCTCGGCGGCCGGGACGTGACCGGTGCCCGCACCGACCGTCTGGCCCGTGCCGGGCTGGCCCGCAGCTTCCAGGCGGCGATCCTGCCGGAAGGGGCCGGCGTGCTGGAGGCGGTGGCCGCCGCCCGTCTGGCTTTCGATCCCGACGCGGAAATGGCGGAGGCGCATGCCCGCTGGGCGCTCGACCGGCTGGGCGTCGGCGAGCTTGCCGGGCAGGGCTGCGACGGGTTGCCGGCGGCGCTGCGGCGGCGGGTGGAACTGGCGCGCGCCCTGGTCCGCCGTCCGGCCGTCCTGCTGCTGGACGAGCCCGCCGCCGGGCTGACCGATGGCGAGAAGGCGGAACTGGCCGCGCTGCTGCGCGACCTGGCGGGTGAGGGGATGGCGATCCTGCTGGTGGAGCATGACATGGGCTTCCTGCTGCCGCTGGCCGGGCGGGTGCTGTGCCTCGACCGCGGGCGGGTGATCTATGACGGCCCGGCCGACGGGGTGCGCCGGGATGCGACGGTGGCGGCGGCTTATCTCGGCCGGGCGGGGACCGCATGAGTGCATTGCTGTCCGTCCGCGGCCTGACCGCCGGCTATGGTGGGGCGACGGCGCTTGACGGCGTATCGCTTAGCGTCGCGGCGGGCGAGACGGTGGCGCTGCTCGGCGCCAACGGGGCGGGGAAATCGACGCTGCTGAAGGCGCTGCTCGGCCTCGTGCCGGCGCGGGGCGAGTTGAGCTTCGACGGTGCCGATCTCGCGCCGCTGGCGACGGAGGCGCGGGTCCGGCGCGGCATCGGCTATGTTCCGGAGGGGCGGCGTGTCTTCCCCGGCATGAGCGTGCGCGACAATCTGGAGGTCGCCGGCCTGCCCGCCGCCCGCGACCGCGCCCAGGACGTCGAGCGTGTCTTCGCCCTGTTTCCCGATCTCGCGACCAAAAGCCGGGAAAGCGCCTGGCGCCTGTCCGGCGGCCAGCAGCAGATGCTGAGCCTCGGCCGCGCGCTGATGGGCCGGCCGCGCCTGCTGCTGCTGGACGAACCCTCGCTCGGCCTGTCGCCCAAGCTGGCCGACGAGGTCTTCGCCGCGGTGGGCCGCATATCCTCCGCCGGCACCGCCGTTTTGCTGGCGGAGCAGAGTGCGGCGCGCGCCCTGACGGTCGCCCCGCGCGCCATCCTGTTGCGTCTGGGCCGCGTGGTGGGCGACGGGCCGGTGGCGTCATTGTCGGAAGAAGTGCTGCGCGAGGCCTTCTTCGGCGTTTAGCACAAATCCGCTGCGTGTCCTGTGCAACAGGTGTCGGCCTCCTGCAACAGGATGGGCGGTTGGGCTTGCGGATGGGGGCGGGCGCGGATAGCTTCGCCGCCACAACCATCTATGGATTACCTCGTCATGACCGCCCGTTCCGCCGCTTCGCTGTCCGCGCTTCTCCTGCTGGGTGTGGCGTCGGCGCCGGCGATGGCCGAACTGGTGCCGGTCGAGCCGAGCATTCCTCCCGCGGTTTATTACGGCCTGCCGGTGCCGGAGGCCGAGGTCGTGGTACCGGGTACGCCGGCGCAGGATGCCAGGCCTGCCCAGGGGCCGAACCAGGGGCCGGCCCAGGGGCCGAACGATAAGCCGGCCGAGAAGCAGGGTGCCGCGGCGCCGGCCAAGCCCGATGGGCCGGGCGAACTGATCGAGAGCTGGGACGGCGGCGCCGCCAAGAAGAAGGACGGCAGCTTCGCCTATTGCGTGGCGGAGGGGGAATTCACCTCCGGCCATGTGCTGATGTTCGCCCGCAGCCCCAAGGGGGAGACCAACATCGGCATCGGCATCCCCGGCGCCGACCTGCCCAAGGGCGGCGAATGGCCGGTCATCATCGAGGTGGACAAGAAGCTGAAGCGCGAACGGGTGGCCATCGCTTCGCAGCCGGACATGCTGGTGGTCTCCAACGGCAAGGACGAGGAACTGGTCAACGCCCTGATGGGCGGCAGCGAACTGGTGGTGTCGTCGGCCACGGACCGCATCGCCTTCAAGCTGTCCGGCACCAAGAAGGTGCTGGGCGACCTGAAGACCTGCGTCGACAAGGGAGGCAACGTTCCGCCGATCAAGGTCGCCGCCGGCCGCCCGGCTGAGAAGAAGAACCGCCTTCCGGAAGGGCTGGACAGCCTGCTGAGCGCGGCAGGCGTGCATGACGCCGAACTGGTCCCGATGGACAAGATCCCGCAGGAGCGCCGCCCGGCCGACGTCGCATGGCGCTTCGGCCCCATCGTCGGCGGTATCCGGGAACGCGCGGTGGGTGAGGACGCCAGGATCGACGAGTTGTCGGACGGCTTCGCAGACGCCATGAAGCAGCGGTGCGAAGGCACCCCGACCGTCAGCCTGAGCCCGTCCGAACAGGCCGGTTCGGTCTGGCTTCGCACCGGCTCGGTCGATTGCGCCATGCCCCAGGGCAAGCTGCACGTCACGCTGAACTTCCTGCTGTCGCAACGCCGCCTGTTCACCGTAATCTTCCACGAGGCGGCCGAACCGGACGTGGCACTGGCCGACAAGGTGCGCGACAACCTCACCCATGTTCTGCGCCGTGCTGGCACAACTCCGTCCGCAGCGCCGGCCACAGCGCCGACTGATGCCGCTCCCGCCACTCCGCCGGCAGCCTCCCCGGTAGCACCTCCTGCAACCGAGCCTGCTCCCTCCGCTGCTGCACCCACCGCACCGCAGGCGGGGGCCGTTCCGTCGACGGTGAAACCGCAGGCGAAACCGCAGCCGGGCAAGTCCTGACGGAACACACGCCTGTCCGGCCCATTGTCCAAGGACGAATGGGCCATCAGTCAGCGTGATCATGCCGGACAATTCCGCTTCCATCGACGGCGTGGGCGAAAACGCCCGCGCCGGCAGCGACCCTTACGCGGCGCTCGACGCGTCGGCCGCGACCACGGTGTCTGACCGTTGGAGCGTGCGCAACAGTGCGCTGGCCGTGGTGGTGCTGGCCGGTCTAGTCGGCGGGGCGGTCGGGCTGGCGGTCGGGGCGCTGCACGAGGCGGTGCTGCTTCTGCAGGCGCTGGCCTTCGACCTGCCGGAGGGGGAGAAGCTGGGGCAAGGCGTGCCCGACCTGCTGCGGACGCTGGGCGTGCCGGTGGCGGGTGGGCTGCTGCTGGGGATCCTGTCCACGCTGGTGCGGCGCTGGCGGCCCAACGACATCGTCGACGCCGTGGAGGCGAACGCGCTCTACGGCGGCAAGATGTCGTTGATCGACAGCCTGCGCCTGACGGTGACGACCGCGCTGTCCAATGCCTCGGGCGCGTCGGTGGGCATGGAGGCGGCCTATACCCAGGCGGGCGCCGGTCTCGCCTCCTCCCTCGGGCAGCGGCTGCGGCTGCGCCGCGCCGATCTGCGCACGATGGTCGGCTGCGGGGCGGCGGCGGCCATCGCCGCCGCCTACCACGCGCCGCTGGCCGGCGCCTTCTATGCCTTCGAACTGGTGCTGGGGGGCTATACGCTGGCGGTGCTGGCCCCGGTCGGCGCGGCGGCGGCGCTGGGGGTGGCGGCATCGGCCCTGCTGACCGGCGGCGAGGCGCCGCTGGCCCTCGGCCGGCCGGTGGAGATCGCCGGCTGGGATTACGCCGCCTGCGGCGTGGTCGGCTTCCTGGCCGGCTGGCTCAGCATCCTCGCCATGCAGGCGGTGACGGTGGCGGAGCGCGGCTTCAAGCGCCTGCCGGTCCCGCGCTGGATGCGCCCGGCGGTGGGCGGGCTGATGGTCGGCGGGCTGGCGCTGGCGGTGCCTGCGGTGATGGGCAGCGGCCCGGGTGCCGTGCCGCCGGAACTGGCGGGCGGTGCGCTGGCGCTGGCCCTGACGCTGGTGGCGAAGATCCTGGCGTCGGCCGTGTCGCTGGGATCGGGGTTCCGCGGCGGCCTGTTCAGCGCCTCCCTGTTCATCGGCGGGCTGTTCGGCGGCCTGTTGAGCATCGCCACGGCAAGTTTCCTGCCGGGGCTGGGCATCGACGGCGGGCTTCTGCTGCTGGTCGGGATGGGGTCGGTCGCCGCCGGCGTCGTCGGCGCGCCGGTCACCATGGTGCTGCTGGTGCTGGAGACGACGCAGGATTTATGGGCAGCCTCCGGCGTGCTGATCGGGGTGGTGCTGTCCACCACCGTGGTGCGGCAGGCTTTCGGCTACTCCTTCGCCACATGGCGCTTCCACCTGCGCGGCGTGCCGATCCGCGGCGCCTACGACATCGGCTGGCTGTCGGAACTCACGGCCTTCCGGCTGATGCGGCGCGACGCCAAGACGGTGCCCGCCACCCTGACGGTGGAGGCGCTGCGCCGCCTCTACCCGCTGGGCTCCACCAAGACGGTGTTCGCGGTCGACGAATCCGGCAGATATGCCGGACTGATCGACATGTCGCAGACCCATGACCCCGACCAGGATGCGGAGGCCACCGAAACCCGCGTCGGCACGCTCGCCAGCAAGGCGGACGCCGTTCTGATGCCCGGCGACGACGCCCGCACCGTGCTGAACCGTTTCGGCACGGCAGAGGTGGAGGCGCTGCCCGTGCTGTCCTCCCCCACCGACCGGCGCATCATCGGCTATGTGACGGAGTCCTTCGCATTGCGCCGCTATTCCCAGGCGTTGGAGCGCCAGCGCGGCGAGGATTTGGGCGAACGCGGGCTGTGGGGGGGCGATTAGCCCCCTTATTGGCCCTTCTATGGCACCGGCAGGCGATGACGACATGCGCTGCCTGCCGGATTGCCGGTCACCCGCCGTGGAAGCCCTTCAGCCGTTCCTCGCCGCGGCCGATGTCGGATTTGAAGTGTCCCTTGCTGGCGGCTTCCAGGACATCGTCGATGAAGCTCCGGTATTCGTCGGCGGCTTCCCCCGGACTGGTCCCCACCGGCGCGGCCGAGCCGGCATAGGTGTTGCCGTCGGCGGCGGTGGAGTCGTGAAGGCTGAAGGCGGGGACGAAGATGGTGTCCCCTTCGGGGTTCCCTTCCGCCACATGGTGCGAAGCGCGGGAAATCTCGACCTGCCCGTCGGCATCGGGGGCGGAGAGGATCTTCACGCCGTGGACGACTGTGGCCTTGCTGCGCGCGTTCGACGCCGCGTCCCGTTCAAAGGTATGGCGGTCGTAGATGCGTTCGATGCTCGACCGGTCGTTGATGTTGGCTTTGGCCATGTCTGTCTCCCTGTGGTCGGACTGGGTAACAGCCATGGTCGCATCCGGTCCCCTGCAATGCCGCATGCCGGAGCGAAAAGTTCGTGGTGCGGAATTTTTGGTATTTCAACTTCAGCCCGCCGCCCGAACGGAATGCCGCCTGTGCTGTTGACGGTCCATCGACGGAATTCGAGTGGGAGAGCGAAATGGCCGATCTGCAACGTATCCTCGGGACCATGCTGGCGACCAGGATGGGAGGCCGCAGCCACGGCGGCATGAACGCCATGGGGTCGGTGCTCGGCAACAGCGGCTTCGGGGCCGGCACGCCGGGTGGCGCCCTCGGTGCCGCATCGGGGAACCGCGGCATGGGCGTCGGGTCGGTCGCCGGGCTGGGGGCGCTGGGCTACCTCGCCTTCAAGGCCTTCCAGGAGCGCCAGCGGAACCAGACGGGTGCTGCGGGCCAAGGTGCGCAACCCGCCGCCCGGCCGGGAGGCAGCCCGTGGGGCGATGCCGGCGGTATCCTGGGCGGCCTGTTCGGCGGCGGTGCCGCCGGTTCCACGGGGTCTTCCGGAAGCACTCAGGCAAGTGGACAGGGCAGCGGCCAGGGGAGTGGATCGCTGTCCGACCGCCTGTCGCAGGTGTTCCAGACCCGCAGTGCGCCGCAGGCCGAAGACCGTGACGACGGCGCCTATCCGGCCGTCGCCATGGAGGACCAGCAGGCGCTTCTGCTGATCCGTGCGATGATCGCCGCGGCCAATGCCGACGGGGAGATCACGCCGGACGAGCGCCGGCACATCCTGGCCACACTGGACGAGGCCGGCGCCGGAGCGGAGGAACGGCGCATCGTCGAACAGGAACTCGACCGGCCCCAGTCGCTGGACTCGCTGCTCCAGTCGGTGCGGGATCAGCAGACGGCGGAGCAGGTCTATCTGGCCTCGCGGATGGCGGTGAACGAGCAGTCGGAAGCGGAGCGCTCCTACCTGCAATATCTTGCGTCCCGGCTGAAGCTCGACCCGCAGCGCGTCCAGCAGATGAATCAGGCGGCTTGAGGGCAAGCGGCCTGAAGCACGGTTCCTGTCCCTTCCCTCACCTGCGTGGGGGAGGGGGCGGCGCTGCCGCCAGTGCTCCCAACAGCGTCACGGTCGCATCGTCCATCCGGCCGTCGCACCAGCGGTCCAGCGCCTCATGGTACGGTGAATCGGCCTGTCCGGCGGCCAGCGCGAAGAGCGTCATGGAGGACCGGAACTTCATGTCGTCGGGCGAGCCGAATATCTCGTGCAGCGTTCGTCCCTGCACCCCCAGCACCGCGCGTGTCGCCTGTTCCAGCCGGGGCCCAAGCGTGGGATGGGCCAGATATGCCTGCGCCTCGTCGAGGGAGGCGATGCCGTAGAACTCGGCGGTGGCGGAGCGGCCGAGCCCGCGCAACTGCGGGAAGACGAACCACATCCAATGACTGCGCTTGCGCCCATTCCGCAACTCGTCAAGCACGGTTGCGAAGACAGGCTCCTGTGCGCTCAGAAATCGCTGGAGGTCGAATGGGTCGTCGGTCCGCATGTCGCCGGTCCTTCTTCCAGGGGCAAGGCAGCGCAGGTCAGGCTTGCTCCGCCGCGGGCATGATGTGGCCGGTCAGCAGGGCGCCCAATTCGCCGACATAGCCGTCCGACCGGGCCGGCCGGGCGGGATCGGAAGTGACGACGACGGTCAGCCCCAGCGACGGCACCAGATACAGCATCTGTCCGCCATAGCCGCGGGCATAGGCGATGCGATGGCCGTTCGATTCCGCCAGGAACCAGCCATAGCCGTAGGCGTCGCCGGAATAGGGCGACCGGGTCCGCGGCACCCAGGATGCCTGCGCCCAGGCCGCGCTGACCACGGGACGTCCGTCCCAGACGCCGCCCCGGCTCCACATCTCGCCGAAGCGGAACAGGTCCAGCGGCGACAGCACCATGTTGTTGCCGCCCAGATAGAAGCCCTGCGGATCGCGCGTCCAGCCCGCCAGCTCGATGCCGAGCGGCCGGCCCAGCCACTCCCGCGCCAGGGCCAGCAGGCTGCGTCCGGAGACGCGGGCCAGCACCGCGCCCAGGACGTGATAGCTGCCGGTCGAATAGATCATCCGCTCGCCCGGCCCGGCGACGAAGGGGCGGCCGAGCGCATCGGCGACCCAGTTCCGGCTTTCGATCCAGCGGCCGTAGCCTGGCCCAGAGGTCGGCTCCAGCCCGGCTTGCATGGTGAGAAGCTGCGCGATGGTGATCCCGCCCACCCGCGGATCCGCGCCCTTGGGGATCAGCCCCGGCGCCACGTCGCCCAGCGTCGCTTCGACGCCAAGCAGCAGCTTGCGGTCCAGCGCGATGCCGGCCAGGGACGCGACGATCGTCTTGGACACAGATTTGACGTTCACCGCGCGCCCGACCGGCGGCCCCCGGAAGGCCTCAGCGGCCACCACGGTGCCGTGCCGTCCGATCACCAGCGCGTGGAGCTGATCAAGGCTCGCTGCCCGGTCGAGTGCGCGGGTCAGCAGCACCGGATCCAGCGTCGGATTTGGGGACTTGCCGGCAGCGGGAGGACCGGCAACCGCAGCGGACAGGGGGCGCGGCAGCAGGGAGCCGACGGAAGCGGAAGCGGCAGCGGCGAGGATGGTCCGCCGGTCGAGCGTGGATCGGGGTGTTGGCTCCATGCCCAGCCATATGGTCGCGGCCTGCTGCAATCCAAGCCTGTGCGGATCGGCACCTGATGGGGCGCAAGGCTTCGATCCCTCTTCGGACCCGGTGGCGCTTCGGCAGAATCGTTTAAGGCGGGTAAAGATATTTCCGGGGTGAAATAAACAATATCCACCATGAAATCGAATTCATGCTTGCCATTCTCCAACAGTGGTAAGTAATAAAAATAATGTGCGAAAGTCCTTCGATTAGGGGCCCCTAATGCCATGTCGGGTGCAAGAACGACCATGAACGACATTGTTGCAAAACGGGCGGACTGCCGGCACCGGCAGTGTGGGACTCGAACCGTACGCACTCTCATCGATCGGATCACCAGCCTCGGCAAGGTGGACCCGCGCATGGGCGCCTGACCCTCGCACCGGACCGGCGCATGCGGCGATGCAATGCCCAATTGCGCATGCACAGTCCGGCTCGGCCGTTCGACCGCGCCCCCTTCGGTGGTCGTCGGCCCCCTTGTCGGATCTCCCGTCCCGGGGGATGGCTGTAGGCAATATTCGGGTGTCGATGTGGACATGAATTACCGGGAGACGGCAGTGTCGCCGCTGATGCAGGCGACGGCAGGCTTCGATCCGTCTCTGATTCTGGAAATGGCCCAGAAGATTCGGGAGCCACTTTACATCGTCAGGAACCGTGAAGGCCGTTTGGGAGCCTCGACCCGGCCGCCGGATTTCACGGCGGAGCGGCTGGAGCCCGTCGCCACCCTGCCGTCGCTTTATCCCGAATGGCTGGGTGATCGCAGTTTCCAGGAAGCTCACGGCTGCCGCTTCGCCTATGTGGCGGGGGAGATGGCGCGGGGCATCGCCACGCCGGCCATGGCGGTCGCCGCTGCCCGCGCCGGGCTGCTCGGCTTCTACGGCAGTGCCGGGCTGTCGCCGCAGCGGGTGCAGGAGGGCATCGCCGAAATTCGTGCGGCGCTTGGGTCGCAGGCGCCGGGCTGGGGCGCCAACCTGATCCACAGCCCCAACGATCCCGCCCTAGAAACTGCGGTCTGCCGCCTGTTCCAACAGCAGGGGGTGCGGCGCGTCTCGGCATCGGCCTTCATGGCGCTGACCCCGTCGGTGGTGGAACTGGCCGCCAAGGGGCTGCGCCGCGATCCGGCCATCGGCGCGGTCCGCCGTCTGACCCACATCTTCGCCAAAGTGTCGCGCGCCGAGGTCGCCCGCCAGTTCATGGCGCCGGCCCCGCAGCGCATGCTGGCCGATCTGGTGGCGCAGGGCATCCTCACCGCCGAAGAAGCCGAACTTGCCGCCGCCATCCCGGTGGCCGAGGACATCACGGTGGAGGCGGATTCCGGCGGCCACACCGACAATCGTCCGCTCACCGTCCTGTTCCCGATCATCCAGCGCCTGCGCGACGAGATGGTCGCCGCCCATGGCTATGACCGCAACATCCGCGTCGGTGCCGCGGGCGGGCTGGGGACACCCGCAGCGCTGGCCGGCGCCTTCGCCATGGGCGCGGCCTATGTCGTCGTCGGATCGGTGAACCAGTCGGCGGCGGAGGCGGGGCAGCCACTGTCGGTCCGCCGCATGCTGGCCGACCTGTCCAGCACCGACGTGACGATGGCGCCCGCCGCCGACATGTTCGAGATGGGCGTGAAGGTCCAGGTGATGAAGCGGGGCACCATGTTCCCCTTCCGCGCCCAACGCCTCTACGAGCTGTATTGCCGCCATTCCGGCCTCGACGACCTTCCCACGGCAGAGCGTGCGACCCTCGAAAAGGACGTCTTCCAGGCGCCGCTTGAGGAGATCTGGCGCCAGACCCGCGAACATTTCGCCGTCCGCGACCCGGCGGAACTGGCCCGTGCCGAGGCCGATCCCCGCCACCGCATGGCCCTGGTCTTCCGCTGGTACCTGTTCAACGCCGCCCGCTGGCCGACGCAGGACGACGGCGCGCGCCGCCATGACTTCCAGGTCTGGTGCGGCCCGGCGATGGGCGCCTTCAACGACTGGGTGAAGGGCAGCTTCCTGGAAGCGGCGGACAAACGCACGGTCGAACAGATCGCCCGCAACCTGCTGGAGGGGGCCGCCGTGGTGACCCGCGCCCAGCAGATGCGCACGGCGGGCTTGGCCGTACCGGCTGCGGCCTTCACCTGGGTTCCGCGCCGGCTCGCCTGATCCAGCCTAGCAAGCGCGCTTCCGCCCCAATCCCCCTCCGAACATCCGAGACCGCCTTGAAGAACCGCCACCCCATCGCGATCGTCGGCATCGGCGCCATGTTTCCGGGTTCCGGCACCACGCACGGCTTCTGGCGCGACATCCTCGCCGGCCGGGACTGCATCGGCGACGTGCCCGCCACCCATTGGCTGGTGGAGGATTTCTACGACCCCGATCCCACGGCGCGGGACAAGACCTATTGCCGCCGCGGCGCCTTCCTGCCGCCGGCCACGCTGGACCCGCTGGAGTTCGGCATCCCGCCCCAGGCGCTGAGCGCCACCGACACCGCGCAGCTGTTGGCGCTGATCGTCGCCAAGGAGACGCTGGACGAGGCCTGCCGCACGCAGTTCCGCGACATCGACCGCAGCCGGACCAGCATCGTGCTGGGCGTGGCGTCCGCCACCGAACTGGTGGGGACCATGGGGGCGCGGCTGCAGCGGCCGGTCTGGGTCAAGGCGCTCCGCGAGGCCGGCCTGCCGGAGGACGAGGTGACGGCCATCTGCGACCGCATCTCCTCCCAGTATGTGGAATGGCAGGAGAGCAGCTTCCCCGGCGTACTGGGCAATGTGGTGGCGGGGCGCATCGCCAACCGGCTCGACCTGGGCGGCACCAACTGCGTGGTGGATGCCGCCTGCGCCAGTTCGCTGTCGGCGCTGCTGATGGCGATGAACGAGTTGGAGCTGGGCCATTCCGACATGGTCATCAGCGGCGGCGTCGACGCGCTGAACGACATCTTCATGTACATGTGCTTCAGCAAGACGCCGGCCCTGTCCAAGAGCGGCGATTGCCGCCCCTTCTCCGACGCGTCGGACGGGACCATCGTCGGCGAGGGGCTGGGCCTGTTCGCCCTGCGCCGGCTGGAGGATGCCGAGCGCGACGGCAACCGCATCTATGCCGTCATCCGGGGGATCGGGTCGTCGTCCGACGGCCGCGCTACCAGCGTCTATGCCCCGCGGCCGGAGGGGCAGGCGGTGGCCTTGCGCCGGGCCTATGCCGATGCCGGCCATGACCCGCGCAGCGTCGAACTGGTCGAGGCCCACGGCACCGGCACCCGCGCCGGCGATCTGGCGGAGTTCACCGCGCTGACCCAGGTGTTCCGGGAAGCCGATGCGGAGGCCGGGGCCTGGTGCGCCATCGGTTCGATCAAGTCGCAGATCGGCCACACCAAGGCCGCCGCAGGTTCCGCCGGGTTGCTGAAGGCGGCGCTGTCGCTGCATCAGAAGGTCCTGCCGCCCACCATCAAGGTCGAACGGCCGGACAGCCGCCTGAAGCTGGAGAGCAGCCCCTTCTACCTGAACACCCGTGCCCGGCCCTGGGTGAAGGCGGACGGCCCCCGCCGCGCCTCCGTCAGTTCCTTCGGCTTCGGCGGCAGCAACTATCATGTGGCGCTGGAGGAATACACCGGACCGCAAGCCGCGTCCCGCCTGTGGGCGGGCGGCGCGCTGCTGCTCGTGGGGGCCGCCGATGCGCGGTCCCTGGCCGACGCGGCGCGCTCTCTCGGCGCCCGCGTTGAGAAGGATGGGCTGGAGGCGGTCGCCCGCGACAGCCAGATCGCATTCGATCCGCGTTCGCGCCACTGCCTCGCCATCGTCGCCGCCGATGCCCGGCAGTTCGAGGCGCGCTTGGCGACCGTGCTCAAGCAGACCGGCGCCTTCAGCGCTCCCGGAATCCATCTGGCGGTGGGCGAGGGTAAGGGCAAGGGTGGGGGCGGCAAGGTCGCCTTCCTGTTCCCCGGTCAGGGCAGCCAGTATGTGAGCATGGGTGCCGATCTGGCCGTGGCCTTTGACGAGGCCCGCGCGGTCTGGGACGGCCAAGCCGCTCTGCCGGCCGTTCCGGGCCAGTCGCCGCTGCACCGCGTGGTCTTCCCGCCGCCCGCCTTCACCGGCGAGGAGGGGGAGGCGCAGGAAGCGGTGCTCACCCGCATGATCCACGCCCAGCCCGCCATCGGCACGGCGAGCCTCGCCCTGCTGGCGGTGCTGGAGCGTGCCGGCATTCGCGCCGATGCCGTCGCCGGCCATTCCTTCGGCGAGATCACGGCGCTGTGTGCCGCCGGTGTCCTCGACCGCGACACCGCGCTGTCCCTGGCCGCCGAACGTGCCCGCTGCATGGAAGAGGCCGCATCCGGCAGCGACGGCGCCATGATCGCGGTCGCTGCCGGACGCGAGCGGGTGGAGCCGCTTCTGCAGGGTCTGGATGTGGTGCTGGCCAACGACAACGGGCCGGAGCAGGTGGTCCTGTCCGGAACGCGCGCGGCGGTCGACGCGGCCGCGACCCGGCTGGAGGCCGAAGGGCTGCGGGTGGTCCGGCTGAAGGTCGCCAGCGCCTTCCATTCGCCGGTGGTCGCGCAGGCCGCCGAGACCTTCCGCAGCGTCCTCGACGGCACGGCGTTCGGGTCCTTCGCGATCCCGGTCTATGCCAACCTCACCGCCAGCCCCTACGCCGCTGCCGAGGTCCGCGACCTGCTGGCCGGGCAGATCGCCGGAACGGTCCGCTTCCGCGAGACGGTCGAGGCGCTTTATGCCGACGGCGTCCGGACCTTCGTGGAGGTCGGGCCGGGTTCGGTGCTGAGCGGTCTGGTGGCCCAATGCCTGGGCGACCGTCCGCATCTGGCGGTGGCCCTGGACCGGCGCGGGGCCAACGGCGTCGCCTGCCTGCTGGACGGCTTGGGCGCGCTGGCGGTGCATGGCTTGCCCGTCGATTTCGAAGCGCTGTGGGCCGGCTTCGCCGAAGAACGCAAGCCCAAGCCCGCCTCGCCGGCCGCCGTCCGCATCAGCGGCGCCAATTTCGGCAAGATCTATCCGCCGCCGGGCGGTGCTGCCGCGCTGCCGAAGCCCAACCCGCCGCGCCCCGCCATCGCGCCGCCGGCGCCGGTTGCCTCGGTGCCGGCTACATCCGCCCCGGTTTACTCCCCGTCCATCGAAGAAGCTCCTATCATGGTCACGAACTCTCCCGCTCCGCAGCCGGCGCCCATTCCCGTCGCGACCGCGCCGGTTGAGACGATCTATCACCATGTCGCCGACGCCCATGCCGCCTTCCAGCGCGCCATCGCCGAAAGCCATCAGGCATTTTTGGCCGTCGCCGGTCAGGCGATCCAGAGCCTCAGCGGTGTGCCGGCATGGCCGGCGGCAGCACCCGCCGCCCCGGTGGCGCCGACGTTGGCGCCCAGCATGCCTGCACCCGCTCCCATGCCGGCCTTGGCGCCGGTGCCGCCGGCTGCGCCGGTCATGCCGGTGCAGAGCCACGCGCCTGTCGCCGCAGCGCCGCAGCATTTCGCTCCGGCCAGGGTGGAGCCTGTTCAGGCCAAGCCCCAGCCGGTGACGGCAACCGCCGCGCCCGTTGCCGCTCCGCCCGCGGTCAACGCCCGGGACATCGTGCTGGCGGTGATCGCCGACAAGACCGGCTACCCGGTGGACATGCTTACGGCGGACATGGAGCTTGAAGCCGGTCTCGGCATCGACTCCATCAAGCAGGTGGAGATTTTCTCGACCCTGCAGGAGCGCATTCCGGCGCTGGGCAATGCCGACATGCGCGAACTGAACGCGCTGAAGACCATCGGTCAGATCCTTGGCATGGCCGACAGCCGCAGCGGCGCCTCCGCCCCCACGGCTGCCCCGGCGCCCGTGGTGGCGGCAGCGGTTCCGGCGGCCAAGCCGGCTGCTCCGTCCGTCGATGTCGGCGCGCTGTTCATGGGGCTGGTGGCGGAGAAGACCGGCTATCCCGTCGAGATGCTGAGCCCGGAGATGGAGCTTGAGGCCGGTCTCGGCATCGATTCCATCAAGCAGGTCGAGATCTTCTCGGCCCTGGTCGACCGCCTGCCGGAGCTGGCCTCGGTCGAGATGCGCGAATTGACCGCGCTCAAGACCGTCGGCGCGGTGATCGACCGCATCAAGGGCGACACCCCGGCTGCCCAGCAAACGCCCGCACCGCAGACCCAGGCTCTGCCCGCGTTATCGGCAGGCACCATCCGCACCTGCTCCGTCTTGGAAGAGCGGAAAGCGGGCGGTGCCGACATGTTGCGCGGGCTGACCAGCGTCGCCGTGGTGCCGGATTCGTCCGGTGTCGCCGCCGAACTGGTGGCTCTGCTGTCGGCCAAGGGCATCGCCGCCCGGATCGCCGAGCTGCCGGGCGGGCAGGACGACGCGGTGCTGTTCCTGGCCGGGCTCGACGGGGCCGATGCCGCCTCGGCCGCCGATCTGCACTGGCGCGCGCTTGCCGCCGCCAAGGCCGCCGACGCCCGCTTCGGCAAGACCGGCGGCGCCTTCGTCACTGTCGAGAAGGGTGGTGAGGCTTGGCTGGGGCTTGGCGGTCTCGTCCTGACCGCGGCGCATGAATGGCCGGCAGCGCGGGTCAAGGCCATCGAGCTGGAGCCGGGAAGCCGCTCCGCCGCCGACCTCGCCCGTGCTCTCGCCGCGGAGATCGCCACCGGCGACGGCGATGCGGAGGTCCGGCTGGCGGCCGACGGCAAGCGTCTGGTGCGGACCCTGCGCGAGGGAGAGTCGGCCGACGGTCCGCTGCCGCTGGAGCAGGGCGCGGTGATCGTCGTCTCCGGCGGTGCGCGCGGCGTGACCGCCGTGGCGCTGGAGCAGCTGTCCCGCCGCATCCGCCCGACCCTGGTCATCCTGGGCCGCAGCGATCCCGGCGCAACGCCGGTTCTGCCGGGCATCGCCGAGGATGCAGACGAGGCCACCGTCCGCCGGGCGGTGATCGCCGGTCCCGGCGCCGGCAGGCAGCCGCGCGAGATCGAGGCGATGGTCAAGGCCATCCTTTCCGCCAACGAGGCGCGCGCCACGTTGCGCCGGTTGGAAGCGGCCGGTGCCCGCGTCCGCTACTGCCGCGCCGACGTGCGCGACGCGGCGTCGGTCGCGCAGGCGCTGGCGGCGGTCCGTGCCGAGGCCGGGCCGATCTCCGGCATCGTGCATGGGGCCGGCGTGCTGGCCGACAAGCGCATCGCCGACAAGACGCGCGACCAGTTCGACGCCGTTTTCGGCACCAAGGTGGAGGGCATCGCCAATCTGTTGGCCGCCACCCGCGAGGATCCGTTGCGCGTCATCTGCCTGTTCTCTTCCATCGCCTCGCTGCACGGCAATGCCGGGCAGTGCGACTACGCCATGGCCAATGGCGTGCTGAACGCCGTGGCGCGGTCCGAGGCGGCACGCCGGCCGGACTGCACGGTCAAGGCCATCGCCTGGGGGCCGTGGGACGGCGGCATGGTCGGACCTGCGTTGAAACAGCATTTCCGCCGCATGTCCGTCGATCTGATCGCGCCGGCGGATGGTGCCGACTTCATGCTGCGCGAACTGGCGCAGCCGCCGGCCGGCGACGCGGTCGTCTCCTGCATCGGGCGTTCGGCCGCCGCGGGTACTGCCATCGGACGGGCGGCATGAGCCGGTTCCCGCCCATCGCCATCATCGGCCACGGCTGCGTGTTGCCGGGCGCCCTAAGCCCGGCGGAGCTTTGGCAGGCCGTCGTCGAGGGGCGGGATCTGCTGCGCCCGGTGCCGCCGGGCGTCTGGCGGGTCGATACCGCAAAGGCGCTGTCGCCCGAGGCGCTCGAGCGTTCCGCGACCGACAAGGGCGGCTATGTGCAGGGCTTCGACGCCATCTTCGATCCCAACGGCTTCGCCTGCCCGGCGGAGGAACTGGCCGGGCTCGACCCGCTGGTGCTCTGGCTGGTCCACAGCGGGCGCGAGGCGCTGCGCGAGGCCGGGCTGGACATCGCGCCGGGCGGGCGCTGCGGCCTGATCGCCGGCAACCTGTCCTATCCCACCGCCAGCCTCAGCGCCTTTGCCGAATCGGTCTGGCTGGACCGGGAGGGGCCGAAGCCCGCCAACCGCTTCTCGTCGGGCCTGCCGGCGCAGCTGGCCGCCCGTGCCCTCGGCCTGCAGGGACCGGCCTTCTGCCTGGATGCCGCCTGCGCCTCCTCGCTCTATGCCGTCAAGCTGGCCTGCGACCAGCTGCATGACGGGACCGCCGACCTGATGATCGCGGCGGGCGTCAACCGCGGCGACGACCTGTTCCTTCACATGGGCTTCACCGCGCTGAACGCCCTCAGCCCCACCGGCCGCAGCCGGCCGTTCCACCGCGAAGCCGATGGGCTGATCCCCGCCGAGGGGGCGGCCTGCGTGGTGCTGAAGCGGCTGGACGACGCGGTGCGAGACGGCAACCGCATC
The DNA here is from genome assembly GCF_977007025.2 of Azospirillum largimobile. Taxonomy (NCBI): domain Bacteria; kingdom Pseudomonadati; phylum Pseudomonadota; class Alphaproteobacteria; order Rhodospirillales; family Azospirillaceae; genus Azospirillum; species Azospirillum largimobile. Next base: position 368,367 of record NZ_CDRMUA020000002.1, read on the forward strand.
CTCGGCGTCATCCGCGGCATCGGCCTGTCGAACGACGGGCGCAGCCGAGGCTTCCTCGTTCCCGACGCCGGGGGCCAGGAGCGCGCCATGGCCGGCGCCTATGCCCAGGCGGGTTTCGCGCCGGAGGCGGTGTCGCTGGTGGAATGCCATGCCACCGGAACGGCGCTTGGCGACGCCACCGAGATCGCCAGCATGAGCCGCATCTTCGCCGGCTTGCGGGATGTGCCGATCGGGTCGCTGAAGTCCAACCTGGGCCACCTGATCGCCGCCGCCGGTCTGGCCGGCATGGTCAAGGTGATCCAGGCGATGGCGGCGGGCACCCGACCGCCGACCCTGCATGCCGATGCGGCGCCGCTGGACGGCATCCATGCCTCGCCCTTCCGCCTGCTCGACCGGGCGGAGCCGTGGGAGGTGGATGGGCCGCGCCGCGCCGGAATCAGCGCCTTCGGCTTCGGCGGCAACAACGCGCATCTGGTGCTGGAGGAGTGGCACCCCGCCACCGTGTCCGTTCCGGTTGTCGCTCCCCCGCCGCCGTTGCGCGTGGCCGTCGTCGGCCTTGCCATCGTTACCGCCGCCGATGACTTCGCCGCGGCGCTGGCCGCCCAACCGGCGGAAGACTCTCCGCGCGCCCTGGACAGCATCACGCTGGACCTCGCCACTATCCGCGTCCCGCCTGCCGACCTGCAGCATGCCCTGCCGCAGCAGCTTCTGGCGATGAAGGCGGTTGCCCGCGCCGTCGCCGACGCCCCGGCCTTGCCGGCGGCCACCACCGGCGTGCTGATGGGCATGGGCTGCGACGCCGAGGTGGCGCGGCGCGGCCTGGGCGTGCGGCTTGCCGACCTGTGCGGCCCGGATGCCAGCGTGGATCTCGGTCCCCCGCTGAACGCGGCCGGCGTCATCGGCACCATGCCCAACATCGTTGCCAACCGCTTCAACGCCCAGTTCGACTGGCGCGGCCCCAGCTATTCGGTATCGGCGGAGGAGTTGTCGGGGCTTGCCGGGTTGCGCATCGCCGCCCGCGCCCTGGTGACGGGCGAGCTGGACGCGGCGGTCGTCGGCGCGGTCGATCTGTCCTGCGAGCCGGTGCACCGCAGCGCGCTCGCCGCCCTGCGCCCCGACCTCGCTACCCCCGGTGACGCCGCCGTCGTCCTGGTGCTGCGCCGGGTGGAGTGCGCCGAGGCCGCCGGCGAGCCGATCCACGCCATCCTCGACCTGTCTGCCGCCACTGATTCCGCCGAAGCGGAGTTCACCATCGCCGGGCCGCAAGGGGCGAGTCCCGTCACCAGCCGCTTCGGCCATGCTCATGCGGCATCGGGCTTGCTTCATGTGGCCGCCGCCGTGGTCGCCTGCCGTGGCCGAATGAAGCCCGGAGAGGGCGCTACCCAACCCTGGCTGGATGCCGGTCGCCTAGGCGCCCGCGTGAGCGTCGAGGCGCTGGGCGGCGCGACCGACGGGCTTCTGGTCGAAAGCGGCGATGCCTCGGTCCCGGCAGTGCTGCCGCCGGACACGCGTCTGCGCTGGTTCGCCGCCGGCAACCGGGCGGAGCTGTGCGCGCGCATCCGGCGCGGCGAGGATGGCGGGCAGGGACCGGTGCGGCTGGCCTTCGCCTGTCCGGCCGGCAGGGAGGCCGAGACCCTGTCCCGCGCGCTGGCCCTTGCCGAGGGGCGCGAGGCCACCGCCGACGGTATCCAGTTCCGCGAGCGACCGCTCGGCGGCGGGCTGGCCCTGGTCTTCACCGGGGCCGCGGCGGCTTACGAGGGGATGGGGCGCGAGCTTTTCCTGTCCATGCCCGATGTCGGCCGGAGCGTGACCGCGCGCTTCCCCATCCTCGCCCATGCGGCGGAGCGGCTGTACGGATCGACCGAGCCGCTCGACGCGATGGCGCAGCTGCAGACCTGCGCGCTGATCTGCCAGAGCCATGTGGAAGTCAGCCGCGGCGTGCTCGGCCTGCGGCCTGCGGCTGTGATGGGCCTGTCCTCCGGCGAGACCAACGCGCTGTTCGCCGCGGGCATCTGGTCGGACATGGGCGCCATGTTCGCGGAAATCGACGCATCGGGCATCTATGGCCGCCATCTGACCGGCGACTGCCTTGCAGCCGCGCGAGTCTGGGGGCAGGCGGATGCCGCCGACTGGCGCAACTGGCGCCTGCTGGCCCCGATCGCGGAGGTGGAGGCGGCGCTGGCCGGCCTGCCCCGCGTGTCGATCACCATCGTCAATGCGCCGCAGGACTGCGTGATCGGTGGCGACGCCGATTCCTGCCGTCAGGTGATCGCGCGCATCGGGGCGCACCGCGCCCTGCCGCTGGGACAGGACATGGTGGTGCATTGCGCGGAGATGGCGCCCTGCGCCCCGGTCTGGCGCCGGATTCACAGCCGCGAGACCACGCCGCCCGAGGGCATTGCCGTCTATGCCAATGCCTTCGGCGAAGCCTACCGGCCGTCGGTTGACCTTTGCGCCGAGGCCCTGACCCGTCAGGCGATGGAACGGGTGGACTTCCCCCGCACGATCCGCCGCGCCCATGACGACGGTGTGCGGATCTTCGTCGAGCATGGTCCGCGCAATGCCCTGACCCGCTCCATCGCCGCCACTCTGGCCGGCCGCGAGCATCTGGCGGTCAGCCTGGACCATCCCGGCCGCGCGCCGCTGGAACAGTTGGCCCATGTGGCGGCCGAGCTGTTCGCCGCCGGGCAGGAGCCCGCCATGGCCGAGGTCGCCCGCCGCCTGGAGCGCCGCACCGCCCCGCCGCCGGCCCAGCCCCTGACCTTCGCCGCCCATGCCGCGCCCGTCGCGGTCGCTCTCGGACAGCCGATGCCCCCCGCACCGCCCCTGCCGCCGGTCGCCGACCTGCCGCCGCCCGATCTGGCCGCACGCCGCCCGCTGGACGAGGCGCCGGAACCGGTGGTGGTGCCGGAACCGGAAGCGGTCCTTGCCGGAATGCAACCTCCCGCCATGCCCAGCTTTCCCGCTTCGGCGCCGGTTCAGCCGTCCGACAGTCCAATTGCCCGCATCCTCGCCCGTACGGCGGAACTTCACACCGGCTATCTGAAGACCGCGTCGGACCTGCACCGGAGCTATCTGCAGGGTTTCGGGGTGCCGACGCTGATCGCTCTCCCTCTCCCCCCCGCTCACGCGCAAACTTCGTTTGCGCTGACGCGACAGGCGGACCTTTGGTCCGCTGAAAGCGGGGAGAGGGTCGGGGTGAGGGGGATGCATGGGGTGGATTCTCGGGTAACGACCGCTGCGGAACCCCCTCACCCTAACCCTCTCCCCGGGTGGGAGAGGGGATTGTCCCGACACCTCCAGATCGAACCGCGTGTCAACACGACTGCCCCCCCGGGCCGTCCGCTCTGGGACCGCGCCCAGCTGGAAATCCTGGCGTCGGGCAAGGTATCCGACATCTTTGGTCCGCTCTTCGCGCAGCAGGACGGCTACGCGCGTCAGGTCCGTATGCCGGAGCCGCCGCTGCTGCTGGTGGACCGCGTCATTTCCATCACCGGCGAACCCGGCAGCATGGGGCTGGGCTCCATCGTCACCGAGACGGACGTCACGGCCGACAGCTGGTATCTGCACAACGACCGCATGCCGGTGGGGCTCGCCATCGAATCCGGGCAGGCCGACCTGCTGCTGATCTCCTGGCTGGGCGCCGATTTTCGCAACAGGGGCGAGCGCGTCTACCGCCTGTTGGGCTGCGAGATGACCTATCACGAGGGCGGCCTGCCGCGGGTGGGCGACACGCTGCGCTACGACATCCACATCGACGGCCATGCCCGCATGGGCGAGGTCGGGCTGTTCTTCTTCCATTACGATTGCCGCATCGGCGACCGGCTGGTGCTGTCGGTCCGCAACGGGCAGGCCGGATTCTTCACCGACCAGGAATTGGCCAACTCCGGCGGCGTGCTGTGGAGCGCCGAGGAGGACCGGCCCAGGGACGGCGCGCGCCTGGACCCGCTGCCCTGTCCGTCGCGACACCGCTCCTTCACCGCCGAACAGCTGGATCTTTGGACCGCCGGACGGGCCTTCGCCTGTTTCGGCGAGGGGTTCGAACTGGCCGGCAGTCACCAGCGCACCCCGGCGATCCCGCAGGGGCGCATGCGCCTGATCGACAGCGTGACCGCCTTCCAACCGCAGGGCGGCCCCTGGGGACGGGGGTATCTGCGGGCGGAAAGCCATGTCCCGACCGACGCCTGGTTCTATGCCGGCCACTTCAAGAACGATCCCTGCATGCCCGGCACGCTGATGGCCGAGGGGGCGGTGCAGGCGGTGGCGACCTTCATGGCGGCCGGCGGCTTCACCATCGGACGCGATTCCTGGCGGTTCGAGCCGGTGCCGGACGAGCCCGCCCGCTTCGTCTGCCGCGGGCAGGTGGTCCCGGACGCCGCCCATCATCTTGTCTACGAAGTCTTCGTCGAGGAGATCGAGGACGGCCCGACGCCCATCGTCCGCGCCGCCCTGCTGTGCAGCGCCGATGGCTTCAAGGTCTTCCATTGCCGCGCCTTCGCCGTGCGGATGGTGCCCGACTGGCCGCTCGGCCATGGGCGCCATGCCCTGCCGGCGCTGGCGGAGGCGCCGCGCATCGTCGGCACCCGCGGCGACGTGCGCGGCGATTACGAGGCGCTGCTGGCCTGCGCCTGGGGGGCGCCGTCCTTGGCCTTCGGCAGCATGTATGCCCGCTTCGATGCCGGGCGGGTGCCGCGCCTGCCGGGGCTGCCCTATCACTTCATGTCGAGCGTGGTCTCGGTGAACTGCCCGGCCGGGGAGCCGACCGTGGGCGGCACGCTCCTCGTCGATTACCAGGTGGAACCGGACGCCTGGTACTTCGCCCGCAATGCCGCGCCGGTCATGCCGTTCTGCGTGCTGATGGAGGTGCTGCTGCAGCCCTGCGGCTGGCTGGCCTCCTACATGGGCTTCGCGCTCGCCTCCACCGAGGATCTGGCGATCCGCAACCTGGACGGCGACGCCGCCCGCGTGCTGGCCGAGGTGACGCCCGCCGACGCCCGCGTCCGTACCGAGGCGACGCTGACCCGCTTCTCCCGCGCCGGCGGCATCACCCTGATCGCCTTCAAGGTCCGGGCCTGGGTCGACGACCGCCCGCTGATGGAGCTGGAAACCTCCTTCGGCTTCTTCGCGTCCGCCGCGCTGGCGAAGCAGAACGGCCTGCCGCCCTTGCCGGCCGATGATGCGCGGGGTATTCCGCCTGCCATGCCCGTCGTGGAGCCGCGCGGCGCGAAGCTGGCGGACGGAATGCTGAGCATGGTGGACGAGGTCACCGGCTGGTGGCCGCAGGGCGGCGCCAGCGGACTGGGACTGGTGCGCGGCCGGCAGGTGGTCGATCCGGAATCCTGGTACTTCAAGGCCCATTTCTTCCAGGATCCGGTTCAGCCCGGCTCGCTGGGGGTCGAGGCGCTGCTGCAATTGCTGGAGCGCGCCATGGTCCTGGCGGGGCTGGACAGCGAACTGCCGGCACCGCGCTTCGAAGGGGCGGCCCTGGACGTGGCGCTGCGCTGGAAGTATCGCGGTCAGGTCGTCCCCACCAACCGGACCGTCACGACGGAAATCGAGATTGTGCGGATCGAGCGCGACGAGCGCGGCATCCTGGCGGTTGCCCGCGGCAGCCTGTGGGCCGACGATCTGCGCATCTACGAGGTGGACGGGCTGGCGGCGCGTCTGGTGCCCGGCGGTGGCGGCAATGGCGGCATCCGCCTGGATTTGGACAGCGCCCCATGGTTGGGCGACCATCGCCCCACCCATACGGCCCCCGCGGTTCCCCTAACCTGTCTTGCCGACATCATGGCAGCGGCGGTTTCGGGCGAATGCGTCGTCACCCTTGAGGATGTCCGGGTGCAGCGCTGGGCGACGGTGCCGGTCACGCTGGTTCCGGAGGTGGAGCCCGACGGCCGCGTGACCTTGCGGGATGGCGGCGACATGCTGGCGACCGGCCGGGTGATCCGGGCGGACGAGTGGCCGGCGCCGCCGCGGCCGTTCGATCCGCTGGAGGATGCCCGGCCGTCGCCATGCCCCTATGCCGCCGCGGAGCTGTTCCACGGCCCGGCCTTCCAGATCCTGAGCGGGCTGCGCACCGGCTCCGGCGGCGCGTCCGCCGATCTGGACGCGGCCAAGGCGGCGCGGGTGCCGGGACTGATCGGTCCCGCGCTGCTGGATGCGGGTCTCCATGCCACCCCCCGCCATGCCCCCGAACTCTGGTGGGGGGAACAGGCGTCGGGGATGCTCGCCTATCCCAGCGCCATCGAGCGGCTGAGCCTTTTCGGCCCGACGCCCTGCGACGGCATGGTCCGCATCGAGGTGCGTGCGCTTCCCCTGGACGCCCAAGGGCGCGCCCGGTCGCGCCTGCAGTGGATTGCCGAGGGCAGGGTCTGGGCCGAGATGGACCTCGCCGACGTGCTGTTCCCCAAGGGGGCGCTCGGCAAGGCTCCCGCCCTGGCGCGGCAGGCGTACCTGCGCGACCGCAAGGCGGCGCCCGGCGTGCGCCTGTCGCGGGCGGAGAACGGAGTCACCCGGCTGAGCGCCCGCGAGGTCGCGGCGAGCAACTGGCTGCCCGGAACCCTGGAAAGCCTCTATGGCGTGTCAGGCAACCCCTCCGACATGGCCCACGCCATCGCGGCGAAGGAGCATGCGGCGGCACAGCTCGGCGTTCATCCGGGGGTGGTGACGGTCGAGGGCGATGTCGCCCGCTGCCCCGGCGCGCAGCTCAACCCGGTTCCGCTGTCGGTCACGCGCGACGGTGCCGACTGGGTGGTGACAGGCACGGTCTCCGCCGCTCCCGACGTTTTGCCGCTGCGGACCTTCTGGCGCTCCCGCCTGGGGACCGGCGACTGGCCGGTGGAGGACCTGTTCCTGGCGCTGGCCGCCGAGTTCGTTGGTCAGGTGCGCGTGGCGGAGCCGAACGGGCTCGCCCGCATCCGCGACCGCGGTGCGCTGTTCCTCGGCAACCATCAGGTGGCGGTGGAATCGCTGACCTTCACGCTGGCGGCGGCCGCCCTGACCGGCAGGCCGATCCTGACCGTCGCCAAGGCGGAGCATCGCGACACTTGGCTTGGCAGCCTGCTGGCCTTGTCCGGCAGCGATTCTGGGCTTCGCCTGCCGCAGATGATGATGCTGTTCGACCGCGAGGATCCGGCGGCGATGCTGGGGCTGATGGAACAGGCGCGCGACGCGGTGAGGCGCGACGGCGTGTCGATCATGGTGCATGCGGAAGGCACGCGGTCGCTGTCCTGCCGGACGCCGGTGTCCCGGCTGTCCGGGGTGTTCCTGGATCTGGCGGCGAGGCTGGAGGTTCCCATCGTGCCGGTCCGCTTCGCCGGCGGCCTGCCGGTCGATCCCGCGCCGGAGCGGCTGGAGTTCCCTCTGGGCTTCGCCCGCCAGGACATCCATATCGGTCGCCCGCTGTGGCCGGAGGAGCTGGCGAGCCTGCCCCTGGCAGAGCGCAAGAGGGCCGTCCTCGACGCCATCAACGGGACCGGCCCATCGCTTGCCGGGGAGCGTCCCAACGAACCGCGCCCGGACTTCGAAGCGGCGGCGATGGCAATGGCGGCAACGCGCGGACTCAGCCTGCCGCGCGCGGCGACCCTCCAGGCGGTGTTGAACGCGATCCCAAGCGACTGCCCGCTCGCCCGTCTCGCCCGCAGCATCGCGGCGGGGGAGGGGGCGGAGGAGGTCGACCCGTGGCTGTCCGCCCTGGCCGGCTGGTTTCGAACTCAGTAGATGGGGATGCCCACGATCATCAGGCCGAAGACGCCGAGGATGGCGTGGGACACGCTGCTGCCGACCAGCGATCCCTGGCGGGCGAAGATCCAGCCCCAATAGAGGCCGATGGGGAACACCGCCAGGGCAAGGCCGATCGACACATGCAGGTGGGTGGCGCTGAACAGCATGTTCGACAGGACGATGGCTTCCGCCGTCTTGTACTTGCTGGTCAGGAAAAGCTGAAAGGATGCCTGGGTGCCGCGGGCGATGGTTTCCTGGATCGGCGTGAAGGCGCAATAGGCGCCGCCGTAGAGAAGGATTTCGCCCAGCGACAGCCCGGTGGACCGCGCGAAGTCGAACACCGGCTGCCCTTGCAGGGACGGGATCATCGTCACGCCGATCCATTTCAGCGTGACGATCAGCAGGGCGATGGGGATGGACAGAACCACCCCTTCCAGGGCGTTGCGCCGCCAGTTCTTCAGGGTGAAGCCATAGGCGCTGGGCGGCCAGGGGCTGGTCTTGACGGTACGGTACACGCCGAAGGCGAAGGCGGTCAGGATGGGCAGGCTGATGAGGGAGGTGTCTGGAACCACCTTGCTGAGCGCCGTGGTGACGCCCAACGCGAACATGTAGAAGCACAGGCCGACCAGCAGGCGGAAGATGAACTTGCTCATCTCCACGCGGTTCTCGGCCTCGTTCAGCTGACGGCGCAGGGTCTGGACCGTCACCTCGTTGGTGCGGCGCAGTCGTGCGGCCAGCTCATAGGCCAGGTTGATCTTGAGACGCCCATCCACGCCGAGTTGGCGGTCGGGATGCTCCTGCAGGCGGGAGAGCGGGACGGCGATGACCTCGCTGTCCTCGGCGGCGCGTACGGCGCCGGAGCGCGGGCCGCTGTCGAGCAGCGACACCTCGCCGATGGACTGGCCCGCCGTCAGCAGGGCAAGCCGGTGGCGGACGTCGCTGCCCTCCTCGCGCTTCAGGACCTCGAAGCTGCCGGAGAGGATGAAGAAGAGCGCGTCGCCGGGATCGCCCTCTTCGAACAGAAGCTGGCCCTGGGGGATCTTGCGGGGGCCATCCACGATGGCGGCCAGGTGCCGGATGTTCTCGTCCGAGAAGCCTTCAAGAAGAGGCGCGCTCCTCAGACGCTCGTCGATTTCCAGATGCCGCGCATCCGACGGCGCGCCACCAAAACCTTCCATCTCATCCCCCTCACCCGAAAAGCGCGGGCACCTTAGCGCAAGGGAGAAAGGGTTAGAAGTGACATGAGAAATCGGGACGTGCCTGGCTCACACGACGCAGAGGCAGGCACCCTCCTGGTCCATGGCGATGGAATCGACGGCGACCGGCAGTTTCTGCGCCTTCTCCGGCATCTTGGGCCGGTGGGCCTCGCCGCGGCAGGCATCGATCGGCACATCCTCCCCCTGCATCAGCGGGCAGCGTTCGAAGATCTCCGCCACCCAGTCGACGAAGACCCGCACTTTGGGCGACAGGTGGCGGTTCTGCGGATAGAGGGCGGAGATCGGCATCAGGGCCGGGCGCCAGTCTGGCAGGATTTCCACCAGGGCGCCGCTGCGCAGGTGGGGCAGGGCCATGAAGCGGGCGGGCTGGATGATCCCCAGCCCTTCCACCCCGCAGGTTACGTAGGCGTCGGCGTCGTTAACGGAGACGGTGCCGGACATCTTCACCTCGCGCTCCACCCCGTCGCGCTCGAAGCTGGGCTCGTGGACCTTGCCGGTCCGGGTGAAATACTTGACGGCGACATGGCTTTGCAGCTCGTCCAGCGTCTTCGGCGTGCCATGGGCGGCGAGATAGGACGGGCTGGCGCAGGTCACCGATCGGAAGGCGCCGACCCGCCGGGCGATCAGGCTGGAGTCCTGAAGCTCGCCGACGCGCAGCACGCAGTCCACCCCCTCCTGGATCAGGTCGATGGGCCGGTCGCTGAGTCCCAGCATCAGTTCGATGTCGGGATAGGCGCTGTGGAACTCGTGGATCGCCGGGATGATGACCAGCCGCCCGATGGAGCCCGGCATGTCCACGCGCAGCCGGCCGCGCGGCGTCTTGCGCGCGCTGGTGAAGGAGGATTCGACCTCCTCCAGTTCCTGCAGGATGCGGGTGGCCCCCTCCAGATAGGCGGCGCCGTCCAGCGTCAGGTTCAGCTTGCGCGTCGTCCGCTGCAGAAGCCGGACGCCCAGCGACGCCTCCAGGTTCTGGATGGTGGTGGTGACGGAGGCGCGCGGCAGCCCCAGCGTATCGGCCGCCTTGGTGAAGCTGTTGGCCTCCACAACCCGAACGAAGACGCGCATCGCGTGAAGCTTGTCCATGGCCGTCCTGTCCCGCCCTGCGTCTGCACCGCTCCCGGGCATGGGTGGTGCCGTTGGTTGAATAGGCGCTATTTAACCACGACGCGCGCCGCTGTCGATCATTCGGACGGACATGGCTGGACCGATAGGACCGGCAGGGAGCGCTACGGTTCGCTGTAGCTGGTGGGGATGATGCGCAGATCGAAGCGGGCTGGGTCCTGCTGGAAGATCAGGCCGCCGAAGCGTTCGGAGTAGGGCGGGAGATAGTCGAACTCGGCCTCCACCGCTTCGACCACGCGGTCGCCGGACCGCAGCTCGCCACGCACGCGCAGGGTGGCGGCGGTGGCGGTCGTGCGGTTGCGGATCTGGAAGCGGACGGTGTGGCCATGGCCGCCGACCTGGGTCTCCACCACGGTGATGTCGATCCTGCCGGGCACTTCACCTTCCTCCCGGAGGCCGTACTGCACCATGTAGGCGATCATGGCGGCGATCAGCAGGGCGCCGATGCCCGCCGCCACCCATTCCAGGGGGGAAGTCGGCGCTGCACGCTCCGCCTTGGTACTGTTCTTGTCCCGGTCCGCCTTTTGCGGTGAAGGCCGGGTCTGCTCCGTCACGGCGTCCTTGCGCAGGGGTGCCGGTCCGCCTTGCGGGGTCATGGTGGTGCCCTTCCTTCCGGTCACAGGATCAGCCGGGCGGACGCCGCGCCGATGGCGCAGGGGAAGCCCAGGACGACGGTGGCGCTGATGATCTCGGCCAGTCCCGTGCCGTCGGTCCGGCCGAAGGTCCACAGCAGGTAGAGGCAGATCGACAGCACGATGACGTAGCCGACGACGGTGAAGCGCAGGAACAAACTCCAGAACCCCACGCCGCCGGGCGGCTTCGACCCGCCGGGGAGCTCAACCGCATAGACGAAGGCGTGCATCAGGACGAGCGACAGCAGCAGAAGCGCGATCTCCCGCCACGGGTCCATCATGTAGGACAGCAGGACCATCTCCTCCGTCGGGGCGACGTTGAGGCCGAGGAAGAGCGCGCCGACGCCCATCAGGAACAGTTCCTGCCCGTATGTCATGGAATCCTGGCGTTGCGTGCTCTCGGCCGTCTTCTCGCCCAGCTGGTCGCGGGCCAGCATGGCGCCGATGGCGGCGGGGAAGCTCTGCAGCGCGATCTTGCCGATCAGCTCGCGCGCGGGCATGTCGAGTGTCAGGACCTTGAAGATGCCGAGGATGACGGCCGACATCGTCACCGCCACCGCGATGGCGACGAAGGCATCGGCGATGTCGTCGCGCAGGCTGGCGTTGGTCTTGAAGCCGCTGACCACCGACAGGCCGATCAGCAGCGGGATCAGCAGGACCAGCAGCAGCACCAGCCGCCAGGGCGTCATGGTGAAGCCGATCCACCACATCTCCATCGTCATCAGCATCGGCAGCGAGAAGATCAGCGCCCCGGCGAAGGCGCGCGCCAGTCCGACGAGGAAGGAGCGGTTGTCCTCGTAGGTGGGCCTTTCCGGTGTGGCGGCGTCCGGCCGGCCGGCATCGGCTGTCATGCATCGTCTCCCCAACCCCGCCGCACGGTCGTCGCGGCCCGCATTCCAGGGTCAACGCTTACGGCCACGCACAGGTTTCCGCGCCACCCAAAGGAAGATGAGGTGCCGAGGAAACCGCCGAGCCTCTGCTGTGTTGACCCTGGTGGGAACCTGGGGGTGGGGAAATGGGGCGAGGGGCGATGAGCCTCCCCCGTTGACGGGAGGAGGTGGCATGGACGGGCCGAGCCGGCGAACAGCGCGAAATCCACTGCGGCCGGTCTTGCCGGCGGTGGTTCTGGCGCTTGCCGGGTGCGAGGGGAGGCAGTCGGCGCTGGATGCGGCCGGCGTCAGCGCGCAGGAGATCCTGGTCACCAGCTGGATCCTGTTCATCGGCGGGGCCGCGATCTTCCTGGCGGTGATGGCGCTGGCGCTCTATGCCGCCTTCGTCCGGCCGGAGCGGTTTCCCGGCCGCAAGGCCTGGGTGATCGGCGGCGGCATCCTGTTCCCGGTCGTCACGCTGACCGCACTCCAGCTGCATGAATTCGCCCTGGCCCGCCGACTGGCGACGCTGGCGCCGGAACCCGCCTTCGTGGTGGAGGTCACCGGGCTGATGTGGTGGTGGGACGTCCGCTACCTCGTGCCGGGGCAGGAGCCGTTGCGCGCCGCCAACGAGATCGTGCTGCCGGCCGGCCGGCCGGTGGAGCTGCGGGTCGCCAGCGCCGACGTCATCCACAGCTTCTGGGTGCCCAGCCTCGCCGGCAAGATCGACATGATCCCCGGCCATGTGAACCGCCTGCCGGTGGTGGCGCAGCGGCCAGGGCTCTACCGCGGCCAATGCGCCGAATATTGCGGGGCGCAGCATGCCCTGATGGCCTTCGACGTCCGTGTCCTGCCTCCGGACGAGTTCGACGCCTGGATGGCGGCACAGCGCCGCCCGGTGCCGGAACCGCCGACGCCGGAGCTGGTGCGCGGCCGCGATGCCTTCTTCGCGCTCGGTTGCCAATCCTGCCATGCGGTGCGCGGCACGGAGGCGGACGGGCTGGTCGGGCCGGACCTCAGCCGCATCGGCGCGCGCGCCTCGCTCGCCGCCGGGACGCTGCCGACGCGGGTGGAGACCATCGCCGCCTGGATCGCCGGCGCCCAGCACATCAAGCCCGAGAACCGCATGCCGTCCTTCGACGTGACCGACGGCGAGACCCTGCATGCCATGGCCGCCTGGCTGGAGAGCCTGAAATGACGCTGCGCACCGACGAGCCCCGCGACGAGTTCACCGGTGGCCGGCCCACACCCAGCCCCATGCCCCGACCGCCGGGGGAGGAAGAGGAACTGCGCCGCCTCTGGCGTCTGCCGCAGGGGATCGCGCGCGTCACCGCGGTGAACAATACCAAGGTCGGCGTCTGGTACATCGGCACCGCGCTGCTGTTCTTCCTGATCTCCGGGGTGCTGGCGCTGGTGATGCGGCTGCAGCTGGCGATGCCCGGAAACGACCTGCTCGACCATGGCACCTACAACCAGTTCTTCACGGTCCACGGCACCGGAATGATGTTCCTGTTCGCCGTGCCGATCGTCGAGGCCATCGGCGTCTTCCTGCTTCCCTCCATGCTGGCGGCGCGCGACCTGCCCTTTCCCCGGCTGTCGGCCTTCGCCTTCTGGGCCTATTTCTTCGGCGGCATCTCCTTCTTCTGCTCGCTGATCTTCGACGCGGCGCCCGACGGCGGCTGGTTCATGTATCCGCCGCTGACCAGCTACGAGCATTCGCCCGGCATCAACGCCGATTTCTGGCTGCTCGGCATCGGCTTCATCGAAATCTCGGCCATCGCCGGCGCCATCGAGATCGTGGTCGGCATCCTGCGCACCCGTCCGCCCGGCATGACGCTGGACAAGCTGCCGATCTATGCCTGGTCGATGCTGGTGATGGCGGGAATGATCATCTTCGCCTTCCCCGCCGTCATCGTCGCCACCGCCCTGCTGGAGATCGAGCGCGCCTTCCACTGGCCGTTCTTCATCGCGGAGCGGGGCGGCGACCCGCTGCTTTGGCAGCATCTGTTCTGGTTCTTCGGCCATCCGGAGGTCTACATCATCTTCCTGCCGGCGGCCGGTCTGGTGTCGATGATGGTGCCGACGCTGGCCCGCCGGCCCCTGGTGGGGCATGACTGGGTGGTGCTGGCGCTGGTCGGCACCGGGTTCTTCAGCTTCGGCCTGTGGGTCCACCACATGTTCGCTACCGGCATCCCGTCGCTGTCGCTCAGCTTCTTTTCCGCCGCCAGCATGGCGGTGGCGGTGCCAAGCGGCATACAGGTGTTCGCCTGGATCGCCACGCTGGGGGCGGGGCGGGTGCAGTGGACGGTCGCCACCCATTTCCTGTTCGGCTTCCTGTTCATCTTCGTGCTGGGCGGGCTGACCGGCGTGATGGTGGCGGTGGTGCCCTTCGACTGGCAGGCCCATGACAGCTACTTCATCGTCGCGCATCTGCATTACGTGCTGATCGGCGGCATGGTGTTCCCGGTCTTCGCCGGGCTTTACCACTGGTGGCCGACGCTGAACGGCCGGCTGCTGTCGGAGCGGCTGGGGCGCTGGGCCTTCTGGCTGATGTTCATCGGTTTCAACGTCGCCTTCTTCCCCATGCACATCAGCGGCCTGCTGGGCATGCCGCGGCGGGTCTACACCTATCCCGGCGATCTCGGCTGGAACCTGCTGAACATGATCTCCACGGTGGGTTCCTTCGTGCTTGCCTTGGGCGTGCTGCTGGTGCTGGTCGACATTGCGCGCAGCGCCTTCGGCGGCGGGGAGAAGGCGTCCGACAACCCGTGGAACGCCGGGACGCTGGAATGGCTGCCGAACGAGCTCTACGCCACGCGCAGCATCCCGCACGTCACCAGCCTCTATCCCCTGTGGGACAAGCCGGACCTGCCGCGCGAGGTGCGTGAGGGCGCCCATTTCCTGCCCGGCGCCCCGACCGGCCGGCGCGAGACCATCGTCACCAGCCCGATCGAGGCCAAGCCGCAATACCTGATGCCGCTGCCGGGGCCACATTGGGGGCCGTTCCTGGCCGGGCTGTTCACGGCCGCGCATTTCCTGTGCCTGACCGTGCAGTGGTATTATCCCTCGCTGGTCCCGGCGGTGCTGGCCATCGCCATGGTGATCTGGTGGCTGTGGGGCCTCGACACCGGTGCCGACCACCCGCCGCAGGATGTCGGCGGCGGCTGGCGCGTGCCGGTCTATATCCAGGGGCCGAAGAACCATTCCTGGTGGGGCGTGGTGGTCCTCCTGCTGGTGGACGGCACCGCCTTCGCCTGCCTGATCTTCACCTACCTGTTCCTGTGGACGGTCAGCCCGGACGTCTGGCCCACGGGTGGAGACGGGTTGCCGGGACTGCCCTGGCTGGCCGGCGGCCTGGCGCTGTGGGGGCTGTCGGCGCTGGCCATCGGATGGGCGCGCAAGTCCGTCGACCGCAACCGGCACGGCCGCGTCCGCATCGGCCTGATCCTGGCCTGGGCGGCGATGGTCGGCGGCATCCTGCTGGACGCCAACGCCCAGATCGGGACCGGCCTCGTCGGCGCGGCCAGCGCCTATGGCGCCATCACCTACATGCTGGTGGCGTGGCAGGCCTTCCATGTGGCGGTGATGACGCTGATGCTGGGCTACACGCTGGCCCGCTCGGCCGCCGGGCTTCTGCATGCGGAGCGGCGGGTGACCTTCGACAACACCCTGCTGATGGGCTGGTACAGCGCGGCGCAGGGGACGATCGCCCTGCTGCTTCTCCACCTGTTCCCACGTCTGGCGATTTGAAAGGGGGCATCATGTCGGGCCGCAGCTTTCCCGTTACCTTCGGCGCGATGCTGGCGCCCTTCCTGATCTGGGCCGGGCATTTCGGCCTGGTCTATGCCATCAACGGCGCGGTCTGCGCGCGGGCACCGGACGGGGCGATGCTGTTCGGCTATCCGATGTCGGCGGCACTAGTCATCGCCGCGACGGTCCTCGCGATGGCCTGGGTCGCGATCCTGCTGGTGATGGCGCTGCGCGGAAGCGGTCCGGCCGGGCATGTCGCCTCCGCCGATCCGCGCCGCTTCGCCCGCTGGTTCGTGGTTACCGGGGCGGGCTCGGCACTGGTCGCCATCCTGTGGGTCGGACTGCCGGCCCTGCTGGTGCCGGCCTGCGGGTGATGCCGAAACCCTGAAAAAGGCTTCGCCGGCTTCGAGGCACCGGCGGCGGCCGGAGGGGCCGCCGCGGATGTCTCGAAACCGGCGTTGCGGTTTCAGAAGACCCTGGCTGCTGGAGTTACTGCTGAGTGCCGGTCTGGCCCATGGAGCCCTGCGGGGTGCTCTGGTTCTGCGGGGTGTCGCTCGGCACGGTGCCGGTGGTGCCCGTCGTACCCGTGGTCCCCGTCGTGCCGGTGCCCGTGTTGCCGGTCGTGCCCGTGCCGCCGGCGGTGCCGGTGTTGCTGGTGCTGCCGCTCAGGTTCAGCGCGGCCATGGTCTGCTCGTCGGCGCGGCCGGTGGCGCGCAGGCCGTTCTCGCGCTGGAACTGCATCAGGGCGCGGCGGGTGTTCGCGCCCCACACGCCGTCGACGGCAACGTCGCGGCCATCGGTGCGGTCGTTCAGCGCCTGCTGGATTTCGCGCACCTGTTCGTTGCTGAGGTTGCTGGAGGCCATGCTGCCGGAGCGGCGGGTCGACGAACGGTCGGAGCCGCTGCCCGACGTCTCTTCCCGGACCTCCTTGGTCGCACGGTCGGTCACGCGGTCGGTCTTCTTGCTCAGGCTTTCGTCCATGCTGTTGCCGGCAACGGCGCCGCCGACGCCACCGACCACCGCACCGACCGGGCCACCGACGACGGCACCGGCCACGGCACCGCTGCCCGCACCGGTCGCCGTCCGCGAGGTCTCCGTGCTGCCGCAGGCGCTGAGCGCGAACAGGGCGCCGGCTGCCGTGGCGGTCATGACGATCTTCGAAATCCCACGCATGGTTGCCATCCTTCTCGATTACGCTTCGATGTTGGCGACCCGCCGCCCGGTGCGGCCTGTACTGTCCTGCCGCACGGCAAGCGACAGCTGGGTCATGTGATGAACAATCAACAGCGGGCCTTCTTGTTCCCTGGCGTCGTCTCAGGATTTTCCGTCATCCCCGTTCACCATGGCGTCACCGTGAGCGCGGCGGGAGTAATACTCGGCGACGGCGTCGATCTGTTCGTCGGTCATCCGGCGGACGGCGGCCTCCATGATGCGGGACAGCGCCGTGTTGCCGCGCGCCTCGTCGCGCCACAGCCGCAGCTGGCCGGCGATGTAGGAGGCATGCAGGCCGTCCAGCGTGGGATAGCGCGGGTCGCGGGCATGGCGGCTGTCGCCCGCCCCTTCATGACAGCCGGAGCAGGCGGCGACGCCCCGTCCCGGATCGCCGGACTCCGCGACCCGGCGGCCCAGTTCCAGCAGCTTCGGATCGGGAACCACGGCTGCAAAGCTTGGCATTGCAGGCTTTTGGGCGGCGTAATGGTCGGCCAGCGCGCGGATGGCCTCCTCGTCCAGGCCGGCGGCGACGGGCTGCATGATGCCGCTGAAGCGGTTGCCCTGGGCGTAGGCGCGCAGCGTCTCGAACAGGTAGTCCGCCGACTGCCCGGCGAGCCGCGGGAAGGCGCCGTCGGCCCCGCCATTGCCGTCGCGCCCGTGGCAGCGGGCGCAGTCCTGCAGCGTCTCGCCCAGCCGGCCGGTTTCCGGGCCGCTGACGGGGCCGGTCAGATCGGCCACGCGGGCACGCCCATCCGGCTGGGTCCCGCCGAAAGCGAGGCCGCGATATTCTTCCGCGCTCATCCCTTTTATCCGCAGGAGAAAGGCGGTAACCGCCCAGGGCTCGTCCTTGCGCTGCTGCGCCGGCCAGGCCGGCATGCCGGCGTATTTGATGCCGTTCAGCGTGATCCAGTACAGCTCCCGCGGCTCCCACTCCGCCACCTGGTTCGGCAGATAGGGCGGCTCCGGCATCATGTGGCGGGAGATCGGGTTGCGCGGCGCGTCGGGCGCACCGTGGCAGGGGGCGCAGCCGTCCTCGTAATGGCCGGCGCCGCGGCGGATCAGCGCCGGGTCGTTCAGGTCGGGCGGCTCTTCGACGAAGGCGGCATGCGTCTCGACCGAACTGCGCATCGCCATCTCGAAGAACATCTCGACGGGCGTCCAGTGCTCCTTGGTCGCCGCGACGCTGTAGAGGCCGGACCACGCGAACAGCAGCCCGCCGATGCCGGCTGCCACCGCCGCCAGGGCGAGGGTCGTCAGGGTGCGCCGCATGCCCTCACCCGGCCTTTCCGCCGGAGAGCCGGCCGTCTTTGATCCGATCGTCCCAAATCCGATCATCGGCGCTCTGCCGCAGCCAGCGCGCCGCACCGGCCAGCACCAGTGCCACATAGGCCAGCGACCCGACCACCCCCATGATCAGCCCGCCCAGCTGCTGGTCGGCCAGCGGCGACAGGCCCCAGGCCGCGGTGGTGGTCAGGTGGTAGGGGAACAGCGGTGTCCCGGCGAAGATCAGCAGGCCTGCCAGCATCGCCAGATGGACCGAGGTGCCGAAGGCCGCCAGCAGCCCGCGCAGGCGCATGGCGTTCCCGGCGGGCGCCAGCACGCTCCTCCACGCCGCCACCGCTCCGGCGAACAGCGTGCCGTGCATCAGCCACAGCACGGCGTCATTCGCCAGCGCCGCCATGTAGGGACCCGGCAGATGCCAGACCCACAGCGAGATGCCGAACAGGCCCCAGGCAAGCTCCGGCCGTTCCAGCGGCCTGACCACAGTCCGAAGCCAGCCCGGCCAGCGCACCGCCCCGGCCGGCCAGCCGAGCACGAACAGCGGAGCCGCGACCTGCACGGTCAGCAGATGCTGGGCGACGCGGGCGGAGAACAGGGCGGAGGTGAGGTTGCACAGGGGAGAGACGAAGGCGATGCCCAGCACCAGCCAGCCGGCGGCGAGGCACCAGGGCCGGTGCCCGGAAGCGCCGCCTGCCGCCTGCATCCGGCGCGTAACCGTCGCCAGCCCGGCCGCCGCCAGGACGAAGACGGCCAACAGCCATGGATCGGTGTTCCAGGCCGTCGGCAAGTCACCCGGCACCGGGGGGACGCCGCAGTAGGGGACGAAGGGAAGGGCGTCTGTCGGCATGGCGTGGCCTCGCGGAATCCGGGATCTCTCCGCCCTGTCCAATGACCGGGGCCGCGGGATGTTCCCGGTAAGGCGACGTTTCAGCCCGATTGACCGTAAGGGGAGGGAGCAGAACGCCGGCTGGGGTGTTGTTCCGCGCATGGCCGATCGGACATCCAGCCGGTTATGGGCCAGTCGGAAATGTCGCCGGAGACCGTGATGCCCGCCGCCCATCCCTGCCGCGCCCGCGTCCTTCCCACCCTATGCGCGGCCGTGCTGGCGGGGCTGTCCGTCTCCGGAGCCGCCATGGGGCAGGGGCAGCCGGGCGCCGGCCAGACTGCGCCGCCGCCTGCGGTGACAACCGTGCCGGTGCAGAACCGCGACGTGGCCCCGGCGACGGAGTTCATCGGCCGGATCGAGGCGATCCGCTCCTTCGATGCAAGGCCGCGGGTCGAAGGCACCGTGGAGCAGGTCGCCTTCCAGGAGGGGCAGGACGTCCATGAGGGCGACCTGCTCTATGTGATCGAGCCGGCGCCCTATCAGGCGTCGCTCGACAGCGCCAAGGCGCAGCTCGCCAGTGCAGAGGCCAAGCTGCGCGAGGCGGAGCGCGCCTATGCCCGTGCCGACGAGCTGCGGCAGCGCGGCAACGTCTCGCAGGCGCAGCTGGATCAGGCGCTGGCCGACCGCGACGCCGCCCAGGCGGACGTGATGATGAACCAGGCGCAGGTCCGCACGGCGGAGATCAATCTCGGCTACACCCGCATTGCCAGCCCGGTGGACGGCCGCATCGGCGCCACGGCTGTGACCCAGGGCAACCTCGTCAACCCGTCCACCGGCGTGCTGGCGACGGTGGTGCAGCTCGACCCCATCCGCGTCGTCTTCTCGGTCGCCGACCGCGACATGCTGGCTTTCCAGCGCCGGTTCGACGCGCGGCAGCCGGCCCAGGCGGCGGCAGAGAAATACGTGCCGACTCTGGTCCTGCCCGACGGCAGCGACTATGCCGAACAGGGCCAGATCGAGTTCGCCAACAACCGCGTCGATCCGCAGACCGGCACCGTCAGCATCCGCGCCACCTTCGCCAACCCGCAACGCCTTCTGCTGCCCGGCCAGTATGTGACCGTACAGATTCGCCGCGACCAGCCGGAACAGCGGCCGGTGGTGCCCGTCGCCTCCATCCAACAGGACCAGCAGGGCAGCTACGTCCTGGTGCTCGACGACCAGAACAGGGTGCAGCGCCGCCCGGTGCAGACCGGGGCGCAGGTCGACCAGTCCCTGGTGGTGGAAAAGGGCCTGACCGCCGGCGAGACCGTGGTGGTCGGCGGCGTGCAGAAGGTGCGTCCGGGCATGGTCGTGCAGCCCACCCCGGCGGAGCAGATGGCCGACCACGCGCAGGCGGGCGCTTCCCCGTCTCCCGCGGCTGCGGCCGGCAGCAGCGGTGCCGCTCCGGCGAACGGTGCCGGCTCCGGTGCGGCGAAGGAGTGAGGCGATGTTCTCCGCGCTCTTCATCCGCCGCCCGAATCTGGCGATCGTCATCGCTGTCGTCACCCTGATCGCCGGCTTCCTGGCGCTGACCGCCATCCCGGTCGCGCAATATCCGTCGATCACCCCGCCGACCGTCCAGGTGTCGGCGACATATCCCGGCGCCAATGCCCAGGTGGTGGCCGACAGCGTCGCCGCCCCCATCGAATCGCAGGTGAACGGCGTGGAGGGCATGCTCTACATGTCCTCCACCAGCACGGACACCGGCAGCTATTCGCTGACCATCACCTTCGCCCCCGGCACCGATCCCGACATCGCCGCGGTGAACGTGCAGAACCGCATGTCGCTCGCCACCGCGAGCTTGCCATCGGAAGTGACGCGCCAGGGCGTCACCGTGCGCCGGCAGTCGTCCAACATGCTGATGGCGGTGAACGTCTATTCGCCCGGCGGCACGTTCGATCCGATCTTCATCTCCAACTATGCCAGCCTGAACCTGCGCGATTCCATCGCCCGCGTTCCCGGTGTCGGCGAGGCGCAGGTGCTGGGCGCGCTGGACTACAGCATGCGCATCTGGATGAATCCGGACCGCATGACGGCGCTGGGCATCACCGCGACGGACGTGGTCGGCGCCATCCAGAAGCAGAATGTCCAGGCGCCCGCCGGCCAGATCGGCGCGCCGCCCATCGGCGGCGACCAGCAGCAGCAGTTGACCATCATCGCCCGCGGTCGCCTTAACGATCCGCAGGAATTCGCCAACATCATCATCCGCA
Organism: Azospirillum largimobile; assembly: GCF_977007025.2. Classification (NCBI taxonomy): domain Bacteria; kingdom Pseudomonadati; phylum Pseudomonadota; class Alphaproteobacteria; order Rhodospirillales; family Azospirillaceae; genus Azospirillum; species Azospirillum largimobile. Next base: position 389,247 of record NZ_CDRMUA020000002.1, read on the forward strand.
GCAACGAGAATGGCGGCATCGTCCGCGTCGGCGACGTGGCGCGGGTGGAGCTTGGGGCGCAGTCCTACACCTCCTCGTCCAAGCTGAACGGCGCGCCAGCGGCGACGCTGGTGGTCTACCAGTCGCCGGGCGCCAACGCCTTGGATGTCGCCAACTCCGTCCAGGCGGAACTGCAGCGCCTGTCGCAGCGCTTCCCCGAGGGGCTGGAATACGCGGTCGTCTTCAACACCACCAACTTCGTCACCGCGACCATCGAAGAGATCGTGCTGACGCTCGGCATCACCTTCCTGCTGGTGGTGGTGGTCATCTACGTCTTCCTGCAGGACTGGCGGGCGACGCTGATCCCGACGCTGGCGATCCCGGTGTCGATCATCGGCGTCTTCGCCGTTCTGCTGGTTCTGGGCTACAGCGCCAACACCATCACGCTGTTCGCGCTGATCCTCGCCATCGGCCTCGTCGTCGACGACGCCATCGTGGTGGTGGAGAATGTCCGCCGCGTGATGGAGGAGCATCCCGAGCTTTCCGCAAGGGAGGCGTCGGCCAGGGCGATGGGGCAGGTCAGCGGCGCCATCGTCGCCTCCACCCTGGTGCTGGCGGCGGTGTTCGTGCCGGTGGCCTTCCTGCCGGGCATCACCGGGCAGCTCTACCGCCAGTTTGCCGTCACCATCGCGGCGTCCTTCATCATCTCCGGCATCAATTCGCTGACGCTCAGCCCGGCGCTGTGCGGCCTGCTGCTGCGTCCGCCGACGGCGCCCTGGCGGCCGCTGGCAGCCTTCAATCGCGGGCTGGACCGGGTGCGTGACGGCTATGGCCGGCTGGTCCATGGGCTGGGGCGACGGCTGATCGTCGGGCTGCTGCTGTTCGTGGCGATCACCGCCGGCGCCTTCGCCCTGCTGCGGGCCTTGCCCACCGCCTTCCTGCCGGCGGAAGACCAAGGCTATTTCTTCGTCAACGTACAGCTTCCCAGCGCCGCGTCGGTCACCCGGACCCAGGCCGTGATGGACCGCGTCAGCGAAACCATCAGGCAGGAACCAGGGGTCGCCGACGTCATCGCCATCTCGGGCTTCAGCATCCTCAGCGGCCAGGGCTCCAACGTCGGTCTCGTGATCGTGTCGCTCAAGCCCTGGGCGGAGCGGGGGAGCGATCAGACCGTCGACGCCATCATCGGCAGCCTGCGCCCGCGCTTCGGCGCGATGCCGCAGGCGACGGTGACCGCCTTCAACCCGCCCTCCATCCCCGGGCTGGGGGCCACCGGCGGCTTCGACCTGCGCGTGCTCGCCACCGGCGGCCAGACCCCGCAGGAGTTGGGAGCCGTGCTGCGAGGCTTGCTGGTCGCCGCCAACCAGGACCCGAACCTGCAGGCGGTGTTCAGCACCTACAGCGCGGAAGTGCCGCACCTGTACCTGGACGTGGACCGCACCCGTGCCTCGCTGCTGGGGGTCTCGCCGGCCGACATCTTCACCACGTTGCAGGCCCATCTCGGCGCCAGCTACGTCAATGATTTCAACCTGTATGGCCGTGTCTTTCAGGTGAAGGTGCAGGACGCCGCCGGCTATCGCGATCAGGTGAAGCAGATCGACCAACTCTATGTCCGCAGCCAGACCGGCGACATGGTGCCGCTGCGCAGCCTCGTCACGGTTCGCACCACGCTCGCGCCCGACAGCATCACCCGCTACAACCAGTTCATGTCCGCCTCGGTCAACGGGCAGCCGGCGGCCGCCATCAGCACCGGTCAGGCGCTGACCGGGATGCAGGCGGTGGCAAAGAACACCCTGCCGCAGGGCTATGCCACCGAGTGGACCGGCCTGTCCTATCAGGAGAGCCAAGTCGGCAACCAGGGCCTGATGGTGTTCGGTCTGGCCCTGCTATTCGGCTACCTGTTCCTCGTGGCGCAGTACGAGGACTGGCTGGTGCCGCTGGCGGTGCTGTTGTCGGTGGCCGTCGCCGTGCTGGGGGCCGGCGTCGGGCTGTGGGTCGCCGGGATCCCGAACGACATCTATGCGCAGATCGGTTTGGTGCTTCTGGTCGGTCTGGCGGCGAAGAACGCCATCCTGATCGTGGAGTTCGCGCGGGAACAGCGGGCAGACGGCCGATCCATCGTCGATGCCGCGGTGGCCGGCGCCCGCCAGCGCTTCCGCGCCGTCCTGATGACGGCGCTGGCCTTCATCCTGGGCACGGTGCCGTTGCTGATCGCCACCGGCGCCGGAGCGGCCAGCCGGCGGTCGATCGGCACCACCGTCTTCGGCGGCATGGTGGCGGCGACGGTGATCGGCATCATCTTCGTGCCGGTGCTGTTCGTCGCCTTCCAGCGCCTGACCGAACGCCTGCGGCGGCGCCCGGCCGAGGCCCGCGTCCGGCCCGCAACGGAGGGGTAGAGGGCTGTCGAAGGACTGCGGGGGCCTTGATTCGTCTGCATAAGAACCCACATCAGCGTGGTCCCCGACATCCTTGAAATTGGCGTCCTTTGTGCGACGCTTCCCCGCGCATCGGCGCGACGGCGGCCGGCTCCGGGCCAGACGCCGACCGACCCGAACCCTGCCCGGTCTGCGGCTGACCGGGAGGGCGGGCGGCGGCCTTGCAGAGCGATGGGCGGTCGGGGCAGGGAGTTTTCCATGCCGAACAGGAACCTACCGCTTCCCCAAACCCCGTCGGCCGAACCGCTGACCCTATTCCTGAAGGACATGCGCCGCTACGACATCCTCACTGCCGAGGAGGAGCGGGAACTTGCCCGCCGCTGGCGCGACCATGACGATGCCGAGGCGCTGGACCGGCTGATCGGCGGGCATCTGCGTCTGGTCGTCGGCGTGGCCAAGCGCTTCCGGCGCTATGGGCTGCCGCTGGCGGACCTGGTGGCGGAAGGCAACATCGGGCTGATGCGCGCCGCGCGGAAGTTCGACCCCGACAAGGGCTTCCGCTTCTCCACCTATGCCCACTGGTGGATCCGCGCGGCGATCCAGGACCATGTCCTGCAGAACTGGTCGCTGGTGAAGATCGGCTCCACCACTGCGCACCGCACCCTGTTCTTCGGCCTGCGCCACCTGAAGGCCAAGCTGAAGGAACTGGACAGCGGCGACCTGTCGCCCGAGGCGGCGGCGGCCATCGCCACCGAGTTGGACCTTCCGGAACGCGATGTGGTGGAGATGAACCGCCGCCTCACCGCAGACCGATCGCTGAACGCCACGGTGGGCGATGAGGGCGAGATGGAGTGGCAGGATCTGCTGGCCGACGACCGCGCCGACCAGGAAACCGCGCTGGCGGAGACGGAGGAGCGTCTTCAGCACAAGCGCCTGATCGCCCTGGGACTGGAGAAGCTGACCGAACGCGACCGTCAGATCCTGATCGCGCGCCGCTTGCTGGACGAACCGGTGACCGCCGACGAACTCAGCCGGCGGTTCAATCTGTCGCGCCAGCGCATCGGCCAGATCGAGGCCGCGGCGATGCAGACCGTCCGCAAGGCGGTGCTGGCCGGACGGGCCGCCCAGGCGACGCAGCGGCCTGCCATCCGGCCCGCCGCCCGGCCCACCCCTAGGAAGCCGGTCAGAGCGCGGTCGAGCCGGACGGGCGAGGTGCCGGCCTGAACCAGTCCAGGCACCCGGCGGGCACCACGCCGTTGCTGACCAGCAGCGCGCCCTTGCGGTAAAGGCCGAGGGCGCTGCCGCCCTCCGGCAGGTCGATGGCCCACAGCCGCCCGCTGGGGTCGCTCCACACCGTGCGGCCATCCACGGCGGCCAGGGCGGCGAGCGCCTCGGCCGGTGCGGTGCCGGGGCGGAACAGCACAAGCGTGGCGGTGCCCCCCGGCGGCGGCAGGGCGGCGACCGCCCCGGCGATTCCGGCCGCCAGCGCCAGCAGAAGCGGTGCCGCCGCGCGCCGCATGCCTCCGCCGCTGCGATGGCCGGCATCGGACCGCGTCAGCCACCAGCCGGCGGCCACCGCGGCGACGCCGAAGGCGAAGAACCACAGCAGGTCCCAGAACAGCTTGTCGTCCACGTCCATGCGGATGCGGTGCAGCCCCAGAAGCCAGTGCGACATCAGCCCGTCCAGCATGTGCCAGACCCCGAAACCGACCAGTGCCCAGCCCATCAGCCGGCGCCCGCCCACCTCGGCAAGCCCCCGGCGGCCGCGCCACAGCAGCCACAGCCCCACCGCGGCGATCACATACATCAGCGCATGGAACAGCCCATCCGCGAGGATCTGGACCCCGATATCGGCGAAGGCCGGGTCGGCGAGGCCGGAGAGCAGATGGTGCCATTGCAGGATCTGGTGCAGCAGGATGCCATCGAAGAAGCCGCCCAGTGCGAACCCCAGGCTGAACCCGCCCAGCAGCAGGGTCCGGCCGGGGCCGCGCCTGACGTCTGACATCGGCATGGGGTGCGGCAGCGGATCGTTCGGATCTGCGGTCATGGTCTGGTGTTCCCGGCTTTTTGGTTGGATTTGCCCGCGCATTCCCAACAAGGCGGCCATGGGCGGGTTCCTCTCCAATCGGATCGGCCCGATTTCGGGTTGGTTTCCACAGCTCTCATGAGAAGGGCGTAATGCTTTTCCCCTCGTGCGCTGCGATGGAAGGATCCCCCCATCGCGTTGGACACCCGGCCGGTGAAAATGGCCATGGTGGGCTACGTCCCCCGCGGCGATGCCGGACCGGCAGTGGTTCTGCATCGCCGCGATTCGTGCGCCCTTGCCGAAGGTGGTGAGCGGCCAGTCCTGCCCGGCCGATTTCCCGGCAGGAAGCCCCGCGACAGCAGGAGAGGCACCGCTGCATGCAGCAACGTCAGGCTCGCGACGTCCGGCTCGATCTGTTCAAGGGCGTGGCCCTTCTGATCATCTTCATCAACCATGTGGGCGGAAACCCGCTGGCGAAGGTGACGCCCGGCCGGTTCGGTCCGTCCGATTCGGCGGAGATCTTCGTCTTCATTTCCGGCTACGCCATCGCGCTGGCCTATGGCCCGGTCCTGGCGGAGCGCGGGTTCGCCGCCTGCCAGCGCAAGGCGCTCGGCCGCTGCCGCCAGCTGTGGGCGGCCAACATCGCCACCATGCTGGTCAGCGCGCTGGTGGTGGCGCTCGCGGTCTATGTCGGCGATCTGCCGATGGAGGCCTCCAACCGGCTGCATAGCTTCGCGCCGCTGTTCGACAGCCCGGCCATGGCGATGGCGTGGCATCTGGTGCTGATGTATCTGCCCTTCGCGCTCGACATCCTGGCGCTCTACATCCTCCTGGTGGCGGCGGCTCCGCTGTTCCTGTGGTCCTATGCCCGCTTCGGCATGGCGGCGGTGGCGGGGTCGGTGGCGCTCTATCTGCTTGCCCAGGCGGCGCCCGGCCTGATGCCGCCCAACCTGTGGGAGGGGAGCTGGAACTTCAGCCCGCTGGCCTGGCAGTGCGTGTTCTTCCTGGGCACCAGCCTGGCGCTGGTGGTGCGCAGCGGCCGGGTCACGCTTCCGCGCTCCCCCTGGCTGCTGACGGCGGCGCTGGCGGTGGTGGTGGGCATGGCGCTGTGGAAGGGGGCGGCCTCCGACCTCGGCCGGGCGCTGGTTCCGGCAGGGCTGCATGGCTGGCTGCCGGAGCAGACGATCCCCTGGGCGGACAAGGACACGCTGGGCCCGATGCGGCTCCTGCATTTCCTGGCGCTCGCCTGTGCGGCGGCGCTGCTGGTGCCGCGGGATGCGGCATGGCTGCGCTCGGCGCCCGCGCGGCTTCTGACCGCCTGCGGGCGGCACTCGCTGCCGGTCTTCTGTGTCGGGGTCGTGCTGTCCATCACCGGAACCGCGCTGCTGATGGCGGGGAAGGGGGCGGCGATGGTGCTGGCGGTCAATCTGGGCGGCATCGCCCTGCTGCTTGCGCTGGCGGTGGTACTGGAACGGCGGCGGACCCGGCGGCTGCCGGGGAAGGGAGCGGCGGTTGCGGCAACGCCATCACCGTCGGCCGCGGTCGTGCCAGAAACGCCCTGAGGCCGGGGAAAGCTACGGCTGGGCTTCTTGAATCCTGCGCCGGGTGAGCGCATATTTCTTATATGCAACTCAACCCGGCCATACCGTCTTTCCAGACGCTGAAGCCAAACCCGCAGACACCCGCGGTGCAGATCGCGATGTCTCCGGCGGTGCAGGCGGCGCAGCAGACGGCGCCGCCGGTCCGTACCCAGACCATTGCCGCTCCCCAGGCGGCCGGCAAGGCCGACCAGACGCGCGAGACCCGCACCGCGACCCAGGGCAACCAGTCGGTGGACACCGTCGCCAATGCGCTGACCGCCCAGGTGAACGGGCAAGGGTATCGCAAGCGCGGATCGCTGCTGGACGTTTCGGTCTGAGGGTCAGCTTTTCCAAAGCTCTTGCCGCTTGACGCACAGCCGAAAGAAAAAGGGGCTTTCCTCCAGCCGGAGGAAAGCCCCTTTTCAATGCCCACCTGAACGAACGGTTACTTCAGCTCGTCCATCGTGTCGATGACGTGGCTGACGATGCCGTATTCCTTGGCCTCGTCGGCTTGCATCCAGTAGTTCCGATCCGTGTCCTTGGCGACCTTTTCGAACGGCTGCCCGGTCTCGCGCGCGATGATCTTGTTCAGACGCTCGCGCATCCGGATGATTTCCTTCGCCTCGATGGCGATGTCCGTCGCCCGGCCGCCCGTTCCGCCCAGGGGCTGGTGGATCAGGAAGCGGGTGTTCGGCAGGCAGAACCGGTCTTCCTTCTTCGCCGCCAGATAGATGTGGCAGCCGGCGCTGGCGACCCAGCCCGTGCCCAGCATCTTCACGCGCGGCTTGATGAAGCGGATCATGTCGTGGATGGTGTCGCCCGCTTCGACATGACCGCCCGGCGAGTTGACCACGACGGTGATGTCGTCGTCGTTCTCATGGGCGAGCGCCAGCAGCTGGGCCGAGACGACCTGCGCCAGCTTCATGTCGATCTGACCGAAGATCAGGACCGTGCGCGCCTTGAACAGGCTCTGCTGCACGGCGGCGAACTGCGGCTGGGCGCTTTCCTTCGACTTCTCGTCCGGTTCCTTTTCAGGTTCGTCGTCGAACCGGGTGTATCCGACCTGCGCCATTGATGTTCTTCTCCCTGGTATCGGAAGCGGGGTATCGGGACCGGGATGCGCTGCCGGAGGGGTGCCCCGACTGCTGTCCCGCTGCCGCATGCGCCTTGCCTGCTTCACCACATAGCCCGTCCGGGCTTCATGTTCAACGTCCGGCGGGGCAAAATCGATGGGCGGAGCCGCGGCCGGCTGGAACGTTTGAAACACCGTGCAACGGTTTTCCGGCCTTGTTCCACTGTTCAACTCGCCGAACACGAGGGTGTCCTCCAAGGCCGCAGGCACGACGCCCATTCCTACCACGCGGCGGTGGAGCAGGTAAGGGGCGGTTCGAAATCCTGGCCGGGCCACGGGAACGACACGGCTCTGCCCCATTGACGCCGTTCGCCGCCCGCAGCCAAACTACTCGCCCGAGTAGGCGTGGGGGCGGCGGAATGCACGGCATTGGAACGGGGCAGGGCGCGCCAGGCGAGACTCCCGGCGAGACGCCCGCCGATACAGTGACGGGCGTTTCGGTGATCATCGCCGCCCACCGCGCCCACGACACCATCGTCCGGGCGGTGCAAAGCCTGCTGGACCAGGATTGGACGGCCTGGGAGGCGGTGATCGTCAGCGACGACGGTACCGACTACCGCCCGACCCTGCAGGCCGCCGGGATGGACGACCCGCGGCTGGTCTTCACCGGCACCGGCCGGGTGGGCGCCGGGGCGCCCGCCGCCCGCAATGCCGGGCTGGCGGCGGCGCGGCTGGCGCTGGTGGCGCCGCTGGATGCCGACGACCGTTTCCGCCCCGGACGCCTGTCTGCCCTGGCGCCGCTGGCGCTGGCCCACGGGGCGGCCTTCGACAATGTCGCCGTGGTGCGCGACGAGGACGAGTCGCCGCTGCTGTGCCTGTACGAGGAGGGCCAAGCCCCGGCACGGCTGGACGGCCAAGGGTTCCTGGCGACCTCCGTGCCGATGTTCCCGGTGGTGCGGCGCGATCTGGTGCCGGGTTGGGACGAGGACGTGAATTTCTGCGACGACGTGGTGTTCAATGTCCGGGTGCTCGACTCCGCCGGTCCGGTGCCGCTGGTGGCGACGCCATTCTATGAATACCGCCAGCGCGCCGGCTCCATCACCTTCTCCGCCGACAGCGGGGAGCGGGCGGAGCGCTGCTACCGCCATGTGCTGGACCGGCTGGCCGGCGACGGGTTGGGCATCCGGGACGAGGTGCTGCGCCATCGATTCACGCAGGCCATCGCCGCCAAGCGCGCCCGCAACGCCGCATACGAGGCCGCCTTTAGGGCCGGACGCTGCGCCAATTTCCAGGAGTTCCTGGCGCTGGGGGAGGGGGTAAACCCTTAATCGCCAAGCTCCCGCTGGTTTTGCTTTACCATTTTGTGTCAGCCTTGGTGCGTCGCACACCGCCGGACCGGACAAGGGGTAAACCCCATGAGCGCCCCGACCTGCTGCCTCGCCCGCATTCCCGCCAGTGGCAAATTCTGGCTGAAGAACGCGTTGGTTCATGACGGCCTGCGTGACATCAGGATCGAGGATGGACGGGTCCGGGCGCTGGTTCCGGCCGGCGAGTCGCCCTGCTGCGCGCCGGGACTGGACCTTGAGGGCGGGGAGGTGTGCCGGTTGGAGGATGGCGGACCCGTGATGGCCGGCGATCCAGCTGACCTGCGGGTGACTTTGTGCGGCGGCCGGACCGTCGCGATGTGGGGTGGCAAGCTCGAGTCCGGCGAGCGCCAGGATGTTTCGATCATTAACGGTCCGGCGGACGGTTCGGATCGTTGAACCTTCTCGACATCGGATGTGAACTGAACGATATAGTTCAGTTTGCCTCGCGCGCTTTTCGGTTGCGCTGCGGCAAGGTGAAACTCGTCCGGGTCCCGGTCCCATGCGCCACACGCTTCGCATCGCTGCTCTCCTCGTCCTGGCGGCTCTCGCCGGTGGGGCCTACTGGTATTTCGTGAAGCAGGGCGGCACCGTCGGCGGGCTGACCGCGATGCTGAGCGGCGCCGTTTCCGGCGGTGCTCCGGCTGCCGGCGGCGCATCGGGCGGCGCGCCCGGGGGGGCGAAGCCGCCGGGCGGCGCCCCGCCGATGCCGGTGGAGGCCGTGCCCGTGCGCGTCGGCACGGTGGAGCGGACCGTCACCGCGGTCGGATCGCTGCTGTCCAACGAATCGGTGGTGATCCGGCCGGAGATCGCCGGCCGCATCAGCGAGATCGCCTTCAAGGAGGGGCAGCGCGTCGCCAAGGGCAGCGTGCTGGTCCGGCTGGACGACGCCATCGCCCGCGCCACGCTGGCCCAGGCCCAGGCGAGCATCGCCTTCTCCCGCGCCGAGCTGTCGCGTGCCGACCAGCTGGTCCGCCAGAACACCGGCCCCCTTCGCAACCGCGAACAGGCCTCGGCCAAGCTGCTGGCCGACGAGGCGGCGGTGCAACTGGCCAAGGCGCAGCTCGACAAGCAGGTGATCACTGCGCCCTTCGACGGGGTTCTGGGCCTGCGCAAGGTGTCGGTCGGCGACTTCGTCCAGGCCGGCAAGGACATCGTGAACCTGGAGGACATCGATACGCTGAAGCTCGACTTCCGCGTGCCGGAGATGTTCCTGCCGGCGGTGAAGGTCGGCCAGACGGTGAAGGTGGCGGTGGATGCCTTCGGCGGGCGCGGCTTCGACGGCACGGTCTATGCCATCGACCCGCTGGTGGACGTGAACGGCCGCGCGCTGGCGATCCGCGCCCGCGTGCCGAACCCCGACGGCTCGCTGCGCCCCGGCCTGTTCGCTCGCGTGTCGCTGACGCTGACCACGGTGCCGGATGCCGTGCTGGTGCCGGAACAGGCCATCGTCGCCTTTGGCAAGGACCAGTTCGTCTTCAAGGTGGTGGACGGCAAGGTGGCCCAGACCAGGGTCATGCTGGGCGAGCGCCGCAATGCGGAGGTGGAGATCTCCAAGGGCCTCGCCCCCGGCGACATGGTGGTCACCGCCGGCCAGCTGAAGATCCGCGACGGCGCGGCCGTCGCCGTGGTGCCGACCAAGCCGGCCGCCAACAAGTCGACGGGGAGCTGAGGCGATGGTCCTCTCAGACATCTCGATCCGCCGGCCGGTGTTGGCGACGGTGATGAGCCTCGCCCTGATGCTGATCGGCATCGTGTCGTACCAGCGCCTGTCGGTGCGCGAGTATCCGAAGATCGACGAGCCGGTCGTCACGGTGGAGACGACCTACAAGGGCGCCTCGGCCCAGATCATCGAAAGCCAAGTAACCCAGACGCTGGAGGACAGCCTCGCCGGGATCGAGGGCATCGACGTGATGTCCTCCATCAGCCGGGCGGAGAAGTCGCAGATCACCCTGCGCTTCCGGCTGGACCGCAACGTCGACGTCGCCGCCAGCGACGTGCGCGACCGGGTGGGCCGCGTCCGCGCCGCGCTGCCGTCGGAGATCGACGAGCCGGTGATCGCCAAGGTGGAGGCCGACGCCCAGCCGATCATCTATCTGGCTTTCTCCTCCGACCGGCATTCGCCGCTGGAGGTGACGGATTTCGCCGACCGCTACGTCAAGGACCGGCTGCAGAACCTGCCCGGCGTCGCCCAGGTCCGCATCTTCGGCGAACGGCGCTTCGCCATGCGCCTGTGGCTGGACCCGCAGCGGATGGCCGCCTACCGGGTGACGCCGCAGGATGTCGAGAACGCGCTGCGCCGGCAGAATGTCGAAATCCCGGCCGGCCGCGTCGAAAGCGTGGCGCGCGAATTCACCGTGGTGTCGGAGACCGACCTGCGCAGCCCGGCCGAGTTCGAGAACATCATCCTGCGCGACGATTCCGGCTATCTGGTCCGCCTGCGCGATGTCGGCCGGGCGGAACTGGGCGCGCTGGACGAGCGGGTCAGCGCCCGCTTCAACGGCCGTGGTGCCGTCGCCATCGGCGTGGTGAAGCAATCCACCGCCAACCCGCTGGACGTGTCGAAGGCGGTCAACGACGCGCTGCCGAAGATCCGCGCGGCGGTGCCCGACGGCATGGGGGTGGATGTCGGTTACGACAGCTCTGTCTTCATCGCCAAGTCGATCGACGCGGTGTTCCACACCATATTCGAAGCGATCATCCTGGTCGTTCTGGTCATCTTCTTCTTCCTGCGCTCGCTGCGGGCGACTCTGGTCCCGCTGGTGACCATCCCGGTGTCGCTGATCGGCGGCTTCGCCCTGATGTACGCCTTCGGCTTCTCCATCAACACGCTGACGCTTCTGTCGATGGTGCTGGCCATCGGCCTCGTGGTCGACGACGCCATCGTCATGCTGGAGAACATCTTCCGCTATGTGGAGGAGGGGATGCACCCCTTCCAGGCGGCGCTGAAGGGATCGCGCGAGATCGGCTTCGCCGTCATCGCCATGACCATCACGCTGGCGGCGGTCTATGCCCCCATCGGCTTCATGACCGGCCGCACCGGGCGGCTGTTCACGGAGTTCGCGCTGACACTGGCAGGCGCTGTCATCGTGTCGGGCTTCGTGGCGCTGACGCTGTCGCCGATGATGTGCTCCAAGCTGCTGAAGCACGAGACCAAGCATGGCCTCCTCTACCGCGCCATCGAACGCTTTCTGGAGGGGATGACCAACGGCTATCGCAGCCTGCTGCGGCTGTCGCTGCGGGCGCGACCGCTGGTGCTGCTTATCGGCTTCGGCGTTGCGGCGGCGAGCTATGGCCTGTTCACCGGGCTGAAGTCGGAGCTGGCGCCGGTGGAGGACCGCGGCACCATCGTCGGCATCGCCATCGCGCCGGAAGGCTCCACGCTGGACTACACCATGGGCTATGCCCAGCAGATGGAGGCGCTGTTCCGCCAGATCCCGGTGCTGGAGAAGTTCTTCGTCGTCGTCGGCTTCCCCGTGGTCAACCAGGGCATCGCCTTCGTCCGCCTGATCGACTGGGATCTGCGCGACGTGAAGCAGCAGGCGATCACCGCCCAGCTGTTCCCGAAGATGTTCGGCATCCCCGGCATCATGGGCTTCGTCACCAACCCGCCGTCGCTGGGCCAGAGCCCGACCGAGAAGCCGGTGAACTTCGTCATCCAGACCTCCCTGCCGTTCGAGGAGCTGCAGGCGATGGTCAACGCCATGATGGCGGAGGCCCGCAACTTCCCCGGCCTGGTCAACCTCGACACCGACCTGAAGCTGAACAAGCCGGAATTGAAGGTGTCGCTGGACCGCGACAAGGCGGCCGACCTGGGGGTGGACGTCGACACCGTCGGCCGCACCCTGGAAACCCTGCTGGGCGGCCGGCAGGTGACGCGGTTCAAGAAGGACGGCAAGCAGTATGACGTGATCGTCCAGGTCGCCAATGTCGACCGCCGCAACCCGGACGACATCGCCGGCATCTATGTGCGCGGCGGCACCAGCGCGACGGGCGGGGCGGGGCAGATGATCTCGCTCGCCAATCTGGTGAAGGTCGAGGAGCGGGTGGCGCCGAAGGAGCTGAACCACTTCAACAAGCTGCGCTCCGCCACCATCACCGCCACGCTGGCGCCGGGGACCTCACTGGGCGAGGCGCTGGGGGTCATGCAGGCGGCGGCGAACAAGGTGCTGCCGCCCACCGCCCAGACCGACTATGCCGGGCAGAGCCGCGAGTTCCGCGAATCGGCGACCGGGCTCTATTTCGTCTTCGTGCTGGCGCTGGCCTTCATCTATCTGGTGCTGGCCGCGCAGTTCGAGAGCTTCATCGACCCCTTCGTCATCATGCTGACGGTGCCGCTGTCGATGACCGGCGCGCTGGCGGCGTTGCAGATGAGCGGCGGGACGATGAACGTCTACAGCCAGATCGGCCTCGTCACCCTGGTCGGGCTGATCACCAAGCACGGCATCCTGATCGTGGAGTTCGCCAACCAGCTCCAGCGCGCCGGCACCGACATCCGCAAGGCGGTGGAGGAGGCGGCCGTGCTGCGCCTGCGTCCGATCCTGATGACCACCGGCGCCATGGTGCTGGGGGCCCTGCCGCTCGCCTACGCCGAGGGGGCCGGTGCGGAAAGCCGGCAGGCGATCGGTGCCGTGATCGTCGGCGGGATGACCCTGGGGACGCTGCTGACCCTGTTCGTCGTGCCGACGGTCTACAGCTATCTTGCCCGCAAGAAGCCGATGCAGGATGAGGGGGAAGGGGTGGGCGTAGCGCATGGCGCGGCCCATCCGCCCGCCCAGCCGGCCGCCCAGCCGGCCGCCCATCCGGCCGAGTGAGGAGCCTTGCGTCATGGCGAGCGTGCTGATCATCGATGACGACGACGTGGCGCGGACGGTGCTGCTGCGCACGCTGACGAAGGCCGACCACGACGCCATCGGCGCCCGTGACGGGGTGGAGGGGATGGCGCGTTTCCGCGACCATCCTCCCGACCGCCCGGTCGACCTCGTCATCACCGACATCTTCATGCCGAATCAGGAAGGGCTGGCGACGATCATGGAGCTTCGGCGCGTGTCTCCGTCGCTGAAGATCATCGCGATCTCCGGCGGCGGTGCCCGCGCCTCGCTGGACGTGCTGCCGGTTGCCGAGGCGCTGGGCGCGCACCGGACCCTGCGCAAGCCCTTCAGCCCGGCCGAGATGATGGAGACCGTGCGTGCCGTTCTGGAGGGGTGAGGGGGCGGATCGACATCCCCTAACGCCGAAACGCAAAGCACCGCCGTTCCGGACATCATGCCGGTTAGGCGGTGCTTTGCGTTTCGGGGCGTTTCAGGTGATCCCCCCTTGGGAAGGACCTGTCGGATGGCCGAGTTTGTTTGGAAAGGGATCCAGCCGACATGTTCTGGCCGGGCGGCCAGTGACCGGTTCCATCCGACGCGCGGGTCGACGGGCGGGAAGGCCGCCTTGCTCGCCGCCTGCTTGCCCTGCGCCTGCTTGCCCTGCGCCTGCGCGATCGTCAGGCGGTTGAGCCAGGAGGAGGCAGGGTCAGGCGGCGAGCCGCTGCTCCTGTACTCGTCGGCTCCGGCGAAGGCGTTCGAACAGCTGCTGGATGCTGTCGGGGCTGATGCCGTCGCGCGCCATGACGGCGATCACGATCGGATCAGCGAGCAATTCGGAAAGGGTCGGCGTCGTGTTCCGGTCCATGCGTCCCTCCCTTTTGGTCCGGCTTCCGATCACCGTGACCGTCCCGGAAGGGGGATCGGCGGACGGTCGAAGCCGGCAATGGCGATTGGCCTAATCCCTGCTGCGCGCTCGTCTCGGCTTTCGGCATCCGGATGGCCGCCGGGGATATAGCCCCTTTGATCCGGATTGTGCGTTGAAAATACAATATGGCGACCATACCGCAGCCGGAGTGGTATTGTCACCCGTCCTTTTGTCAATAAGCGCTATATCTTTCCGTGATTCAGTAATGGTTGGCGCCGCCACCGGTCGGCGGACCATCGGCGTTACTGTTCAGCCCTGTCCCGGACGGGCCCGCGTCAGGCTGGCCCCGGCGGAGGGACCGCCGGAGTCGGGTGCAGGAATCGTAACGTCCGCCTGGACCCGGCGGACTTTCGCATGGGACAGGCAAAGCTCCGCGGCGCGGTCGGCCAGATAGTCCGGACCGGGTACATCGCATTCGGCACAAAGACGGCGCAAGTCTTCGACGATGTCCTCGTAAGACATCACGGCGGCGATGTCGTCGGGAAAGCCGGGGCCGGGATGGGTGACGGTCAGCGTCAGGTCGAAGGACACCAGCGGCCGGTCGGCGCGGCCGGCGATGGCGACCGGCGCGGCGAAGCCGCGCACCAGGATGGTGTAGGTGAGCGGCGCGCCGCCCGGCTGGACCATGACGGCCCGTTTTGCGCTATCGTCCGACAACACACTCTCCCGGCCGGCGGCCCGCCACCGGCATTGCATTCAGGCCGGCACTATAAGCGGTGCCGCCGCCGCATGCCACCGCACTTGGTCGGCTGTGGACGCTCAGAGCGCTTCGGCGATCCGCACAACGGTCTCCCGCCCCGGCACCTCGTCGCGCAGCGCGCCGATGCGGCGGTTCAGCACCGGATGCATGACATCGGCGGCGATGTCCGCCAGCGGGCAGAGGACGAAGGCGCGCTCCGCCATGCGGGGGTGGGGGATTTCCAGGTCCGGTTCCACCAGCACCCGGTCGGCATAGAGCAGGATGTCGATGTCGATCGGGCGCGGACCGAAGCGGAGCCCGCCCAGGTCGCGGCCCAGCGTCGCTTCGATCTCCTTGAGGAAGCGCAGCAGCGCCTGAGGGTCCAACTGCGTGGTGCCGCGCACCGCCATGTTGAGGAAGGCCGGCTGGTCCGTCACATACATCGGCGCCGTCTCGTAGAGTGCCGACTGCGCGTCGATCTCCACCGCTTCGCCCAGCCGGCGGATCGCCTCGGCCAGATTGGCGGCGCGGTCGCCCATGTTGCCGCCCAGCGCCAGATGGACGGTGACGGGAGAGGAGGGGGTAGGCGTAAGCTCGGCCATGGCGTCGGCGGTCCTGATGTGCTGGGATGGGCGGGTGGCGGAATTCCTAGCAAATCTCCGCCCGCCCGTCATGTCGCCAGTCATGCGGGGGGTGTCCGCTCCTTCGGGGAACGGACGGGCGGCGGCGGGGTTTCAGCATTATATCAACCGGTTGAGATGAACCCGGAAATGACACGATATCCTGGTGGAGGACGAGACATGGGCCGCGTACGGAGCATGGGCGCTGCGGTGATCCTTCTCGGCGGCACGGCCGCCATCCTTGCGGGCTGCGCCACCGGTCCCGATCCCGAGGTGGCGCGGCGCGCCCAGACCGCCATGGTCGGCATGCCGAAGGCCGATCTGCTGGCCTGCGCCGGCGTGCCGGACCGCCAGGCGATGGCGTCGGGCCGGGAATACTACACCTATGTGGCGCGTCCGACGGCCGCCTACAGCCCCGGCAGCAGCATCGGCATCGGTGCCGGCAGCTTCGGCGGCAGCGGCGGGGTGGGGCTCGGCCTCGGCTTCGGCGTGCCGGTCGGCGGCAGCACCACGTCCGGATGCGAGGCGACGGTGGTGGTCGGCCCGCGCGGCACGGTGGAGCAGGTCAGCTACCCCGCGGGCGCCTCGCTGTCGGCCTGCACGCCGATCGTCAGCAACTGCATGGCGCCGCGCGGCTGACGGCATGTCGCGGCGGGGCCTCGCGCCCATAAGACTTAGAGATGAGGCGGTCGGGGCTGTCACGGCACCGGCCGATCCCGTATTCTCGAACTGAACCCCGGCCCCGGAAACTCCGGCCACGGCCGGGGGACCGACGGCCGCAAAGGGCCGCATCAGGGTTGGCATAGGGTTGGAGGAACCACGAACCATGGATATGAGCGGAAGCCACCGGATCGAGGCCAGCCGCGAGGCGGTGTGGGCGGCGCTGAACGATCCGGACATCCTGCGCCAGTGCATCCCCGGCTGCGAGGAGGTGGTCCGGCAATCCGACACCGAGATGACCGCCAAGGTCGTCGCCAAGGTCGGCCCGGTCAGCGCCAAATTCGCCGGCAAGGTCACGTTGTCGGACCTCGACCCGCCCAACGGCTACACCATCACCGGCGAGGGATCGGGCGGAGCCGCCGGATTCGGCAAGGGCGGGGCCACCGTGGCGCTGTCCGACGACGGCGGGGCAACCCTGCTGACCTACACCGCCAAGGCGCAGGTCGGCGGCAAGCTGGCGCAGATCGGATCGCGGCTGGTCGACGCCACCGCCCGCAAGATGGCGGAGGAGTTCTTCGCCCGTTTCACCCAGATCGTCGGACCGGCGCCGGCCGAAGTGGCGCCCGACCAGGTGGCGCCCGATCAGGTGGCGGTGGATGCGGGGGCCTCCGGTGCCGAAGCGGCTCCGGTGGTGACGCCAACGGTCGCAGCCGAACCGGCTGGCGCCAAACCGGCCGTCCGGCCGGCCGTCTACTCCGACACCACGACGGCCGCGGCCGCCACCCCTGCACCGAAGCCCGCCACCCGCATGGCGGAACCGCCGCCGGAGATCCCGTTGCCTCTGCCGGCCGGGCTCGGCGGTGGGCTGGGCAGTGGGCTCGGCAGCCGGATCGGGGGTGCGATCGGCGGCGGAAGCGGCGGTTTCTACGTTCCGTGGGCTGCGCTACTGCTGGTTGTTGTTCTGCTCGCGTCGCTTGCTTTGATTCACTAGTGTGACAGATTGTTCATTGGTCGTACGGCCATATCAAAGGGGTTTGACGTACCCCTGGATTGTGTATGCTGCCGCGCGATTCCGGTCGGCGCCGTCGGCCGGTCGATCCATCGGAAGGGAAGCCGAAGTATGAAGAAGCTGTTGATGGGCGTAGCCACCCTGGCCGCGATCGTGACGGGTGCCGGTGCCGCGCAGGCCGCCGATGCCGCCGCCGGCAAGGATGTCTTCAAGGTTTGCATGGCCTGCCACACCACCGAGCAGGGCAAGAACAAGGTCGGTCCGTCGCTGCACGGCGTCGTCGGCCGCCCGGCCGCTGCGGTCGATGGCTTCAAGTATTCGGGCCCGATGAAGGAAAAGGCCGCCGGCGGCCTGACCTGGACCGCTGAGAACCTGGACGCCTACATCAAGGCCCCGAAGGAAATCGTCCCGGGCGGCACCATGGCCTTCGCCGGCCTGAAGGACGACGCCAAGCGTGCCGACCTGATCGCCTTCCTGGCCGAGCAGAAGTAAGACCACGCATCCCGGCCCAGCCGGGAGCCGCGGACGGCGAAAAGGGCCGGAGGCATAGCCTCCGGCCCTTTGTGTATATGCGTCCGGTCCTTTGGTGCCGAGTCTCAGCCGGCAGCGGCCAGACTCTTGCTCGCCACCTCGTAGACGTCCGGCGAGAGCCCCGCAGTGGCGACGATCCGCTCCAGTTCGGCCTTCATCACGGCCTGACGGGCCGCGTCATAGCGCCGCAGGCGGGAGAAGGGACCCATCAGGCGGGCCGCAACTTGCGGATTCATCGGGTCCAGGCGGAGCACCTGATCGGCGAGGAAGCGGTATCCGGCTCCACTCCGGTCGTGGAAGCGGACCGGGTTGCCGTTGGCGAAACCGCCGATCAGGGCATAGACCTTGTTGGGGTTCCGGATCTCGAAGGCGGGGTGGCCGAGCAGGGCCGTCACCCGGTCCAGAGTGTCGGCGCGGTGCGACATCGCCTGAACGCCGAACCACTTGTCGACCACCAGCGCCTCGCCCTTCCAGCGCTCGTAGAAGTCGGCCAGCGCCTTGTCGCCTTCCGGCGAGGTGGCGTTGGACAGGAACTGCAGCGCCGCGATCTCGTCGGTCATGCCCTTGGCGCCGCGGTACTGGGCCAGGCACAGTTCCAGCGCCTCCGGATCCTCCAGCGCCATCAGGTAGGCGAGGCAGAGGTTCTTCAGCGCCCGCTTGCCGATGGCGTCGGCATCGACGGAGAAGGGCTCCTGGCTGCTGTTGCGGCGGTAGAGGTCGAGGAACTGCGCCCGCAGGCGGCCGGCCAGCGTCTTGCGCGCGAACTCCCGCACCGTATGGATGGCGTCGGGATCGACCACCGCAATCTGGGTGCCGAGATAGGCCTCCGTCGGCAGAACCAGGGCCTGCGCGGCGAAGGCCGGGTCGCGGCCGGCATCGGCCAGGATCCGGGTGAAGGCGTCGGCATAGCCCTCCGGCAGCACCAACTCGCGGCCGGCCTGCCGGTCGGCGACGAGGTTCAGCAGGATGCGGGTGCCCAGGATCTGCCCGGCTTCCCACCGGTTGAAGGCGTCGCTGTCATGCGCCATCAGGAAGGTGAGGTCGGCATCGGTCAGGTCGGTTTTCAGCTTCACCGGGGCGGAGAAGCCGCGCAGCAGCGAAGGGACCGGCCGGGCCGGGATGTCGCGGAAGGTGAAGCTCTGGCTTTCCGACGTGACGTGCAGGATGCGGCTGGTGCCGTCTGCGCTCTCCTCACCATCAAGACGCAGCGGCAGGTCCTGCCCATCGGGGCCGAGCAGGCCGACCACCAGCGGGATGTGCATCGGCTGCTTGGTCGGCTGGCCCGGTGTCGGCGGGACGGTCTGCTTGACCGTCAGGGTGAAGGTCTTCGCCGCCGGGTCATGGCTGCCGGTTATGTCGAGCTCCGGCGTGCCGGCCTGCCGGTACCACAGCTGGAACTGGGTCAGGTCGACGCCGCTGGCATCCGCCATGGCCGCGACGAAATCGTCGCAGGTGACCGCTTGCCCGTCATGGCGCTGGAAATAGAGATCGGTGCCCTTGCGGTACTTCTCCGGCCCCAGCAGGGTGTGGATCATGCGGATGACTTCCGCACCCTTGTTGTAGACGGTGGGGGTGTAGAAGTTGTTGATCTCGACATAGCTGTCCGGGCGCACCGGATGAGCCATGGCGCCGGCATCCTCCTGGAACTGCACGGTGCGCAGCCCCTGGACGTCGGCGATCCGCTTCACCGCGCGGGAATGCATGTCGGACGAGAATTCCTGGTCGCGGAAGACCGTCAGCCCTTCCTTCAGCGACAGCTGGAACCAGTCGCGGCAGGTGACGCGGTTGCCGGTCCAGTTGTGGAAATACTCGTGCGCGACCACCGCCTCGATGTTGAGGAAATCGGTGTCGGTCGCGGTTTCCGGCTTCGCCAGGATGTATTTGGTGTTGAAGACGTTGAGCGACTTGTTTTCCATCGCCCCCATGTTGAAGTCGCCGACCGCGACGATGTTGAAGATGTCCAGGTCGTATTCCAGGCCATAGACCTCTTCATCCCAGCGCATCGACTTGACCAGCGAGCGCATGGCGTGGTCGATCTTGTCCTCGTTCCCCGGCTCCACATAGATGCGGAGCGTCACGTCGCGGCCCGACGCGGTGCGGAAGCGGTCCTCGCCATGGACGAGGCTGCCCGCGACCAGAGCGAACAGATAGCAGGGCTTGGGGAAGGGGTCCTCCCAGCGCGCCCAGTGGCGCCCACCCTCCAGATCTCCCGACGCGGCGAGGTTGCCGTTGGACAGCAGCACCGGATAGCGCACCTTGTCCGCGGTGATGGTGGTGCTGTAGCGCGCCATCACGTCCGGCCGGTCGATGAAATAGGTGATCTTGCGGAAGCCTTCGGCCTCGCATTGGGTGCAGAAGTTGCCGGAGGACTTGTAGAGCCCTTCCAGCGCGGTGTTCTCCTGAGGCTTGATGCGGACGATGGTTTCCAGCGTGTAGCTGTCCGGCACCTCCAGCACGATCAGGTGATCGGGCGTGACGGTGAACTCGTCCGGCCCCAGCGTCCGTCCGTCCAGCGCCACCGACACCAGCTCCAGCCTCTGCCCGTCGAGCGACAGCGGCTCGTTCGCCGCCTCCGGACGGTCGGGGTTGCGGCGGATCGCCAGCACCGTGCGGACGGTGGTGACATCCTCGCCCAGGTCGACGAACAGGTCGACCGTGTCGATCAGATGCGCCGGCGGGCGATAGTCCTGAAGCCGGATGGCCTTCGGCGTGCCTTTGTCCATGTGCCTTGTCTCTGGTTTGGGTCTCTGGTCTGTGTCTGTCTTGCGGAACAAGCCGTTCGGGACAGGTCCGAGGAACAGGGACTGTAGCAAGGCGGCGGCGGGCTGTCTTGAGTGGGAATGGGGGTGGAACCGGGGGGATGCCCGGCGGGGAAGGCCCTACCGCTTCACCTGCGCCACCTTCAGCAGGGAGAAGGCGCCCATCTGGTCGATGTATTGCTGATAGAAGAAGCGCCATTTCTTGCCGTTGCGCACGCCCACCAGCGTGACCTTCACCGCATCGGTGCCCGGCACGTTCATGTATTGCGACTTGTGCAGGGTGGTGGCGTGCATGCGCATGCCCTGGCGCAGCCCGGCCTCGTCAATGCGTCCCTGGGCGGTCTGCAGATTGCCGTGCGAGGCGGAGAAGGTGCCGCCGCCATGGTCGCTGAAGCCGAAGGAGCAGCCGTCCATCGTCGGCGTGAACATCACGTCGGCCTCGTCCTCCAGCACGACAAGATGCTTGAAATCCTGGTCGTAGGGCAGCCAGTAGGCTTTCCAACTGCCCGGCTGGTTGCCCTGGTCGTACCGCACCGACCAGACATCGGCGTTCTTGGTGGAGAATTGGGAGATGATGCCGGTGCCCTTGCGCGTGCAGGTCATGCCGTCGTTGTCGAGCGTGAAGCTCTTGACGCCGCCGACGCGGTAATTGGGCTGGTAGGACTGATACTGGATCCAGATCAGGTTGTTCTTGAGGAAGCTTTCGGGGTTCGCGACCAGATCGGCGATGTTCGGCATGGGGGGTGTGCTCCTTGCGCGGCGGATCAGACGATGCCGAAGACGGGCCGCTTGAACCCGGCCACCGTCTCGTTCCCGGCGAGGAACCAGTAGGGCTTCATCACCGCGAACTGCTGGTTGTCATCGCGCAGCAGCACATAGGCGCAATAGACGGTCCCGTCATCCGGCCGCAGGAAGGCCGCGATCCAGGGATTCTGCTTGGTGCCGATATGGGCGGCGTGCCCCAGCTTGCGGGTGATGTCGTTGCGGTATCCGACCAGCGTCGCCGCATGCGCCTGACGGAAGGGAAGTGCGGCAAGTTCCTGATAGTTCTGGAGAATGCGCGGGTTGCCGTCGCCTTCCTCGGCATACCACTGCGCCACTTCCATGTAGTCGTTGGCGCGCGCGTTGGCCCGGTCGTAGCGGGCCTGCTTCTGCCGGTCGGTATGGCCGGCGGCGGTCTTCTTCAGAAAGCTGATCAGTCCCACGATACGCTCCTCCCCCTGTCTCGGATGGGACGCTACCAGAGCAAGCGGGGAGGCGCAAAAGGGTTGGGGGTCATATGATGGTATGCGGTTCGTTTTGCGTCTCCGAGCAACGATGAGCAGATGGCGCCTTTGGCGAGTTACCCCGAGAGATAGCGCTACTATCGACATCGGAAGCACGCTCTGCCATTCTTAGGTTGAGCCTAAGCTTTTGTTATCGCAGAAATGAGGCGTTGAGTCGGAATGCGAAAGCTATTGATTTCAGCAGCCACGAGCATATGCCTTGCGGCGAGCTTAACTGGTTGCGCCACGCAGGGACAAAGCCGCTATAGCTTCCAAGATGTCGGCCGCGCATCGGCTGTCGAATTCGGCACGGTCGTGGCCTCCCGTCAGGTGGACATTCGGGGACAGAACACGGGCGTTGGCGGCGTCGTAGGCGGGACGGCCGGCGGTTTGGCGATGTCGAATGTCGGACAGGGGTCTGGCAACGTCGCGGCGATCTTGGGCGGCGTTCTCGTGGGTGCCGCAATTGGAGCCATGGCGGAGCAGGCCGCCAGCGACCGCGTCGGGATTGAGTACACCATTACTCTCGCGAACGGAAAAACCATCACCATCGTGCAGGAGCAGGCGGCGGGTGACCGCGTGTTCAGTCCGTCCGACCGCGTGATGGTGCAAGCAAATGGAACTTACCAGCGCGTTCTGCCTGCCGATCATCTGCCGAATCAAATTGCACGGCCTCAAGGCATCAAAGTCGTTGATTGAAATACTGTAGGACCAAACCAAAATGATTAAAATTCTTACCTGCGCTCTTCTCGCTGCAATGGTTTCCGGTTGTGCATTGACCGAGGATGCCATTCCAGTCAAATATTCTGCCCCGGTCAACATTTCGGTGGTGCAGGGAGCCAAGGACGTTACCATTAACGTTACTGCAGCCGATGGCCGCGTGTCGAACCGTGACCGTGTGTCCACCAAGAAGAACGGCTACGGCATGGAGATGGCCAAAATCACCGCTGCCAACGATGTGGTCGCCGAAGTCAGTCAGGCGGTGCAGACGGAGTTGGCGTCTCTCGGCTTCAACGTCGGCCCCGGCGGAATCGTCATCACCGTGCAGACCACCAACTTCTATAACGACTTCAAACCCGGTTTCTGGACGGCGGAAGCGGTCGCGGAAGTTGCGTTTGACCTGACGGCGAAGCGTCAGGACGGCACCCTTGTCTACAGCCGGAGCTATCGGGCGATCGGTGTGAACAAAGATGTCATGCTCATGATGGGTGAGCAGGCTGCGCCGGCCTTGTCGGCCGCATTGCGGGACGCCGTGCAGTTGGTCGTTCAGGATGCGAATTTGCACCAAGCCCTGGTGCAGGCCGGTACTAAGCCGAAAATTGCGACTTTGCCGACGTCCTGACGGGCGTTTGATACGAAGCGAGTGCGAACCCGTTGCCCATGCGGCGGGTTCGTCCGTTTCAGTATGCTGATGAATTCTTGAATTGAATGGCGGATGGGGTGGGATTCGAACCCACGGTAGGCTCACACCTACGGCGGTTTTCAAGACCGCTGCCTTAAACCACTCGGCCACCCATCCTTCGGCCCACGGGAGTAGCGAATGCGTGGCGGTGGGTCAAGTGTCGCGCGCAAGGTTCTGTGATTTGCCCGTCAATTGCGGCCCATCAGTTGCGGATCGGGCGGCCCAGGGTGCGCAGGCGGCGGGTCGGTTTGGGTGGGCTGGGGCTGTCGGAGAAGTCGGGCAGGCTGGGGGCGCGGGCGATGGTCTTGCGGATCAGGTCGGCGGTGGCGTCCAGATCCTCCAGAACCTCCGGCGCCACGCGGTCGGCGTAGCGCGGGCTCAGCAGGCGGGTGCGGGTCTGGTCGATGCTGCGCAGTTCTGGTTCGAACAACTCGCGGGCACCGATGGGCAGGACCTGATCCTGGCGCATGCCGGAGAAATAGTTGCGCATCGCCCGCACCAGCATGCGGGTCAACAGCAGGTCCATCCGTTCGAACTCTGCGCGCAGATCGGTCAGGCGCGACTCGTCGATGCCCTGCAGGCGTTCCTCGGTCAAGGCGAACAGGGCGCGGATTTCCTCCACCTTGCGGCGGAAGTCGAGGAAGGAGGCGAAACGGTCGTCGCCCATGTCGCGCTGGGCTCGGTCGGCAAGCCGCGACGCCTCGGTCGCCTGACGTTCAAGCGCCGCCAGCAGCCGCTTTACCTCGTCCCGGCCGTTGTCGCGCCTCCACGCCATGCCGCCCTTCGCTCCCACCGTGACCGTGGCGGCCGGTTGTCATGCCGGCCTCCCAGTCATCTTAGAAGCGAGAGTTTTAACAAAATGCTGTTGTTACGCAGATTCCACGGGCACGGTCACACGTCGCGCAATTCCAGGATGACCGGGGTGTGGTCGGACGCCTTTTCCAAGCCGCGCGGTCGGCGGTCGATGGTGCAGCCGGCCAGACGGTCGGCGGCCTGGGGCGACAGCAGGAAATGGTCGATGCGCAGTCCGTTGTCGCGCGGCCAACTGCCGGCCTGATAATCCCAGAAGGTGTAGGCGTGGTCGTCGTCATGCAGGGCGCGGTACGCCTCGGTCAGGCCGAGATTCAGCAGGGCGCGGAACTTGGCCTTCGATTCCGGGCGGAACAGCGCATCGCCGGCGAAGGCCTGCGGCGAGAACACGTCGCGCGCCTCGGGGATGATGTTGTAGTCGCCGCCCAGCACCACCGGGATTTCCTGGGCCAGCAGGGTCCGGGCATGGTCGTACAGCCGGTCCATCCAGCGCAGCTTGTAGGCGAACTTCTCGCCCGGCACCGGGTTGCCGTTGGGCAGATAGAGCGAGGCGATGCGCACGCCGGACACGGTGGCCTCGACATAGCGCGCCTGCTCGTCCTCCGGCTCGCCGGGCAGGCGGGTCAGCACATCCTCCGCCGGGGCCTTCGACAGCATTGCCACGCCGTTGTAGGCCTTCTGCCCGACGGCATTGACGTGATAGCCGAGCTCCTCGAACGCCGCGGCAGGGAAGGCGGCGGTCTCGCATTTGATTTCCTGGAAGAGCACGACGTCCGGGGACGCCGTGCGCAGCCAGTCGGTGATCAGCGGAAGGCGGGCCTTCGCCGAGTTGACGTTCCAGGTGGCGATCTTCACGAAACAGGCCTGCCTATTCTTGTGCGGTGGTCTCGGATGGCGGCCTCAGGCCGGGGCATCAGACCGCGAATGAGTTGCCGCAGCCGCAGGACGCGCTGGCATTCGGGTTCTTGATCTGGAAGGCGGCGCCCATCAGGTCCTCGACATAATCCAGCGTGGCGCCGGCCAGCAGGTCGAGCGAGGCGTCGTCGGTGACCACCCTGGTGCCGTCCTTCTCGAAGACATGGTCCTCGTCGGTCGCGGTCTCGTCGAAGGTGAAGCCGTATTGGAAGCCGGAGCAGCCGCCGCCGGACACGGTCAGGCGCAGCATCAGCTTGGGATTGCCCTCCTGCTCGATCAGGAAGGCGACGCGCTTGGCCGCACTCTCGCTGACGGCGAGGACGCGGGCTTCGGCGGGGAGTGCGGTATCGGGCATGGGATGGCCCCTTTGGTGCGATGCGGGAGTTGCCACAAATGTAAGGGGGAACGGCGCCTTCGTCAAAGTATGGGCACCGATGCGCCAAACCGTTGCGCTTCTGGCACGCTCTTTTGCACGCTGGCCTTGGGGCTGGGGCATAGCACGCCTTCGCCGTTGCACCCGCGTCCCCCCGCCGGTAGTGTCCGCCCCATGACGGCGGACTGTTTTCACGATCGGCTGGCTCCCTATGCCTGCAACCCGGCGGACACGCGCGGGCGGCTGGTGGCGGAGCCGGAAAGCCCGACGCGCTCGTGCTTCCAGCGCGACCGCGACCGCATCGTGCATTCCGGGGCCTTCCGCCGGCTGAAGCACAAGACGCAGGTCTTCGTCTACCACGAGGGCGACTATTACCGCACCCGGCTGACCCACAGCCTGGAGGTGGCGCAGATCGCGCGCTCCATCAGCCGCACGCTGTCCCTGAACGAGGATCTGGCGGAGGCGGTGGCGCTGGCCCATGACCTTGGCCACACCCCCTTCGGCCATGCCGGGGAAGACGCGCTGAACGCCTGCATGGAGCCCTATGGCGGCTTCGCCCACAACGACCAGACCCTGCGCATCCTGACGCGGCTGGAGCGGCGCTATGCCGAGTTCGACGGGCTGAACCTGACCTGGGAAGCGCTGGAGGGCGTGGTCAAGCACAATGGACCGCTTCTGCCGCTGCTGCCGGGTTTCCGCCTGCCCACCACCATCGCCGCCTTCCAGGGCGAGTGGGATCTGGAACTGCAGACCAATCCGGGCGCCGAGGCGCAGGTGGCGGCGCTGGCCGACGACATCGCCTACAACAACCACGACATCGACGACGGCCTGCGCGCCGGGCTGTTCACGGTCGAGGAGGTGGCGGAGCTGCCGCTGGTCGGCCCGATCATCCGCGAGGTGTGCGACCGCTATCCGGGGCTGGAACGCTCGCGCCTGATCCACGAGACGGTGCGGCGGATGATCAACGCCATGGTCGTCGATCTGGTGACCGAGACGCGGCGGCGGCTGGCGGAGCACAAGCCGGGATCTGCGGCCGAACTGCGCGCCCTGCCGCTGGCGATGGTCAGCTTTTCCGATGGGATGCTGGAGGCGCAGCGGCCCTTGCGTGCCTTCCTGCGCCAGCGCATGTACCGGCACTATCGCGTGAACCGGGAGATGAGCAAGTGCAAGCGCGTGGTGCGCGCCCTGTTCCAGCTGTTCATGGACGAGCCGAACACATTGCCGACCGAATGGCAGCGCGATATCGCCAAGCATGGCGGAGACGCCGATCTTGCGGTGCGCGCCCGCCATGTGGCCGATTACATCGCCGGCATGACCGACCGCTATGCGCTGGCCGAGCATGACCGGCTGTTCGACCTGCATGTGAAGACGTGAAGCGTGAAGACCTGAGCCGCGAGGCTCCTGTGACCTCCTGAAAAGACGACCTGAGACGATGAATATTTTCAAGGCCTTCGAGACCGATATTCGCAAGCTGCTGGAAGAACTGGCCGCGGAGGGTGCCATCCCCGCCGGGCTGGACAGCAGCCGTCTGACGGTCGAGCCGCCGCGCGAGGCCTCGCACGGCGACCTCTCCACCAACGCCGCCATGATCCTGGCGAAGCCGGCGAAGATGGCGCCGCGCGCGCTGGCGGAGCTGCTGGTCGCCAAGCTGAAGGGCCGCGCCGACGTGGCGTCGGTGGAGATCGCCGGTCCGGGCTTCGTCAACCTTCGCCTGACGCCGGACGTCTGGCGCGACCGCATCCGCGACGTGCTGAACGCCGGCACCGCCTATGGCGACAGCGACCTGGGCGGCAAGACTCCGGTCAATGTGGAGTATGTGTCGGCCAACCCGACTGGCCCGCTGCACGCCGCCCATGGCCGCGGCGCGGTGTTCGGCGACGCGCTGGCCTCCCTGCTGGAGAAGGCCGGCTACGCCGTCAGCCGCGAATACTACATCAACGATGCCGGCGCCCAGGTCGACGTGCTGGGGCGGTCCACCTTCATCCGCTACCGCGAGGCGCTGGGCGAGGAGGTGGGCGAGATCCCGGCCGGCCTCTATCCCGGCGAGTACCTGAAGGAGGTCGGTCAGGCCCTGGCCGAGCGCGACGGCAACCGTTGGGTCGGCACCGACGAATCCGAATGGCTGCCGGCCTGCCGCGACTTCGCCATCGCCATGATCATGGGCTGGATCAAGGAGGATCTGGGCGTTCTCGGCGTCACCATGGACGTCTACAGCAGCGAGCGCGCGCTGGTGACGGCCGGTGCGGTCGACAAGGCGCTGACGGCGCTTGAGGAACGCGGCCTGATCTACACCGGCGTGCTGGAGCCGCCGAAGGGCAAGAAGCCCGACGATTGGGAACCGCGTCCGCAGACCCTGTTCAAGTCCACCGATTTCGGCGACGACGTCGACCGGCCGCTGAAGAAGTCGGATGGCTCCTTCACCTACTTCTCGAACGACATCGCCTATCACTTTGATAAATATAAGCGTGGCTTCAGCAGCCTGATCGACGTGTGGGGCGCCGACCATGGCGGCTACGTCAAGCGCATGCAGTCGGCGACCACCGCGGTGACCGAAGGCAAGGCCTCGCTGGACGTGAAGCTCTGCCAGTTGGTCCACCTGATGCAGAACGGCCAGCCGGTGAAGATGTCCAAGCGGGCCGGCACCTTCGTGACGCTGCGCGACGTGATCGATCAGGTCGGCAAGGACGTGGTCCGCTTCATCATGCTGACC
This sequence comes from Azospirillum largimobile, assembly GCF_977007025.2. NCBI lineage: Bacteria > Pseudomonadati > Pseudomonadota > Alphaproteobacteria > Rhodospirillales > Azospirillaceae > Azospirillum > Azospirillum largimobile. The sequence continues at coordinate 417,112 of NZ_CDRMUA020000002.1, forward strand.
CGCCGCAACGACCAGACGCTGGACTTCGACTTCGCCAAGGTGACGGAGCAGTCGAAGGACAACCCGGTCTTCTACGTGCAGTACGCCCACGCCCGCTGCCGGTCGGTCCTGCGCCATGCCGCGACGGCCCTGCCGAACCTGGACCAGACGCCGGCCGGCCTGGCCGCGGCGGCGAACCTCGCCCGCCTGGATGCCGAGGAGGAGATGGCGCTCGCCAAGCGCATGGCCACCTGGCCGCGCGTGGTCGAGGCGGCGGCGGAAGCGCATGAGCCGCACCGCATCGCCTTCTTCCTCTACGATCTCGCCAGCGATTTCCACGCGCTGTGGAACCGGGGCCGCGACGATGCCTCGCTGCGCTTCCTGATCGAGGACGATGCGGAGCTGACGACGGCCCGTCTGGCGCTGATCGCGGCAGTGGCGACGGTCATCGCCTCGGGCCTGACGGTGATGGGTGTCGAACCGGTGGAGGAACTGCGTTCATGAAGTACGACGGCGACGTCAACTACGCGGCCAATCCCTATGGGATGCCGCCCCGACAGGCCGCGAGCAAGCGCGGGCTGCTGGCGCTGGGCTTTGCCGTGGTCGGCGTCGTTACGTTCGCCGGTGCGGCGGTCGTGGGCCTGCGCGGGCCGTCGCGGCTGTCGGGCGACGGCCCGCCGCTGCTGACCGCCGATCCGGGGCCGGTCAAGGCCCGCCCCGACCAGCCGGGCGGGCTGGAGGTGCCGCATCAGGACATCCTGGCCTATGAGCGGTTGCGCGACCATGACGGCGGACGCGGCCAGCAGGTCGAACGTCTGCTGCCGCCGCCGGAGGTGCCGCTGCCGCGTCCGGTGGTGACGCCGCAGATGCCGGCGGTGGTCCCGCTGCCCTCGGTGCCGTCGGTTGCCCAGCTTCCGCCGGGGGCCACCGCCACGGTGCCGCGCGACAGCGTCGCCGCCGCGGTGGCCGCCGCCGCGCCGCTGGCGGCGCCCGAGCCGGCACCCGGGCTGCCCGCCCTGCCGGCCGGCACTCCGCAGGCGCAAACGCCTTCCACCCAGCTGCCGCCCAATACGGCTGGCAAGCCGCAGCAGCCTGCCGCCGTTCCGGCCAAGCCCGCCGCGGTTCCGCAGCAGCAGGTCGCCGCAGTCAAGCCGCCGGCCGCTCCGCCGCCCCAGGCACAGCAGCAACAGGCGCAGAACGCGGCACCCTCGGTCGGCCAGCTGATCGCCAAGCTGGAGGCGGCATCGCTGCCCGCCCCGGCCAAGGCGGTACCCCAGCCGGCGAAGGCCGCCCCCGCTCCCACCCCGGCCGTGACGGGCGGCAGCGGAAGCTGGCGCATCCAGCTCGCCTCGGTGCGCAGCGAGGGCGAGGCCGCAGCCGAATGGCGCCGTCTCGCCGGCCGTCACCCGGATGCGCTGGGCGGTCTGTCGATGCAGGTCGCCAAGGTCGATCTCGGCGACAAGGGCGTGTTCTACCGGGTGCAGGGCACCGGCGCCGACGAGGCGCGGGCAAAGTCGGTCTGCGCCCAGCTGCGCGCGCAAAGTGTGGGGTGTGTGGTTGTCCGTCCCTAGTTTTTCGGGCCCTGAGTCCATGGGCCGCAGTTCGGTGAGCTCCTTCCCGGTTGCCCATCCGCGCGCAGTCGTTTTCGGCTGCGCCGGGCTGGAGGTGACGCCGGACGAAGCCGCCTTCTTCCGCGATGCCGATCCGCTCGGCTTCATCCTGTTCCGCCGCAACTGCGACAGCCGCGACCAGATGCGCCGGCTGGTGGACGACCTGCGCGCCAGCGTCGGCCGGCCGGATGCCCCCGTCCTGATCGATCAGGAGGGCGGCCGCGTCGCGCGCATGCGCCCGCCGCATTGGCCGGCCCACCCGCCGATGGGCGTGTTCGGCGCGCTGGCCGGGCGCGATGCCGACGCCGGGCGCGAAGCGGCCCAAGAGGCTGCTTGGATCAACGGCCGGCTGCTCGCCCATATGCTGGCGGAAGTCGGCATCACGGTGGATTGTGCGCCTGTGTGCGACGTTCCGGTGGAGGGCGCGCACGACATCATCGGCGACCGCGCCTTCTCGCGCGATCCCGCCGTGGTGATCGCGCTCGCCCGCGCCACCGCCGAAGGGCTGCTGGCCGGCGGCGTGCTGCCGGTCGTCAAGCACATTCCCGGCCATGGCCGCGCCTTCGCCGACAGCCATGCCGAACTGCCGGTGGTGGAGGCGGACCGCGCGGCGCTGGAGGCCACCGACTTCGCCCCCTTCCGCGCGCTGGCCGACCTGCCGCTGGCGATGGTCGCGCATGTGGTGCTGAAGGCGATCGACCCGACCGCCCCGGCCAGCACGTCGCCCATCGTGGTGCGCGAGGTGGTGCGGGGGCCGTCCATCGGTTTCGGCGGCCTGCTGTTCAGCGACGACCTGTCGATGAACGCGCTGCAGGGCGATCCGCGCACGCGGGCCGAAGCTGTGCTGGCGGCGGGCATGGATGTCGTGCTCCACTGCAACGGCGATCTGGACGAGATGCGGTCGCTGCTCGGCGCCGTTCCGGTGTTGAGCGGTGCCGCGGCGGAGCGCTGGGCGCGAGCCGAGGAGATGCGGCATGCGCCGGAACCCGCGGACATCGCGGCATTGACGAACCGGCTGGCCGAGCTTCTCGGCACGGCCCAGGCCTGACGGACGGGAGCGGACGATGGAGGAATGGATCTTCCAGGTGACGGCCGTGGCCCTGCCGGCCATCATCGCCATCACCTTGCACGAGGCGGCGCACGGCTTCGTCGCCTGGAGGCTGGGCGACGACACCGCCTATCGGCTGGGGCGGGTGACCTTCAACCCGATCCGCCACATCGATCCGTTCGGCACGGTCCTGCTGCCGGCGCTGATGTACTTCACCACCGGTTTCGTCTTCGGCTGGGCCAAGCCGGTACCGGTGAACTTCGCCCGGCTGGACCATCCGCGCCGCGACATGGTGTGGGTGGCGCTGGCCGGTCCGGGCACCAACTTCCTGCTGGCGGTGGCGTCGGCGGTGGTCTGGCGGCTGGTCAACCCGGAAAACAGCCTTCCCGAGTTGTGGATCCGCTCCGCCGCCGAGGTGTCTGTACTGGTCAACGTCATCCTGATGGTCTTCAACCTGATCCCGCTGCCGCCGCTGGACGGCGGGCGGGTGGCGGTCGGCATCCTGCCGGACGTGCTGGCCGTGCCGCTGGCCCGGCTGGAGCGCTTCGGGCTGCTGATCCTGATGGCGGCCTTCTTCCTGCTGCCGATGCTGGGGCGCCAGATCGGCATGGATCTGAGCGTCATGCATTGGGTCCTGGGGCCGCCGGTGGATGCGGTGATCGACTTCATCCGCATCCTGACCGGCAACGACTGAAGGTTTTGCAATGGCCGATCTGCTGGCCGAGCGCACGGTCGACACACCCGCCGCGGCGGAGGTGTCGCCGTCCGAACAGCTGTTGCTGGTTCTGGACGGGTTCGAGGGGCCGCTCGACATGCTGCTGGCGCTGGGGCGCGACCAGAAGGTCGACCTGACGCGCATTTCCATCCTCGAACTGGCCGACCAGTACCTTGCCTTCGTGGCGGAGGCGCGGAAGGTGCGGCTGGAACTGGCGGCCGACTATCTGGTTATGGCGGCGTGGTTGGCCTACCTGAAGTCGCGGTTGCTGCTGCCCGAACCGGAGGGGGAGGAGCCGTCCGGCGAGGACATGGCCGCGGCACTGGCCTTCCAACTCCAGCGGCTGGAGGCGATGAAGGGCGTTGCGGCCAAGCTGTTCGCCCGCCCGCGGGTGGGCATCGACGTCCACCCCCGTGGCGCGCCGGAGGATTTGGACCTGCGCCGCAAGTCGGTCTATGAGGTCACGCTGTTCGACCTGCTGCGCGCCTATGGCCGGCAACGTGCCCGCAAGGAGGCCGGCGTCCTGCACATCGCCCCGGTCCGCCTCTATTCCATGGAGGAGGCGGTGCAGCGCCTGTCCACTTTGCTGGGCCGCATGCCGGATTGGGCGACGCTGGCCAGCTTCCTGCCGGGCGGGGAGGGCGGCGGGCTGCTGACCCGCTCCGCCTTGGCCGCCCATTTCGCGGCGACGCTGGAATTGGCGAAGGCCGGCCGGGTGGAACTGCGCCAGGAGGGTGCCTTCGCCCCACTTTATGTCCGCGGACGCCAAGCCGGCGACACGCCCGCGGACCCATCGGATTCTTGAGGACCATGATCAAGGAAGTCACCGACGCCCAGGAGGCGGAGGCCCGCATCGGCCGGCTGCGCCTGCTGGAAGCGCTGCTGTTCGCCTCGGCCGAACCGCTGGACGAGGAGACGCTGGCCGGCCGCGTCGGGCCGGAGGTCGGTCTGCTGCTGGAGGAACTGCGCGCCCATTACGCCCCGCGCGGCGTCAATCTGGTGCGCACCGGCGGCGGCTGGGCCTTCCGCACCGCGGTCGATTTGGCGCCGGAGTTGCGCCGGGAGGAGGAGGTGTCGCGCAAGCTGTCGCGCGCGGCGATCGAAACCCTGGCGATCATCGCCTATCACCAGCCGGTGACCAGGGGCGAGATCGAATCCATCCGCGGCGTGGCGACCAGCAAGGGCACGCTGGACCTGTTGATGGAGCATGGCTGGATCCGGCCGGGCAAGCGGCGGGAGACGCCGGGCCGGCCGCTGACCTGGATCACCACCGACCATTTCCTCGATCATTTCGGCTTGGAAAGCCTGCGCGATCTGCCCAGCGTCGACGACCTGCGTGCCGCCGGCCTGCTTGACAGCCGTCCGGTGCTTCTGGGACTTGGGTCGGCCGGGGATGACGGCGGCTTTGCCGCATCGGGCGACGACGGCGACGAGGAGTCCTGAGCCGGCCGGTGATTTTCCGGCCGGTCCGCGCGAATTCCCGTGAAACCTCAATGACAACCGGTTAAGGATGGTGGGGCGAACGTTGCGGCCCAATGGCCTTTCTGCCATAGTGCCGGCCCGCCGCAAAGGCCGTTCAAACGTGATAGGCGCGCCATGGGTTCTTTCAGCATCTGGCACTGGATCATCGTTCTACTGATCGTTCTTCTCCTGTTCGGCGCTGGAAAGTTGCCGAAGGTGATGGGCGATCTCGCCAAGGGTGTGAAGTCCTTCAAGGCGGGCCTGCAGGACGACAGCGATGACGCCGCGTCCGGCGCCAATGCCCCCGGCGCCAATGCCAAGGTCATCCCGAACCAGCCGGCCAACACGGCCGAAACCGCGGCCAAAAAGGACGAGGCGGTCCGCAGCTGACCGGCGGGCGCGCGGGTTCCTCGTGGGTTCCGTTCGCGCGCCATCCTGCCCACCGCATTCGTGAAGCCGGAAGAACATGTTCGACATCGCTTGGTCCGAACTGATGGTGATCGCCGTCATCGCCCTTGTGGTCATCGGGCCCAAGGATCTGCCCAAGGCGATCTTCACGCTCGGCAAATGGGTGCGTAAGGCGAGAGGCGTCGCGCGCGAATTCCAGACCCACATCGACGACATGATGCGGGAGACCGAGTTGGACGAGCTTCGCAAGGAAGCCCTGAAGACCCGCGACCTGAACATCAAGAAGATGATGGAGGACACCATCGACCCGAAGGGGGAGGTGGGGAAGGCCTTCGATCCCAAGGGCTTCGACGTGGGGCTGAACGGCCATGCCGGCAGCACCCCGGAACCGGATCTGCCCCAGGCGCCGGTGCCGACGCAGACGCCGATGCCGGCCCCGGCGGTGGCCGACAGCACGCCGCCGTCTGCCGCTCCGTCGCCGATCACCACCCAGCCGCCCCAGCCGGCCCCTGTGCCGCCGGCCACCCAACCGGCGGCACAGCCGGCCGAAGTGGCCTCCGCCCAGTCCACCGATAAGCAGACCTAAGGTCGAAGACGGACCATGACCGGCGAAACGCATCAGGACGAACTCGAAGACAGCAAGATGCCGCTGATCGATCATCTGATCGAGCTGCGGAACCGGCTGATGTGGTCGGTCGGCGCCATCCTGATCGCCTTTCTGCTGTGCTACGCCGTGTCGGACCGGATCTACAATTTCCTGGTCCAACCGCTGGCCGACCTGCTGGCGGGGCAGGGGCGGCGGATGATCTACACCGGCCTGACGGAAGCCTTCTTCACCTACGTGAAGGTTGCGTTCTGGGCCGGCTGCTTCATCTCCTTCCCGATCATCGCCAGCCAGATCTGGATGTTCGTGGCGCCGGGCCTGTACAAGCACGAGCGCAAGGCGTTCCTGCCCTTCCTGGTCGCGACTCCGGTGATGTTCCTGACCGGTGCCGGCATCGTCTATTACTTCATCTTCCCGATGGCCTGGCGCTTCTTCCTGGGCTTCGAGTTCCACCCCGGCGGCGACGCCAATGCCCTGCCCATCGAGTTCGAGGCGCGCGTCGGCGAATACCTGCATCTGGTGATGTCGCTGATCTTTGCCTTCGGCATCGCCTTCCAGCTGCCGGTGCTGCTGACCCTGTTGGTGCGCGTGGGGATCGTCAGCACCGACGCGCTGGCGTCGAAGCGGCGCTATGCCATCGTCGGCGCTTTCGTCGCCGCGGCGATCCTGACCCCGCCGGACGTCATCAGCCAGGTCAGCCTGGCGGTTCCGCTGATCGGGCTGTACGAGATCGCCATCATCATCGGCCGTCGCATCGAAAAGGCACGCGCCGCGGCGGAGACCGAGTAAGCCCGCCGCCGGCCGACTGTTTGCCTGTTGTCTGCCGTGACGCAGGGTAATAATCCGTCCGTCGTGGACATGCCGCCATTCTCGCGCTAAAAGCACGGTTCGGCCAATGGAAGGCCTTAGCCGCGCACCCGGAGCCTTGACCGTATGCAGACCGCCAACGACATCCGTCGCACGTTCCTGGATTTCTTCGCCAAGCAGGGCCATCAGATCGTCGACTCGTCGCCGCTCGTGCCGCGCAACGACCCGACGCTGATGTTCACCAATGCCGGCATGGTCCAGTTCAAGAACGTCTTCACCGGTGCCGAAACGCGGCCCTACAAGCGCGCGGTCACCTCGCAGAAATGCGTGCGCGCCGGCGGCAAGCACAACGACCTGGACAATGTCGGCTACACCGCGCGGCATCACACCTTCTTCGAGATGCTGGGCAACTTCTCCTTCGGCGATTATTTCAAGGACGACGCCATCGCGTTCGCCTGGAACCTGATCACCAAGGAATACGGCCTGCCGGCCGATAAGCTGCTGGTGACGGTCCACACCTCCGACGAGGACGCGGCGGGCATCTGGCGCAAGGTCGCCGGCCTGTCGGACGACCGCATCATCCGCATCCCGACCGACGACAATTTCTGGCGCATGGGCGACACCGGCCCCTGCGGCCCCTGCTCCGAGATCTTCTTCGACCACGGCCCGTCCATCGCCGGTGGCCCGCCGGGCAGCCCGGACCAGGATGGCGACCGCTTCATCGAGATCTGGAACCTCGTGTTCATGCAGTATGAACAGCTGGGTCCGGACAATCTGGTTCCGCTGCCCAAGCCGTCGATCGACACCGGCATGGGGCTGGAGCGTCTGGCCGCCGTCCTGCAGGGCAAGCACGACAATTACGACATCGACCTGATGCGGGCGCTGATCGTGGCGTCGGCCGAGGCGACCAAGACGGCGCCGGACGGCGCGCATGCCGTGTCGCACCGCGTCATCGCCGACCATCTGCGCTCCACCTCCTTCCTGATCGCCGACGGCGTGCTGCCGTCGAACGAAGGCCGCGGCTATGTGCTGCGCCGCATCATGCGCCGCGCCATGCGTCACGCCCACATGATCGGCGCGCGCGAGCCGCTGATGCACCGTCTGGTCCCGGCGCTGATCCAGCAGATGGGCGACGCCTATCCGGAACTGAACCGCGCCCGTGCCCTGATCGTCGAGACGCTGAAGCTGGAGGAAACCCGCTTCAAGCAGACGCTGGAACGCGGCCTGCGCCTGCTGGAGGATGAGGTCGGTCATCTCGGCGAAGGCCAGCCGCTGGCCGGCGACGTCGCCTTCAAGCTGTACGACACCTATGGCTTCCCGCTCGACCTGACGCAGGACGTTCTGCGCGGCCAGGGCCGCGGTGTCGACGAGGCCGGCTTCAAGGCGGCGATGGACGAGCAGCGCCGCAAGGCTCGCGAATCCTGGGCCGGCTCGGGCGAGGTCGGCACCGAGAAGCTGTGGTACGAGATCAAGGACGAACTGGGCGCCACCGAGTTCTTCGGCTACGACACCGAAGTCGCCGAGGGCAAGGTGACCGCCATCGTCAAGGGCGATGCCCGGGTCGAGGCCGCCAACATCGGCGATCAGGTGATGGTCGTCGTCAACCAGACGCCGTTCTACGGCGAATCGGGCGGTCAGGTCGGCGATGCCGGCGTGATCTTCTCCGCCGGCGGGGCCGAGGTCGCGGTCTCCGACACGCTGAAGAAGCTGGGTGCGGTGTGGGCCCATGTCGGCACCGTCACCAAGGGCACCCTCAAGGTCGGCGATGTTGTCGAACTGCGCGTCGACAGCGAGCGCCGCGCCGCCATCCGCGCCAACCACTCCGCCACCCACCTGCTGCACGAGGCGCTGCGTCACCGGCTGGGCGACCATGTCACCCAGAAGGGCTCGCTGGTCGCGCCGGAGCGTCTGCGCTTCGACATCAGCCAGCCGACCGGCCTCTCCGCCGCCGACATCGCCGCCGTCGAGGACGAGGTGAACCGCCGCGTTCTGGGCAACAGCGAGGTCATCACGCGCCTGATGTCCCCGGACGAGGCCCGTGGCCAGGGCGCCATGGCCCTGTTCGGCGAGAAGTACGGCGACGAGGTCCGCGTGGTCTCCATGGGCGGTCCGCATGGTGAACTCGACCGCGACTATTCCATCGAGCTGTGCGGCGGCACCCATGTCCGCCGCACCGGCGACATCGGCGTGTTCAAGATCGTCTCCGAGGGTGCCGTCGCCGCCGGCGTCCGCCGCATCGAGGCGCTGACCGGCACCGGCGCCAAGGCGTGGCTGTCCGAACGCGACCATCTGCTGACCGAGGCGGCGAGCGTCCTGAAGGTGAAGCCCGACGAGGTCCCGGCCCGCGTGGCGGTCCTGGTCGAGGAACGCCGCAAGATGGAGCGTGAACTGGCCGACCTGCGCCGCCAGGTGGCCATGGGAGGTGGCGCCAAGGCCGAGGGCGGCAACGAGGCCAAGGACGTCGCCGGCGTGAAGGTCGCCGCCCGCGTGGTCGAAGGCCTGCCGGCCAAGGACCTGAAGCCGATGGCCGACGAGCTGAAGAAGCAGGTCGGCTCCGGCGTCGTGGTTCTGATCGCGTCCAACGAGGGCAAGGCGTCCATCGTCATCGGCGTGACCGACGATCTGACCGGCACCTTGAGCGCCGTCGATCTGGTCCGCGTCGGCGCCGAGGCGCTGGGCGGCAAGGGCGGCGGCGGCCGGCCGGACATGGCCCAGGCCGGCGGCCCCGACGCCTCGCTGGCCCCGGCGGCGGTCGAGGCCATCGAAAAGGCCATCGCGGCCAAGAAGGCCTCCTGATCCTGATGGAACCCGGCCCCCGGACTGCTCCGGGGGCCGTTTTTCCGTTCATGCCGTTTTTGTCGAGGTCCGGCGATGGAACTCCCGACTCTTCCCTTCACCGTGACCGACTGGGCCGCTGTCCCGGTCACCGAACATCCGGGCGAATCCGGCAAGGCGCTGTGGCGCACGTTCCGCACCGGGGAACTGCGGGTGCGGATGGTCGAATACACGCCGGGCTACCTGGCCGACCATTGGTGCGACCGCGGCCATGTTCTGTTCGTGGTCAGCGGTGAACTGATCACCGAATTGAAGGATGGCCGCCGCTTCGTCCTGACCGCGGGCATGAGCTATCAGGTCTCGGATTTCGGCGACCACCCGCATCGGTCCTCGACCGAAATCGGCGCCACACTGTTTATCGTGGACTGAAACATCGTCGTTTGAGGGAGCAGGCCCATGCGCTTCACCGGCACCGACCGCTATGTCGCCACCGACGACCTGATGGTGGCGGTCAATGCCGCGATCACGCTGGAACGGCCGCTTCTGGTGAAGGGGGAACCCGGCACCGGCAAGACTGTGCTGGCGGTGGAAATCGCCCGCGCGCTGAACAAGCCGCTGCTGTCCTGGCATGTGAAGTCCACCACCAAGGCGCAGCAGGGCCTTTATGAATACGATGCGGTCAGCCGCCTGCGCGACAGCCAGCTGGGCGAGGCGAAGGTCCACGACATCGCCAACTACATCGTCCGCGGCAAGCTGTGGGAAGCCTTCGAGGCGCCGGAGGCCCCCGTCCTGCTGATCGACGAGATCGACAAGGCCGACATCGAGTTCCCCAACGACCTGCTCCTGGAACTCGACCGCATGGAGTTCCACGTCTACGAAACCCGCCAGACGATCAAGGCGGCCAATCGCCCCATCGTCATCATCACCTCCAACAACGAGAAGGAACTGCCGGACGCCTTCCTGCGCCGCTGCTTCTTCCACTACATCCGTTTCCCCGACCGCGAGACGATGGAGCGGATCGTCGATGTCCATTACCCCGGCCTGAAAGCCGCGCTGCTGCGCGAGGCGCTGAACCTGTTCTACGACCTGCGCGAGGTTCCCGGCCTGAAGAAGAAGCCCTCCACCTCCGAACTGCTGGACTGGATCAAGCTGCTGATGGTGGAGGACGTGGATCCCGAGACCCTGCGCGCCAAGGATGCCCGCACGCTGATCCCGCCGCTGTGCGGCGCGCTGCTGAAGAACGAGCAGGACGTGCACACGCTGGAACGGCTGGCGTTTCTGGCGAAGCGGGGGCGCTGAGGGGAGTTCAGGAAGCGGTTGCCCCCTCCCCATCCCTCCCCCGCTTCGCGGGAGAGGGGTTAGGATTTTTGGCGGCGTATACTGAAACGTGAAGCGGCGGCAGTCCCCTCTCCCGCGTTAGCGGGGGAGGGCTAGGGAGGGGGCAACCGCCGCAACCACTCCCCTCAAACCCCCTCCACCTCCTCCATCGCCACCCCCAGCGCCGTCCCCGCCACCGACTGCACCGTCACCCGGCTGCGCCCGCCGCCCAGCGGCATCACGCGGATCTGCGTGCCGATGCGCTCGACCATCGCCGGAACGTGGCTGATCACCCCCACCTGACGCCCGCCCGCCTGCAAGGCTTCCAGACAGGACAACGCCACGTCCAGGCTGTCGGGGTCGAGTGTGCCGAATCCCTCGTCGATGAACAGCGTGCCGATCCCGCCGGAGGTCCCCGCGGCCATCGCCGACAGTCCGAGCGCCAGGGCAAGCGACACCAGGAACAGCTCGCCGCCCGACAGGCTGTGCACCCCGCGCCGTTCGTCGCCCATCTCGCGGTCGACCACCTGGATTTCCAGATCGGCCCCCGCCACCCGTTCCAGCCGATAGCGGCGGGCAAGTTCCTCCAGATGCCGGTTGGCGTGGGTCAGCAGAAGGTCCAGGCTCAGGCTCTGGGCGAAATTGCGCATCTTCTGCCCGGTCGCCGAACCGATCAGCTGCGCCATCTTGCCCCACAGTGCGCAGCGCGCCTGCTGCGCCTCGATCGCCGCCGTCAACCCGGCCAGCCGCTGCCGGTTGGCGTCATCGGCCTCCAACCGCCCGCGCGCCGAGCCCAGCCGGTCGCGGTCCCGTTCCAACACCACGCGGGTGCTCTCCGCCACCGCGGCGGCTTCGTCGACACTCAGCGCCGGGCGGCCGGCCGGATGATGGCCCGCCGCATGATGGCCCGGCGCATGATGGTCAGCGCGCTGCAGGCGTCGTTCGGCAACCACGAGCGCCGCGTCGCCACGCGCCCGCTCCAGCACCGCCAGCGCCAGTTCTTCCGCCTCCAGTTCGCTTTCGGCGGCCGCCAGCAGCCGGCGGACCTCCTCCAACCCGACCCCCCGTTCGGCCACCGCCCGTTCTAGCCGCTCCCCGGCAACCCTGGCCTTGTCGGCGCACAGCCGGGCGGCCTCGCCGCGGGTCTCCCGTTCCTGTTCCGCTGCCGATAGCCGGGCGATGGCATCCTGCCGCGCAAAGGTGGCCTTCTCCATCAGTGCTTCGGCCTCGTGCCGCTCGCCGGCCAGCAGCTTGCGCACCAAGGCCACCGCCCGCCCGCCCAGCAGAGCGCCGCGCGCCGTCCGCGCCTCCGCCAGCCGCGCGGCCAGATCGCCGGCCCGCCCGCGTGCCTCCTCCTCCGCCCGCAGTGCGGCGTCCATCTCGGCGGTCTGCACCGCCCGCACGCCGCTGGCCCGCTCGACCTCGCGGGTGGCACGGGCCAGCGCATCGGTCTTTTTCCGATATTCGGCCACCCGTGCCGCCAACCCGGCCCAGTAATCCTCCGGCCCCCGCTCCAGCCGAGACCGCCACTCGGCATCTCCGGCCAGCCCTTCGGCCAACTCCGCCAGAGCGGATTGCCGGTCGGCCTCGGTCCGCTCGAGTGCGGCCACCGCGAGCGCCAAGGCCTGCCGTCCGTCCGCCAGCCGCTGCCGGGTCGCTTCGCATTCCGTTGCCAGCCCGGCCGCCGCGGTCTCCAGCCGCCGATGCTCCTGCTGCGCCGCATCCAGCCGCCGGCGATGGTCAAGTGCCTGTTCCTCGTCGGATGCAATGGCCGCAAGCTGCCGGTCCACCGTTTCGACCGCCCGACGGATGTCGGCGAGCGTTCCGCCCTCAACCTCCCAGCCGACAACATCCCAGCCGGCCACCGCCGCCTGCTCGGCCCAACGGACCGCAAGCCCTTCGGCCTCCCGTGCGAGAGCCGCCAGCCGTGCCGCCAGCCCGTCGGCCTCCTTGCGCGCCGCCCGTTCGGCCGCCTCCAGTGCCGCGTGGCGGGCGACCGTCGCGGCCAGTATCTCGCGCAACCCGGCAAGGTGCCGCTCCTGATCCTGCGTCACCCGGCCGAGCGGAGTCACGCCGGCGCCTGCCCAGGGATGGTCCGCCGATCCGCAGACCGGGCAGGCTTCCCCCTCCACCAGCCTCCCGCGCAGGCTTTCCACATCCTCGCGCTGGGCCAGCAGCAGCCGTTGCAGGGTCCGTTCCGCCTCCTCGACCGCCGCGCGTTGCCCGGCCCGGCTTTCGGCAAGCTGCCGCGCCGCCGTTCCGTCACGCTCCGCCTCGCCCAGCCGTTGCAGCCGCTCTCTCTCGGCCGTTTCACGCTCCGTGGTAAGCCGCTGGCGCGCGTCGCCGGTGGCGAGCAGCGCCAGCAGCCCGTCCCGCCGGCGGCCGGCCTCGCCCCGTGCCTGCCGTGCCTCGTCGAGCGACGGTGCCGCCTCGCTCCGCAGGGTCTCCAGCCGCTGCTCGGCCGTGCGGCAGCGCTCCCTCGCCTCGGCGAGCCGGATTCCCACGCCTTCGGCAGCGGCTTCCGTCGAGGCAAGCTCCTGCTCCAGCCGTAGACGCTCCCGGGCGGCAGCCTCCCTTGCTCGTCCATCGGCGATGGCGCGTTCCAACAGCCGATCCCAGCGCTCCCACTGGTTAGCCACCACGGCGAAGATCGCCTGATCCCGCAGCCAGACCTCCAGCCGCGCGGCATCGTTGCGTGCCGCCGACAGGGTGGTGTCGATGTCCTGCGCCGCTTTCCGCGCCGTGCCGCTCCGCTGCGCCGCCGCCTTTGCCGTCGCCTCGGCGGTTTCTTGCTCGCTCGTCAGCGCCGTAATCCGCCCGTCCAGGTCGGCCGCTCGTTCAAGATCCGGTTCCGCCTTGGCTTGCTCCGCGCAAGCGGCTTCGAAGCGCCGCCGGGATTCGCCATGACGGGCGGCGGCTTGCTCCACCGCCAGCCGCGCCGCTTCCCGGGCCTCCGTTGCGCGCTCCACGGCCGCTGTTGCTTCGGCAGCTTCGCCGCTCGCCCTGTCGGCATCGGCCAGCAGCGGGCGCAGCGGTTGAAGCCCGCGCAGCCGGGCAGCCGCCTCACGCCGTCCCTCCGCCTCGACCCATTCCCGCTCCGCCGCTTCGGCTGCCTCGACCGCCTTGCCCTCGGCCGCCGCGAGTTGCCCGTCGCGCTCATGCCAAGCCAGCGCTGCCTGGGCAAGGGCCAGCGCCTGCTCACCGCCACGCACCGCATCCGCCGCTTCGCCGGCCTCAGTCTGCAAGGCGGCGCGGTCATCGTCGTTCAGCACCCCGATGCCGCCGCCTTGCGCCACCAACCTGTCGAGCGTTTGCTTCTCCGCATTCCCCCGCTCATGCGCCGCGACGGACAGCCGGGAGTAGATTTCCGTCCCCGTCAGCAGTTCCAGCAGGGCAGACCGCTCGCGCGGCGGCGCCTTCAGGAAGGTGGCGAAATCGCCCTGGGCCAGCAGGACCGCCCGACGGAACTGCTCGAACGTCAGGCCGAGCCGCCATTCGATCTCCTCCAATACGCTCTTCTTGCCGTCGCCGAAGCGCCGCTCGCCGTCGAGGCTGCTCAGCGACATGCTCTGTTGCTGCAAGGCACCCTGCGCCTTCTGCCGCGCCCTTCGCACCTCCCAGCGCGCGCGATAGGCGTCGCCGTCGATCCCGACGAAATCCACCTCCGCCCAGCCGAACCCTGCGCCCCGCCGCAGGACCGTGCGCACGTCGGTGGTGCGGATGCTGTTGGGATCGCCCTCGGGGCCCAGCATCTCGCCGCGCCCCTCCGGGAGCCGCGGCATGCTGTCGAACAGGGCAAGGCACAAGGCATCCAGGATCGTGCTCTTGCCGGCGCCGGTCGGCCCGGTGATGGCGAAAAGGCCGGCCCGCCGCAACGGCTCCCGGTCGAAATCGATGGCGAAGGGGCCGTCCAGGCTGGTCAGGTTGGCGCCGCGCACCGCGAGAATCCGCATCACATCGTCTCCTGAACGCCGGTCAGCAACTCATGGAAGGCCGTCATCAGGTCCGGGTCCGGGTCGCCTTCATGGCTGCGGCGGTAGAGCCGCCGGAACACCTCTTCAGGCTCCAGCGAAGCCAGATCGACCGGCGGCGCGCTGTCCGCCAGCGTTTGCCCGCTGCCGGTCAGCCGCACCCCCAGCTTCAGCAGCCGCACCGGCCGGCCGGCCAGCACCGCCTCGACCTCGTCGCGCAGGGCGGGGCGCGGCTCCGGCAGGGTGACCGTCACCTCCAGGAATGGCCAGGCGTCGCGGGGCAGGGCGCCGTCCAAGTCTAGCCGCTTCAGCCTGTCGAGTGCCGCCTCCGGACTGGCTTCGCTGACCCGGTGGATCGTCACATGCCGCGGCACCCGCAACGCCTCATGCCCGACCAGCCGGCCGCCTGCGAACTCGGTCAGAACCACCTGATGGGGATAGGGTTGCTCGTCCAGCGCCAGCGGGATCGGCGAACCGCTGTAACGCACGGCCTCGCGCCCGCCGACCGCCTGCGCCCGATGCAGGTGGCCCAGCGCGACATAGGCCGCGTCTTCTGGGAAAATGTCGACCGGCAAGGCGTGCAGGTTGCCGCCCAGGATCTTGCGCTCGCTCAGCTCGGACAGGGCGCCGCCCCGCATATAGCAGTGTCCGGTCAGGATCAGCGCTTCGCCGGGGCGGCAACGGTCGCGGCCGC
>NZ_CDRMUA020000002.1:437500-445000 GCF_977007025.2 Azospirillum largimobile
CCCGCTGTCTCCAACACCAACTCAGCGAAATTGAACTCTCCGTGAAGATGCGGAGTTCCCGCGGTCAGACGGAAAGACCCCGTGCACCTTTACTACAGCTTTGCAGTGGTGCTAGGGACTTCATGTGTAGGATAGGTGGGAGGCTTGGAAGCCTGGGCGCCAGCCCGGGTGGAGCCAACCTTGAAATACCACCCTTGAAGTCTCTGGCATCTAACCGTGGCCCGTGATCCGGGTCCGGGACCCTGCATGGCGGGTAGTTTGACTGGGGCGGTCGCCTCCCAAAGTGTAACGGAGGCGCGCGATGGTGGGCTCAGAGCGGTCGGAAATCGCTCGTCGAGTGCAATGGCATAAGCCCGCCTGACTGCAAGACTGACAAGTCGAGCAGAGACGAAAGTCGGCCATAGTGATCCGGTGGCTCCACGTGGACGGGCCATCGCTCAACGGATAAAAGGTACGCCGGGGATAACAGGCTGATGACTCCCAAGAGTCCATATCGACGGAGTCGTTTGGCACCTCGATGTCGGCTCATCACATCCTGGGGCTGGAGCAGGTCCCAAGGGTTCGGCTGTTCGCCGATTAAAGTGGTACGTGAGCTGGGTTTAGAACGTCGTGAGACAGTTCGGTCCCTATCTGCCGTGGGTGTCGGAGTTTTGCGAGGATTTGTCCCTAGTACGAGAGGACCGGGATGGACATACCTCTGGTGCACCGGTTGTCACGCCAGTGGCATGGCCGGGTAGCTAAGTATGGACGGGATAACCGCTGAAAGCATCTAAGCGGGAAACCCACCTCTAAACCAGAGCTCCCTTGAGAGCCGTGACAGACCATCACGTCGATAGGAGGCATGTGGACGGGCAGCAATGTCTGAAGCTAAGCCTTACTAATCGCTCGATCGGCTTGATCTCGACCCCACAAACCGCGCCATGCGCAGCAGCAAGCCTGCTTGTTGGGCCCTGCTTGACGCAACACCGCCAGTTCGATACATTCTCACCCTCACTTGCACTGAACAGCGCTACGCTTCGGATTAGCGTCGGTCTTGAGCCTTGGTGACCTGGTGGTCATGGCGAGGTGTCAAACACCCGATCCCATCCCGAACTCGGCCGTGAAAAGCCTCCGCGCCAATGGTACTGCGTCTTAAGACGTGGGAGAGTAGGTCGCCGCCAGGTCACTCAGGCTCAAGAGACGCCAAACCGAAGCAAACACGCTGGCATCGTCACGAACATCAGAAACGCCCCGGCTCTCACCAGCCGGGGCGTTTTGCCGTTTGGGCCGACGGTCTTTTTCACCATGCGGAAAGCCTGCCGCCGATTTGCGGCAGATCAATCGCCCTCGGTTGGCCGCTCCCCTACTCTTACCTCACCGCACAACATCAAGGGGGAGCGAAACCATGAAGGCTATCGATCTGATGACACCGCGGGTCATCACCATCGGCGCGGACGCGACTGTCGCCGACGCGGCCAAGAAGATGCTGGAGAACAACATCAGCGGCATGCCCGTGGTGGATGCGGCCGGCAAGGTGGTCGGCATCATCAGCGAGGGCGACCTGCTGCGCCGGGTGGAACTCGGGACCGAGCGCCACCGCTCCTGGTGGCTGGGGCTGGTGTCCGGCGGCACGCTGCCGGCGGAGGATTTCGTCAAGTCCCATGCCCGCAAGGTCACGGACGTCATGACCGCCCATGTCACCACCGTCGACGAAAGCGCCTCGCCCGAGGAGGTCGTGCGGCTGATGGAAACGCGCCGGATCAAACGCGTGCCGGTGGTCCGTCAGGGCAACCTGATCGGCATCATCAGCCGGGCGAACCTGCTGCGCGCACTGGCCAGCGTCTCGCCGGAGACCGCCGCGGCGGCCCCTGACGACCGTGTGCTGAAGGAGCGTGTCACCGCAGCCATGAAGGAACTGTCCTGGGATTCGCGGTCGCACGACGCCATCGTCGTCCGGAACGGCATCGTTCATCTCTGGGGCTTCATCAGCAGTGCGTCCCAGCGCGACGCCATACGCGTCGCGGCGGAAAGCGTTCCCGGCGTGAAGGGGGTGGAGAATAACATCCAGGTCGTCGACCCGGCGGAAAGCGGGGCCTGGGGGCTGTAAAAGGCGCCTGTAAAGGGGTCTGCATTGCGGATGGGCATGGCCGGTCTACTCCGGCCATGCCCGTTTTTCGAACCAGGTCAGATCCGACCCGGCAGCCGCGCGCCGATGAAGTGGGTCGCCTGCGCCCCGTATTCGTAAGCGGCTTCGCGCACCGCACGACCGGCGACCGTTTCCAGGGCCGTGTCGGGAAGCGGCATCTCCGCGTCGGTGAGCTTGCCGGTGATGCGGTCGGCAAGGCAGCGGCCGAGAACCGTGCCGGGGGCGATGCCGCGGCCATTGTAGCCGCTGAAGCCGATCACGTTGCGGCCCAGCCGGTGGAAGCGGGGCAGGTTGTCCTTGGTCATCCCGATCTGCCCATACCATTCGGATTCGAACCGCACCGGGCCGAGCTGCGGGAACAGAGCGGCCAGCGAACGCTGTGCCCAGGCCCGGTGCACCGCGTTTCCGGATCCCCGCAAGGCGCCGACACTGCCGAATACCAATCGTCCCTGGCGGTCGAACCGGTAGGAGCTGAGCACCGATTTGGTGTCCCACACACCCTGCCGCTCCGGCAGAATGGCTTTCCGCATGGGCTCGGACAGTGGCTCCGTCGCCAGATTGAAGTAGGGCAGGTGAACCTGTTCGGTGCGCAGCTGCATCCAGGGGCCGATGCTGTAGGCGTCGGTGGCGACGATCACCCAATCGGCCAGCACGCTGCCGGTCGCCGTCTTCACCTCCCATTTGCCGCCGGCCTCGCTTGCCGACTGGACCGGGCTGCGGGTGAAGATGCGGGCACCCGCCTTCACGGCGGCGGTGGCCAGCCCGCGGGCATAGGCCAGCGGCTGGATGGTGCCGGCCCGCAAATCGAGAAGTGACCCGGTGTAGGCCCTGGTACCGACCTTCTCCGCCGTTTCCGCTGCGTCGAGCAGGCGCACGGGCGCTCCTCGCTTCTGCCAGATTTCCGCACGCTGCTCCAGTTCGCGCAAGCCCGCAGGACCGACGCCGCAATGGAGGGTGCCGCTGCGCTCGTCCTCGCAGGCGATGGCGTGTTTGGTGATCAGGTCGAATACGGTGCGCGGAGCATTGCCGAGCAGTTCGATCAATCGCTCTCCATAGACCGGCCCCAGCGTGTTGACGAGCTGGTCTGGCATCACCCACATGCCGGCGTTGACCAGCCCGACATTGCGGCCGGCGCCGCCGAAGCCGATCTCCACCGCCTCAACCACCACCGCGTCTGCACCGCTTTCCGCCAGATGCAGGGCGGCCGACAGGCCGGTATATCCGGCGCCGACGATCACCACGTCTGCCCTGACCGCGCCGGTCAGCGGCGTGGTCGGTGGCGCCGGCGGTGCCGTCCGTTCCCAAAGCCCGTGCGACCGCGGATCGTTCAGCATTCCCTGTGGTCCTTTTCCCGTGTTATTGCCCGCCTGTCATTCCCGGCCGGAAACACCGTCCGGACCGGTTCCGTGAGCGTAGCGGGTCGCCGCATCCACGGACAGCTGGGAAGATTCGCTTGCCTACCCCCTTCGGCAAAGTGATGTTTGCTCAACCAGTCATTCCCCGTGAGAATGAGATGCAGAGCCCTCGCCGCTTCCTCCCCTCCCTGTCCCTTCTGACTGCATTCGAGGCGGCGGCGCGGAGCGGCAGCATCACCGCGGCGGCGAAGGAACTGTCCCTGACCCAGAGCGCCGTCAGCCGTCAGATCAAGGCGCTGGAGGAGTTGCTGGAGGTCGAACTGTTCCACCGCGAACGGCAGACCATCCGCCTGACTGTGGGCGGGGAGTATTACGTGCGCGAGGTCCGCGATGCGCTGCGCAAGATCAGCACCGCGTCGCTCAACCTGCGCGCCAACCCCTATGGCGGCACGCTGAGCATCGCGATCCTGCCGACCTTCGGGGTCCGCTGGCTGGCGCCGCGGCTGCCGAAATTCCTGGCTGCTAATCCAGGTGTGACCATCAATCTGGTGACGCGCATGGCGCCCTTCGATTTCCGGCTGGATCCAGTCGACGTGGCGATCCATTTCGGCCGGCCGGACTGGCCGGGTGGGGAGATGGCGCTTCTGCGCCGGGAAACGGTCATCCC
This sequence comes from Azospirillum largimobile, assembly GCF_977007025.2. Classification (NCBI taxonomy): domain Bacteria; kingdom Pseudomonadati; phylum Pseudomonadota; class Alphaproteobacteria; order Rhodospirillales; family Azospirillaceae; genus Azospirillum; species Azospirillum largimobile. The sequence goes on from NZ_CDRMUA020000002.1 coordinate 441,648, forward strand.
CGCCTGCAGTCACGATCTGCGCGACCGGTTCGGCTTCCGGCAGCCCGGCGATCTGCGGCTTGCCCCCTTGCTGCACCTGACCAGTCGTCCCGATGCCTGGGAACGCTGGCTGACCCTGCACGATACGCCGGCCGACGGCGTGCATGGCATGCTGTTCGACCAGTTCGGCACCACCATTCAGGCGGCCGTTGCCGGGCTGGGGGTGGCGTTGCTGCCGCTTTTCCTGATCGGGGAGGAATTGGGCTCGGGGCAACTGGTGCCCGCGCTCGACCTGCCGATGGAAAGTGAGGACGCTTATCACATCGTGTGGCCGTCGGAACGGACGAGCTATCCGCCGCTTGCCGCCTTCCGCGACTGGATCCTGGCGGAAACCCGGGAGGAAGCTGGGGAGGGAGCCGCGGGGCGCACCCCGCCGCATCATGAGCTTTCCTCATCAAGTCGGTAAAAACAATCGCAATCCAATGCGGCGCTTCGTTGCTATAGCTGGCCGATGGGAGGGACCGGAAGAGTGATCGGACCGGTCCGACGCAGGCAACGCGAGCGAGATTTGCAATGAGTGCCCAGAGTTCCTTCAGCCCCGCCTTCATCGGCTCCGATGCGATCCGTACCCTGTTCTCTACCGCCATGTCGGAGATGTACCGGACGGAGGTGCCGGCCTATCAGACGCTCGTCGAACTGGTTCGGGACGTGAACGAGGCGGTGCTTGCCGCCGACCCGGCGGAACGCCGCCGGCTGGAGGCCGCGGGCGGCCTCGCTCGCATCACGGAGGAGCGTCACGGCGCCATCCGGCTCGGCACCGCAAATGAACTGGCCACCATGCGCCGCCTGTTCGCGGTGATGGGCATGCAGCCGGTCGGCTATTACGACCTGTCGGAAGCCGGTGTTCCCGTCCATTCCACCGCCTTCCGTCCGGTGACCGACGAGGCGTTGAGCCGCAACCCGTTCCGTGTCTTCACCTCGCTGCTGAGGCTCGACCTGATTGCCGATGCCGCCCTGCGGAACGAGGCGGAACAGGTGCTGGCCGGCCGCAGCATCTTCACCGCCGGCTGCCTCGCCTTGATCGAAAAGGCAGAGGTGAATGGTGGGCTGACGGAGGAGGAGGCCACCCGCTTCGTTGCGGAGGCACTGGAAACCTTCCGCTGGCACAGCCGGGCCAATGTGCCGCTCGACCTCTACAAGCGGCTGCATGACGCCCATCGGCTGATCGCCGACGTCGTCTCGTTCAAGGGACCGCACATCAACCATCTGACCCCGCGCACGCTCGACATCGACGCGGTGCAGCGGATGATGCCGGAGAAGGGCATCGCACCCAAGGCGGTGGTGGAAGGCCCGCCGACCCGGCGCTGCCCCATCCTTCTGCGCCAGACCTCCTTCAAGGCGCTGAGCGAGCCGGTGGATTTCCGCGACGGCGACGGCTGGCGTTCGGGTGTCCACACCGCGCGGTTCGGCGAGATCGAACAGCGCGGCATCGCGCTGACGCCGAAGGGCCGTGCGCTGTACGACGCCTTGCTGCAGGATTCCCGCCGCCTCGTCGCCCCGGCCGCAGACGGGTCGAACGCCGCCGAGTACATGGCCGCCCTGCAGGAGGTCTTCGCCCCGTTTCCCGACAGCTGGGACGAGATCCGCCGCCAGCAGCTCGGCTATTTCACCTATTCGCTGACGGATGCCGGACGCCGCAACCCGCCGGCACCCGATGCCGATCTGGAGGTGTTGATCGGGGCTGGTCTCGTCCGCTTCGATCCCGTGGTCTATGAGGATTTCCTGCCGGTCAGCGCGGCCGGCATCTTCCAGTCCAACCTGGGCGACGATGCGCAGCAGGATTTCTCCGCCAGCCCGAACCAGCAGCGCTTCGAAGCCGACCTCGGCGAGTCCGTCCTGAACCCGTTCGACCTCTACGCGGAGATCGAACGGGCCTCCATCGACGACTGCCTGTCGGCCGTGAGCCCGGCGACGGCGTAGGTCACAGCGCAACCACGGCGGCGGGCCGGAAGGCCCCCGCCGCCAGCCAGTCCTCGAAAGCCTCCGGTGCGAGCGGGCGGGAGAACAGATAACCCTGTCCGAAGTCGTAGCCGTGCAGGCGCAACCAGTCATAGGCCTCGACGGTCTCCACCCCCTCCGCAACCACCCGATAGCCGAGATCGTGGGCAAGGTCGATGGTCGAGCGGACCATGATCTGGTCGCTGCGTTCGGTGGCGATGGAGCGGATGAAGCGCTGGTCGATCTTCACCGCCGTCGCCGGGATGTCCTTCAGGTAGGACAGCGCGCTTTGGCCGGTGCCGAAATCGTCGATCTCTACCTCGATCCCCAGCCGGCGCAGTTGGTCGAGCTGCCGGTCGACCACCGCCCGGTCGGTCATCAGCGCGCTTTCCGTCACCTCGAAGTCGATCCAGTCCGCCTGCACCCCGTGCCGGTCCAGCATGGCGGCCACCCGGTCGGCAAAGTCGTTGGCCCCGAGGTCCAGCATCGAGATGTTGATCGAGACCGGCAGCGCGATCCCGCGTCGACGCCACCGTGCGATCTGGACCAGCACCGCCCCGATCACCCACTCTGTCAACGGGCGCACCAGCGCCGTCCGCTCCGCCAGCGGCACGAACTCCGCCGGCGAGATCGGTCCCAGCTCCGGATGGGTCCAGCGCAGCAGCGCCTCTGCCCCAATGCAGGCATCGGTGCGCAGGTCGATTTTGGGCTGGTAGGCAATGTGAAGTTGCCTGTCGCGCCCGATGGCGGTGCCGGGGGCGGTACTGGGGGCGGTACTGGGGGCGGTACTGGGGGCGGTACTGGGGGCTGTACCGGTGGCTTCTGCTTTGGAGCCGCCGATCGCTTCTGTCAGGCTTCTCAGCAGCAGAAAGGCGCGGTGAGAGGCGCGGTCCTGCCCCTCGTCATAGGCGCACCAGGGTTTCTGCTTTTCCAGCGACTGGTGGGCGGCACTGGCGGCGGCGCGCAGCAGTTCCACGCTTCCGCCCGGCCGGTCCGGATGATGGACGAATCCGATGCCGGTGGAGGACGCGATCGGCACCCCCTGGTAATGGAAGGGGCTGCGGATTGCCGCACCGATCCGGTCGAGAGTGGCTGCCAATTCGTCCTCCGGCCTATCGACGAGGATGCAGGCGAAGCGGGCCGGCGACAGGTGGTAGAGCCGGGTGCGCCCCGGCAGGCAGGCGGCGATGCGGTGGGCGCAATCGACCTCGAACGCGTCGGCGCAGACCTGGCCCAGCACCCGGGTCAGCTCGGCATATTGCTGGGACGCGGCGGTGTCGATCACCACCACGGTTTTGCGGGTGCGCTCCCCGGCGGCCGGATCGGCCTGCAGAGCGTCGATGTCGGCAAGAAGCCGAAAGCGGTTCGACAGCGAG